>JAXLVO010000009.1:0-71825 GCA_046328975.1 Bacteriovoracaceae bacterium | reverse complement strand
ATCAAAAATCTCCTTCCCAAACTTTTGAGGAATAACCGGATCACTGTCCCCATGAATAACCAGTGTTGGAATTGGTTTTATGAGGTCAATTTTACTTTTGAATTCCATTTCATCACTAATTAATAGATAAGCAAGTGGGGAGAGTAAAAACGTGAGCCAAACAGATTTTAACTTATCAAAAGCAATATTTTGGTATGAACTAAAGGTTGAATCTAGAACTAATAGATTTATTTGCTCTCTATTTTTCCAATCGATCACAGCTCTGCCCGTGATAATTCCACCTAAACTTTGTGCATAGATAATAAATTTAAGTTTTGGGTGGAGCTTTTTTAAAGGTAAAAAAATCTTTTCATAAGCGTAATCCATAGAGGCAATTGCATCTAAATAGGTTCCTTGTTGGTTGGGTTTGCCTTCAGAATTTCCGTACCCACGGTAATCAATACAGAGAAGTTCGTAACCATATTTAGTTGTCCATGCAAGATTAAAACAATGAGTAGATATATTTTCAGCATTTCCATGAAAAAAGAGAATCACCCCTTTTGATTCTTGGGTGGAATTTTTTAACCACCAGCCATTAAGTTTAACCTTGTCACTGGTCTCAATTTTAACCTCATCATAGTTAAGATTAAAATTTTGAGGTAAGTAGAAAGTCTCTCTGGCCGGCTGGTAAAAAAGCGTGCTGCATGAACTAACGATACCTGCAATAAAAATTAAAAAAAAAGCTTTCAATAGAATTAGAATACTTCATTCATTTTGCTTAAAAGTTTTTCGGCCTTCTTTTTTTCAATGGCGTTTTCTGCTCGAATTTCTGGAACAGCGTTAACGTCAGCATTTAAAACAAATTCTAACTCTTTTTTAAAAAGCTCTTTATCGCCTTTTTTAACTGCATAATTTTCAGCAAAAAGGACGTGACTACCAAGATAATTATTAGCAATTTGTAAAGTTTTAGTATATTGCTCTAGACTTTTTTCTAGACTGCCACCAGCAAAAAATGGTGCAACTGCATAGTAGGTTCCCCAGTATCTATGAACAGCTCCAAAGAAAAATTCTGGATTAAGCTCTTCCACTTTCTTAACAAGTTTTTGAACTTTTGCTTTATACTTCATGGCCTTAAGTACACCTGTAAGTTTTGACCACTTTCCTAAGTTAACGGCTGTCCAATAAATAGCTTCAACTTCATTTTTAGTTAAAGTATCAAGCGCCTCTTCTACGGCCACTTTCTCTTCGACCGTTTTTTTGTAGAAATCTTTATTAGTCGCCAATGCTTTTTCGCCATAGCTTAGACCCACTTGCCAGTAGTTCAGTTTATTTTTTTCATCATCATAGTGACCGTCGGCCAATAGATAGTTCCCACGGCTTAAGTAAACCAGTGCTTCATAGTTATTTGGTTCAGCCGCTACTACCTCTTCTAGGAGTTTTAAACACTGTTCAAGACTCCTCTTTATTATCTCTTTTTTCCCAAAGGGTTTCCGCTTCAGTCATTTTTGTCACAATTGGATTAATCGGTTCAGCTTTGACTTCAACTTTTGGAGTCACTTTAGCTGGGCGCCAATAGCGACTGTGTTAAACCATTAATGAGAGAATGCAACGAAACTTAAAGCAAACCATGTTTTCATTGGGGACTCCTTAAGAGGTTATTGAATTGTAAAACAGATTTCATTTATCAAATGTGTCTCTTGAGTGTAAAGTTTTAACTCTAAATCAGATTCAATAGTATTTCTTGAGTTCATTGATAGAATTTACCATTGCCATAGACTCGTAGCGCAATAAGCGCTATATCAGAGTAAATTTTTAGGAGCTCTGATATGAAATCAAAAATTTTAATGGCACTGCTGTTAACCACACTTAGTCAGACCAGTTTTGCGGACAACGGCCATGAACGATTTAATTTGTAACAGGTGAAACTGAAAAAAATATTAATCTTGATTACGAAGTTACTAAAACCTATTTTAGAACTGATTACGTAAGTGCCATCTGTAGTCGTACGTTATGGGGCCTGCGTAACTCATTTCATTCATAGTACTACACTTTATTCAGCTGCAAACGGTTGCCTATCAAGTGCATGATTATAACATTTTTGCTAACGTCAATTTTCAATTTGAAGCGACGGAAGGCAATGCGATGATTGTTGCTCAATTTGATGTTAAACTTGGGCGTCAATGGATCTTTCAGTAACAGTTTCTAAAGTTAAAAATATGGTGGTGACCGGTTCAGCCATAAAAAAAATCACAACAGACTGTAATAACGATAAAAATAGTTGAAGCTAATTATCAGATTAAATTTTTTGAGATGGAAGCACTTTTTCACCGGTCACAAGCGGTATTAAAATTTAGAAGATAACTGATAATTATCTGACTTTTGTTATTGGAAAATGGTAAGACCAGAATTTAATGTAATTAATTTAGAAGTTAAAAAGACCAAATTTTTTAAAGATAAAACACTCTTCAATAAAGTTCTCAGATTAGATGAGCTAGAGATTGAAGAGATTGATGAAAAAAGCAGTTTGATTAAAATTGATATTGCGAAGCTATCAGTTCAATTTGAAAAAGATGACAAATATGTTTTTGTTGTAACTTCAAAAGTAGCGATGCCTTATGAAATTTTAAATAGTGATGAACTTCCTAAAATGGAAACGTCAGAAAAAATTAAAATAAAAATGAAATAAGTGCTACCTCTAGCCTGACCTTTATACTTACAAAAAAACCTCAAAATAAGTATTGCATTAAATCAATATTGTGATTACATATATTTATATGTTATATATTTCATATAATTACTATTATATGAAAAAATTAAGGATATTTTGTAACAGCAAGATGAATAAAAGACATCAGATATGGCTTGAGCTTTTTCTACATAATTGCCATACTTCTAACCGCAGTTTGCACACTATAAAAGAGCTATCAATGTGATCTTTGGAAATATATAGCCTGGTTTGAACAGGTCTATCCTCATAAAGAGCTCTGCAGATTCTAGTACGGAGATTATTTCGGCCTATTTAGAGTATTTAGGAAAGAAAGATCAAGATTTTAGCTCTTCCCTGCTAAGCCCCTTAAGTAATTCAGATTTTGAGCGATCAACCCTCGAAAACCCCCGTTTTTTTAAAAACCTATAGATTTGTAAGCCAATTTTTTAAGAAACAGAGTGAGCGAGTCTTCCCTTCCTTCACTTTTACGCCAAAAAATACTTAAAGTGAGTAGCAAACGGCGCCACTTATCCACCATTAACAATTTTTATGAGTACCTGAGACAGCGAAATGCTGATGATAAGGAGATCATCTTTAAAAATAACCCCGTAAAAATGAAAATTCACTCCATTAGTGTGAAAGAAAAAGATGTGATAACAATTAAACTTTTAACTCCAGAGCACTGGGAGAAAATTACGGACAAAACGACGGGTTCAAGACCGCTTTATGCTCCATTTGCTCTACTTTGGAGGGCTAAGACTTCCGAATTGACCTTTTTGCGTGTCAAAGATTTCAATCCTGAGACCAAAACCATCAATTTTGTCCGTACAGGCGATGTTCACCGTCTAAAAATTCAAAATTTTGACCGGATCTATGCACTTCTTAATGATTATCTTGAAACTAAGAAGACTCACTCCGAATATGTTTTTACCAATAAAGCTGCCGAGTCTATTCAACTAAAAACACTGTATAATCATATTAAAAATACTAAAGCTGAAATTCTCGATGATGATTTAGCCTCGCATAGTTTTAGAAAAGCTTGCGCTACTAATCTCTATATTAAAACCAAAGATCTCTTACAAGTACGAGACTATTTAAACCATAGTGATGCTAAGGTGACTCAAACTTACATTGAATATTAACTATTTTTTACGATTAAATATTTTAAAATCAAAGGCATGGGAATTAAATTGATCGCGTTCGAAGTGCTCAGTTTTCACATTTTCCCACTCTTTAAAATCAATTTTATGAAAATAGGTATCAGCCTCACCCTCAAAATCAACTTCAGTTAGGTATAAGGTATCGATTAAATCAATGGTCATGTTATAAATTTCAGCGCCGCCAATGATAAAAAGCTCACTTTCTCCGCTATTTTTGGCAAAATTGATTGCGCTTTTTACATCTGTAAAATACTTAACGTCAGCTGAAGCGTGCTCAGTTACATTACGTGAAACCACTAAATGGACTCTATTTTTGAGTAATCCAGGCAGTGATTCAAAGGTTTTTCGTCCCATTAAGATATGGTGATTTTGGGTAATCTGCTTAAATAGTTGTAAATCGGATTTGAGTCGCCACGGGAGACTATTATTAATCCCGATCTGATTTTTTTTTCCTCTGGCTATAACTAGAGCGATTTTCATACAGCCACTTGCGCCTTAATGTGAGGATGAGCTTGATAATCTTTTAAAACAAAATCATCATAGAGAAAATCAAAGATACTCTGCCCACGATTTTTTATTTCCATTTTAGGTAATGGAAACGGAGTTCGTTTTAACTGTTCTTGGGCCTGATCAATATGATTCAAATAAAGATGAGCATCACCTAAAGTATGGACAAACTCACCTAATTTTAGATTGGTAACTTGGGCCACCATCATCGTTAAAATAGCGTAAGATGCAATATTAAATGGTACACCCAAAAAGATATCGGCTGAGCGCTGATATAATTGGCATGAGAGTTTATTATTTAAAACATAAAATTGAAAAAACGCGTGACATGGAGTCAGCTTCATTTGTGGCAGATCACCTACATTCCAGGCATTGACAATTAAGCGTCTACTCGACGGATCTTTCTTAATTAATTCCACAATATTTTTAATCTGATCAATACTTTTTCCATTACTATCTTTCCAATTTCTCCACTGAGCTCCGTAAATTGGGCCTAAATCACCATTAGCATCTGCCCACTCATCCCAAATTCTGACCCCATTATCTTTGAGATATTTGATATTGGTATCCCCTTTCAAAAACCATAAAAGTTCATGAATGATCGATTTTAAGTGGCATTTTTTAGTGGTTACAAGTGGAAATCCGGCGTTTAAATCAAAACGCATCTGGTAGCCGAAGGTTGAAATGGTGCCTGTTCCTGTCCTATCATCTTTTTTTTCGCCGTTTTCTAGCACATGACTTAAAAGATCTAGGTACTGTTTCATAGGTTTCTCAACTCCTGTTCAATTTTGGTTAATTGATCTAGCTCTTTTTGTTTATTAATATTGGGTAACATTATAAATCCATATTTATCTGATTTAGGATTCCCCGGCATATAAACTTTGTTCAATGGATTATTTCGTGGGATAATTTTATTTCCTTCATTTTTAATATAGATAACGTCTTGTGGGATATAATTAATTGAATTAATATTTTTTAAATTTAAAAGGATCACCTCTTTTTTTAGTTCGAGAAACTCTTTTTGATTTGGTAGATTGTTATTACTCGCTAAAAGATTTAGTGTAATTGCTGAGATTATAGAAGATAAAATTAAGGTTAAATAAATATTTTTCATAATTTAATAATTATCAGAGGATCATATGTATGACAACCAGGACTGGTCTTGATCAACTTAAAGTAAATAAAGATTTAGTTACTTCTATTAAAGGTAATGTTGCATATCTATGTAATTCTGCTTCGTTAACATACGATTTAATTACAGGAATATGCGTAATTAAAGAGTTATTTGGAGCTAGATTTAAAAAACTCTTCGGACCTCAACACGGACTCTTTACCGATCTTCAAGATAACATGATTGAAACTTCAGACTTTATTCACCCTTATTTTGGGGTGAAAGTTCACAGCCTCTATTCTACCACCAGAATTCCAACGCCTGCAATGCTAGAAGGCATTGATGCAATTTTAGTTGATCTTCAAGATGTCGGCACTCGAGTTTATACCTACATTTATACCTTAACCCTATTAATGGAGGCCTGTAAAAATCGTGATATAGAAGTTGTTGTGCTTGATCGTCCTAATCCAATTGATGGAGTGACTATTGAAGGAAATATGCTGGATATGAATTTCAGCTCATTTGTAGGAAGACACTCAATTCCAATGCGACATGGTCTTACTATTGGTGAAGTAGCAACTCTTGCACATAAAGCTTTTGGAGCAAACTGTAATTTACGTGTAATAAAAATGGAAAATTGGCAACGCTCTATGAGCTATGATCAGACTAAACTACACTGGACACTTCCCTCACCCAATCTTCCTACTATAGATAGCGCCTATACCTTTGTTGGAACAGTTCTTTTTGAGGGTACCAACATTTCAGAAGGCAGAGGAACAACTAGAAGTCTTGAAATTATTGGTCACCCCAAATTAGAACCTTTTAGTTTCCTTGACCAAATCAATCCTATCGTAAAAAAAGAACGATTAGCTGAAGGTGCTGTGCTTAGACCCACTTTTTTTCAACCAACCTTCAACAAACATAAAGATATACCCTGTGGTGGCATTCAGATCCATGTGACGGACAAAACAAAATTTAGGCCATGGCTTTTAACTCAATTTCTTATGCGAGAACTCTATTTTTATCTTAATGACAAGAAGGCGTTTTCATGGAAAGAGCCACCTTACGAATATGAATATATTAAAGCACCGATTGATCTTATTAATGGAACTGACAAAATTAGAAATTGGATTGAAAACCGGGGAGACCTTGCGGTTTTGAGAGAGATGGAGACATCTGCAATCAATCAGTTTGCTAATTTACGTAACTCTATTTTGTTATACAAGAACTAAAATTATTCGTCTTCAGCATCACCGTAAACGCTTTCTGGGTAAGCACTAGGATTACTTAAAGCACTTGGATCAGAGTACTGCATTTCTGGCGTAGGATAGACAATCTCTTCTGTGCGATTACTATAATCATGAGAGAAAGCAGCATTACCATTAGTATATTCACCACCCTCATCAACAGGCATCTCCATTCCGTTTTCTATTGAACTTGGAACAGGTATATAATCTTCTGACTCATCATCCATTTGAGCAAAAGTATTAAAAGCGGCCAATAACATGAGTACTAATAATAAAGATTTCATATGTAGAACCCTTTTTTAAAGATTTCTATCTATATCATAATCAAATTACATTATCTTTATTAAATAGACTACATGCTAATTTTTTTATACCTTGCGTAATACTTCTTTAGAATCAACAAAAATTATTGGCTAAAAATCATCGTAATTTTGACCGTAGAATTTATCTAATTCAGCAGTAAAGTACTTTCTGACAAAATATTGGCCGGCCCTTATGGTTTCTATAAAATCAAGTGACTCCAATTTTCTTAAAGCATTATAAACTTCATCAGTTTCAATATTCAGACTTTTGGCCACTTCTGTAAGGGATAATACTTGACCATATCCATACGTCTTATAGAGATTAGGTCTGCACCAAACTAAGCGATATAGATACATCAAAACTAAAATTTCAAATCTATTTAGTTTAAAATTTGTCAAAATTTCGTCAAAAAAAAGATCTGGAATTTCAGAAGTAGTTGCAACGTTATTTCTTACTTCAGGATCACTAGTATCTTCACTTTTTACTTTGCTTTTAGAATGGTGATTTATCAAAATTGATTGTAAATCATCTGTTGATTTTTTCTCATTAATAATGGTCTTGGGCCTTATTATTTCATTCATATCAAGACCTCCTGTTACTAATAGTATAGCTATACTTAAGTCAATAATTCTACACTACGGCAAATTTTGCCTCTAGCAGGCCTAAAAAATTGAGATTTGCACGATTAGACATAAACGATGGAAATAATCTTTGATGTTTTGCTTTTTCAGATAAATATACTCTGCTAGTTAAATCAGATACCAATTCATAAAACTTAATTCGATCTTTCTGTTTTATTTCAAAAAATTGTCCTAATTGATCAAGAATTGCTCTGTCTAGTTGATCCTTTTTTTCAATTAAAATTAAAAGATAGAGCTGTTGATTTGAAGTTAATGTTCCATAAAACAGGAGTCAACTGCCAAAGTTCCAATACTATCCACAATCTTTAGCTTTTCATTAGTTGATAATTTAAAACACTTTTTTAATTCAAAAAAGAGCTTTAAATATTCATTATAATTATAAGATTTAAGCCACTCTTTTAAAAAATAAAAACTGGTTAAACTCTCTAGATGAAATAACCCAATTTTACTAAAAAGATCATCACCAATCATTAAATTGAATTTTACTTTAAATCGAATCATTCTCAAAAACGTACGGGATCTTTAAAAAATCTTCACTACAAAACTCTAATTTTTTATTTTTTAAAGCCTCAACTCCTTTGTAGGGATCTATTAAAGTCATTATTTTTTTTCAGAAATAATTAAACCTATTGCATTGATTGAAAAGTCTCTTCGTTTAAAACTCTCTTTGTATCCGATTTTGGAAAAAAGCTAGCCGTAAAGTTTTTATGGGAATAATTTTCTGTAAATAGTTTTCAAGCGTGGACTAGAAAACTCAATACTATAGCGACCTAATGCAATCTTACAAATATGAAAATCAAAGCGTTCAATATTATAATCTTTGCTCAACTGTTGATAAAAACTTTCAAGACTTTTTTCCCATTGGTCTAAAGGAATTGTGTCACTGCGAAGTTCAATATCAAAATCATCTCCCCATTTTTTAGTTAACAAATAGTCTCTAACAATACCACCTACCAATACCGGGTAGAATTCTGCTCTAAAAACTCGCTCAAAAAGATTTTGGATTTCATCGGGCAGAGTTGACCACTCAAACATAAAAAACTACTTCCAGTGGGTTCGTACATTAGCATTAAAATTCTTTTTTACGTAGGCAATGAGTTTTTTCATTCGCTCAATCTCTAAACTTTCTTTATGATAAACAAAATAGAATTTGGTGATCAACTTTTCTCTACTAGGAAGTGCTGTTACCACTTGCTCTTTATAGTAAGAACGATTTAAAACGTGAGTTGGAACAACTGCAACACCCAATCCCTTAGCAACAGCATAAAGCATATTTCCATGCGAGTTTACGACTAGGCGTTTATTAAGCTCTTTTGGAATCTCTTTAAAATGATCTATACACCATTTATTAAAAAGCGGATCATTTTTTTCAAAAAGAATAAGTGGACATTTTTGTAAGTTCTCAAGACTTAAATCTTTCTGTAAAAACTCATAGTCGCTACCTTTAGGGTAAACTAATTGGGCAAACTCTTCTCCTAGTAACACTTTTTCACCACTATTAGGTAATGAGTATTCCGGCAGCAACAGCAGATCTAGTTGAAAATTTTCAAACTCTTCAACTAATTTGTAGTCGTGAGCTAAACTAATTGAAACATTAAGCTTAGGATAAAGCGCTGAGAACTCTACCAACTGAGGAGCAATCCACGATTTTCCCACGCCAGTTAATGTTCCTACTCGAATAAGTCCTTCCATTTCATCTTTTTGGAGTTTTATAATATGGAGTGTATCTTCTAATTTACTTAGAAACTCTTTAGCATATTTATAAAGCTTCTCACCCTCTAAAGTTAGTCCCACCTTTTTTCCACTACGATTAAAAAGAGTCACGCCTACTTTAGTTTCAAGTGTCTTAATACTCTGACTGATGGCCGATTGAGTAACATGCAGTTCATGAGCGGCACTGGAAAAGCTTCCCGTTTTAGCAACAGCGACCAATGTCTGCAGCTGGCTTGTTTCAATCATTATTAATACCTTACCTTAAAAAAAAGATCCCCTAGGATTGCGCCTAGGGGATCTACTAAAACTATTCAATAAATTTTCTAATCACGTTCTGTTAATTTTTCAGCGCGCGCTTTTTTAACAGCGTCTTCAATATGAGTTGGACACTGATCATAGCGTTCAAACTCCATCGTGTAACTTGCTTTACCAGTCGACATTGAACGAAGAACAGTAGAGTAACCAAACATTTCTGAAAGTGGTACTAACGCTCTAATGATCGCGTCCCCAACGTCAGTTGATTCAGATCCCATAATGATACCACGACGAGAAGATAAATCCCCGATCACGTTACCTTGGAACTCTTGAGGTGACTCAACTTCAACTTTCATCATTGGTTCTAAGATACATGAATTGGCGTTACGAACGGCCTCTTTCATACCCATACGAGCGGCAATACGGAAAGCTAAATCCGATGAATCCACCTCATGGAAACGGCCATCTTCTAGGAACACTTCTACGTCAATTAACGGGAAGGCAGCTAGTGGACCCTTATTCATAACGTCGTTAAAGCCTTTTTCACACGAAGGAATAAATTCATTTGGAATTGCTCCCCCGCGAATCATATTATTAAATTTAAATAACTGCTCTGGGTTCTCTTTATTTTCAGCAGTGAGTGGACGAATTCTACCCACAACGTGAGCAAACTGACCTTGACCACCTGACTGTTTCTTATGGGTGTATTCAATTTTCGCTTCAGATTTAATCGTTTCACGGTAGTTAACTTGAGGGGCACCAATAATAACGTCAGCACCATACTCTCTTTTTAAACGTTCAACGTAGATCTCTAAGTGTAACTCCCCCATTCCCGCAATTCTGGTCTCGCCTGACTCTTCGTCAGTAAATACGTGGAAAGTTGGATCCTCTTTTCTAAAGCGGGCAAGACCTTTACCCATTTTCACTTGTTGATCTTTATCTTTAGCTTTGATTGATAACTCAATAACTGGAACTGCAATGTGCATACTTTCACAAGATACGTTGTCTAGTTCATCTGAACCTACAAAAGTATCCCCAGAAGCACAATCAACCCCAATCATCGCAATAATATCCCCAGCACAAGCTGATTCAATATTTTCACGATCATTAGCGTGCATGCGCACGATACGACCTACCCGAACTCTCTTTTTAGTTCTTGGGTTAATAACCGTATCCCCTTTAGTCAATGTTCCTTGGTAAATTCTGGTATAAGTTAATTGTCCAAATTGCTCGTCAGTAATTTTGAACGCCATACAAACTAACGGCATAGCTGGATCAGGAATAAGATCAAATTTTTCATTAGTTTTAGCATTAATTGCTTTTGAACGTTCGCAGGTTAATGGAGATGGAAGATACCTTGCCACACCATTAAGTAACAGCTGAACACCTTTATTTTTCACGGCCGAACCACAAAAAACAGGAGTTAACTGAAGAGATTGTGTACCTTTTTTAATAGCTGCATGGATAGCCTCTTCTGTAATCTCTCTACCTTCAAGAATATCTTCAAGCATTTTATCGTCAAAGGCACTAATAGAATCTAAAAGTTGTTCTCTTAATTTTTGTGCTTCGTCTTTAAGCTCTGCAGGAATATCCGCTGTTACGATATTTTGACCATTATCCCCTTCGAAATAGACTGCCTTCATTGTAATAAGATCGACCACGCCTTTAAATTTATCTTCAGCACCGATTGGCATGTTGATCATAACCGCGTTGTGATTTAGTTTATCTTTTAACTGTTGTACACCTTTATAAGCATTGGCCCCAAGACGGTCCATTTTGTTTAGGAACGCTAAACGTGGAACACGGTATCGTCTCATCTGTCTATCAACCGTAATTGACTGAGATTGAACTCCAGAGACTGAACAGAGAACCAGAATAGCACCATCAAGAACGCGCAGAGATCTTTCCACTTCTACCGTAAAATCCACGTGCCCCGGAGTATCGATAATGTTAATTCTAGTCTCTTTATCGTCGCCCTCAACGAAAGTTGTTCCTTTATCGTTTAAGCCTCTCCAGAATACTGTGGTAGCAGCTGAAGTAATAGTAATACCCTTTTCACGCTCAAGCTCCATGTGGTCCATAGTAGCTCCGGCACCGCCACCTTTTACCTCTTCAATTTTATGAATACGATCACAGTAGAAAAGTATACGTTCAGTTAACGTTGTTTTCCCTGAATCGATGTGGGCAGAAATACCAATGTTTCTTGTTTTAGCGAGTAGCTTAGACATAAAAATAAACTCCAATTTGAAATGTTGATGCGTTAACGTAAATTTTGAAGCACTATAAAAGAAATATTTGAAAATGGAAAGTTTCTTTAATTCAGGTATGGACAAATAATTTAAGTGCGGTTAAAAAAAGACCCATGTCAAAATCTGATCTATCACGTGAACACCTCTATGAGTCAGTGAAAGCACTTGTTGAAAGTGATTCTCCTCATATTCACCTTGCGCAACAAAAACTTTTTACACTGGCTTCGATTGCCATTCAGTATATGCTTTTTCGCTCTACGAAAAATCCTGGTTACTATCTGTTTCGTTTTGAAGACTCCTATCTTGCTGAGAAAGTTGCAAGAAGTGCCAAAGATGAAAATAGTCGTAAATTTTTAAATCACCTACTTATTCCCCGTAAATTTAAGTATGGAACTTCAACCTTTTTTTTAGATTATTTTAATGCCAATACGTGGAATCTTATTAATGAGGTTCCGGCGGATAAAATTAAAGGTGCCATTATTATCAAAAATACCACACCAAAATTTATGATTGAGGATGTGGAGGCTGAGCTACCAACTGGTGATGATGTCAGTGAGGCTGATCGTCAACGTATTCTTTTTTCAAAAAGAGTTCTTAAAGAGCGCCTCTACTATTTTAAGTTACAAAAAACTATTCCTAAAACAGTGATAATCGCTTTCGGCGAAACCTATCCTGATACCTCATGCATTCACTTTCCTTTCATTAAAAAAGAGAAAGAGACTCTAAGTGGAGTAAAGATCGCAAAAAATTTAGTTATTGATGACGAATAGAGCTCTTTATAATTCTTCAGCTGCTAGACGCGAATAAGTGAACGACAGAGCAACGACGTAGATGATGGATTAGAAAAGATTGAAAAAGGACGATCTCTGGGGCTTCGGATAGTTTAGTATGGTCGTTTTTTGGTAGGTAATTAATAGCGGTTTCACTGAAGATTGGCCGTAGGTGTTTTTATTGAAAACTATCCGTCGTCTGCCAGAGATCAAATTTATCTGTTGGCCAACCATTGAAAATACTATCTGCAAGGGTCATGCCAACTTTAAAATTAAAAAATGGAGTCTTTTTGTCTTGTTTTTTAAAATTTTTGAGTAAAAATATAGAAATTCGACACCACTTCACAGTGAGGCATTGCATCAATGGAGCCAATGAAACCACAAGATAGTTCTGAAAAGATATTAATCCTACTAAGGCACGGAATTAGTCAGCCACTAAGTCATACCTTGAATGATTTTAACCGTTCTTTGACAGAACAAGGTGAGAACGCTTTTTGTGAAAAACTTGAAAAGATGAATTCATCTCACATTTTTCCCCAATATAACCCACAAATAATCATCAGCTCTCCCAGTAAAAGAACACATCAAACAGCACAACTCTTTTTGTGCAAACAAAAACTAGAAATTCCATTAGAAACAAATATGAATCTGTATGAACAGACAGTAAAAGCTATTCAAACTTCGATTCAACAGTCAGAAAAACTAGTGAATTCTACTAAGACTATTCTTATCGTTGCACATAATCCTTTAATTGAGTCATGGGCGTATAAAGTTGATCCTCAATTTAAAAACTCAGTAACTCCTGGAACTTTTCTCTTTTTTAAAAGTAGTGAAAATAGTTGGAAAAATGCCATTGAGAATCCATGGTCGCTATTTTTACATGTTTGATGCTATTTTATCTTTGACGAAACAGGACAATTTTCAGTACTATTTCGCGCATAATTTATATTAATCAAATGCAAAGGATTTATTATGGATCGCCAATTTACCAATGTCGTTGAAATGCAAGAATACTCATGTAAGAAATTTAGTAACCTAAATCTTTTTGGAACTAAAAATAATGGAAAATATGAATGGATAACGTATGGAGAGTTTCAAACTGCGGTAAACTATGCTCGAGGCGGTCTAAAAAAATTAGGAATAGGCAAAGGGGACAGAGTTGCCATAATTTCAAATAATTCTAAAGAGTGGGCCATCAGCGCATATGCCACTTACTCACTAGGTGGAATTTTTGTACCACTTTATGAATCACAACAAGAGCAAGAGTGGGAACATATTCTTAAAGATTGTGAAGCAAAAGTTGTAATAACATCAACGAAAAAAATATTTAATGCTGTCATGAGCATGAAAGCAACTAACAAAAATATTCAAGATGTTTTTAATGTTGAAACCACAAATGCAAAAGATAATACTAGCTTTAACTTTTTATTAGAGTTAGGAAAACTAAACCCTGCTGAGTCAGTTATTCCAGATACCAACGATCTTATGGGCTTTATCTATACTTCAGGAACTACGGGGAAACCTAAAGGAGTGATGCTCTCTCATGGAAATATTATGTCAAATATTAACTGCGCACCACTGCTTATTGATATTAAAGAGGGTGATTGTACTTTATCCTTCTTACCATGGGGACATATTTTTGGTCAGATGGTAGAAGTCCACCTTCTAATCTACTCAGGATCATGCACCGGCTTTGCAGAAAATGCTAATACAATCATTGAAAATTTGGCCGAAATTAGACCAACCATTCTCTTTGCCGTACCAAGACTCTTTAACCGAATTTATGATGGTGTAAACGCTAAGATGAAAGATGAGGGAGGATTACCAAACTTTCTTTTCACTCAAGGAATGAAGCTTGCTAATAAAAAAAGGGCCAATAAAAAATTATCCCTACCAGAAGAGATTCTACTTCAACTAGTTGATAAAATTGTCTTTACTAAAATTCGCGCACGTTTTGGTGGAAGAATGCGTTTTGCGGTTTCAGGATCGGCAGCATTAAGTGTTGATGTTGCAAAATTTATTGATAATTTAAATATTAAAGTTTACGAAGGCTATGGATTAAGTGAAACCTCACCACTTATTTCAGTTAACACTGAAAAAAATTGTAAATTAGGCAGTGTGGGCAAAGTGATTCCTAACGTACGTGTAGTGATTGATAGTTCAGTTATGAGTGATAAAACTAGCGAAAACGAGGGCGAGATTATCTGTTATGGGCAAAACGTTATGAAGGGCTATCACAACCAACCGGAAGAGACCAAAAAGTTATAATGCCAGATGGCGGCTTTAGAACTGGAGATATTGGAAAAATGGATAAAGATGGCTACCTTTACATAACAGGTAGAATTAAAGAGCAGTACAAACTCTCAAATGGTAAATACGTGGTACCTTCGCCATTAGAAGAACAGATTAAACTCAGCCCACTTATTAACCAAGTTTTTATTTTTGGTGACAATAAAGTTTATAATGTAGCTTTAATTGGAGTAGATAAAGTTCAGTTAAAAAAACATTTAAAACGGGAAAAAAACATTGAAATCACAGATGAAGAAATCTACAAAAGTGAAATTGTAAAACAGTTAATTGATGCTGATATCAAAACCTACCAAGAGGATTTTAAAGGATTTGAAAAAATTAAAAAATTTGCCTTAGTTAAAGAAGAGTGGGGCCAAGAAAATGGTTATTTAACACCTTCAATGAAACTTAAACGTGCGTTCGTTATTAATAATTACAAAGATACCATTGAAAAACTCTATAACTAAAACGAACTAACTTAGACGAGACTAAAAAAATTCAATTAGAAATTCTTTAGTCTCGCCATTTTGTTGAAATTTTATAGTTGCTCCAATTTTTTGAAGAATTTCAACAACTAAAGAGAGGCCAAGTCCCATTGAGGTGAGGTCATCTTTAGTTGAAACAAAAGGATTAAACATCGTTTTAACCACATCCTCACTGATTTTTTTCCCATTATCACTAACTTTAATCAATAGTTTATCTCCATTTTTTTCAAGATAGATAGAAATTGCATTACTAACTTCTAAACTATCTAATGTCATTGATTCAATTGAATTTTGAATTAAATAACTAATAGAACGTAAAATGAGAAATTTATTTAGAATAAATGGTTCACCTGGGCCAATTGCATTTTCAATTTTAAGTGTTATGCCTTTTTTAGTTAATCTATCTTCAAAAAGATTTTTTAAATCTAAGACTAACTCTTCAGGCTTAGCATAGGTAAAAATAGCATCACTATCTTTAATATAGTAAACTCTTTGAAAAAAGATAATATTTAGAATACGTTGAAAATTATTTTCAATGTCCCCTATCATTTTTTTTATTTTATCTTTATCTAATGGATCCTTTTCCATTAGGCCTTTAACAATTCTCGTTTTGCCGATCATAATAGTAATAATATTAGCTACATCATGACTAATATCTCTGAGTCATTTGCCCTAAATAGATGGAGTTTATATTGGCGCCTTAAGTTTCTCTTTTAGATTATTTAACCCATCACTCATACCACCTCTCACAAAATTAGTTACTCTTTTTCGGATTAAGTAAATAACAACTTAACAAAATCAATACCTGACCATTTAAAACATGTATCAAATATCCGGGCTTTTAATTTTAGAATTTTTACCATAGAATATATGTGGAGGTTTATGGGATTTATCGTTACAAACTTTATTACTCTGTTTTTGTTAATTGGATGTATTCCCCAACAACAATCTAAGCCTTCAATTCCTCGTTGTCCTGTAAATGAAACCTACAATATTAATCAGAAAAAATGTATATTAAATAATAATTTAACTAATTCTAGTGGTGGAAATTCAGGATCAAGTGGTAATAGCAACTCTCCCGTCGTTGGCGCTAATCAAACGCTAACCGCCTTTGAAGATTCCAACCTTGAATTTACCGTCAATAAAGCTACCGATAACGATAGTACTAATCTCTTTTATACTCTAGTTAGCGCCCCTCAAAACGGAGCTATCTTTAATTGTTTCGATCCGACTGCACCTGATAGCAGAAATTGTACCTATGTACCTAATGAAAATTTTTATGGAACTGATTCGCTTATTTATAAAGTCGACGATGGAACAAGTTCATCAAGAACTAATGCTACCATAACATTCACAGTTACAGCTCAAGAAGATAAACCAACTATAAAAGATTTAGATACCAATAGCTATACTTCTACTTCATCTTACTCACTGTTTAATAATGATGCTCGCACCTTTTTATTTAAAGTTGATGAGGGTGGAGGGGTTTTAGAGGATAGTGAAAATATCTATTTAATTATTAAAACAACAAACAAACTGACTGTTCCACTTGATCTAATTAAACTCTCGTATACTGGAAGTAACTTGAATTTAACTGGACTAGACTCTTCCCTTTTTATAATCCCAACTCCAGGAAGTGGCAACACCCAATCAGCTAAAATTAAACTTAATGATACCAGTGATGCAAGTGTAGGGACACTCTATTTCACCTTAGGCCTTAATGAACGGGATGGAAATACTCCTTTTACTGCCAATAATATTACCGATAATTACAAAGGAACCGCCTCCGTCACAATTGAAGTTTACGATGGAGTTACAGCAACTCCAACTACTAAAACTTTAAATTTAACCCTAATTGAACAAAATATTCCACCAGTCCCACCTTCACCTCTAAGTGTATCCGTTAATGAAGACTCTTATGTTAATATTACCGTAACCCCAAGTTCAGATCTCAATGTTAATAATTATTTAACCTATACCCCAGTGGCTCTACCTTCAAGTGGAACTTTGGGAGAGTGTATGGGATTAAATAGTTCTCTTACCTCAGACTTAACTTGCGTCTATACGCCTGCTCCTAACTATTTTGGAAGTCCGCAAACTTTTACATACAAAACATTTGATAGCATTACTTACTCAACAACTAACGGAGTAATTACAATTTATGTAACTCCAATCAACGATGCTCCAACTGCTCTTTTTGTAAGTGCGACGGCCACGGCAAATGAGGGCTCTCCTGCCACGATTACATATACAATTGATGAAGGAGGAGGCGCCTACGAAGATAATCAAATACTCTATATAAATGTAACCCCTTCTAGTACTACGGTAACTCCACTTGAACGTATTGGAATTTATGAAGGTTCTACCTTTCGTGGAAACGCAGCAACCCCTACTGTTACAATAAGTGACTCAGCTACACTTAATTTAATTATAGATCACGCTGATGCTACACCTGGAAGCTCTACAATAACTCTAAGTTTAAGTGATGGAAGTTTAATCGTAAATCCATCTCCAGTTACCATTGGATTTGATGGCTCAACCAACGTTGCACCAAGACTTATTGCGTTTTTAGGCACTAGTTCTCCCACCGATAACAGTTTATTGACTCCGGTTGCAACGGCAGGAGAAGCTACACCAATTACCGTCACCTTTAAGTTAGATGAAGGGGGTTATGGCGAAGATGCTGAAATGGTAGATATAAGTGTGACTAGTGGTAGTCCAGGCGTTGTCCCTAATAATGGAACTTCTTTAAATATTAATTCTAGTAATTCCAATTCCCTTGTTTCAACCGGCGAAGGTGCCACTGATCTTTCAACCATTACTACAAACAACGTTGTTATTGATCCAACTTTTGGTAACCCTAACTTCTTTGGAACAATAAAATTTACTTTAGCACTAACAGATACCAATGCTTCACCTTTAACTGCCACAAAATACTTTAATGTTAAATGGTATGAAATTAATGATCCGCCTACTATCAACGCTAACTCAGATGTAACTGTCAGCGAAGGAACACCTATCTCGGCCCATGCTTTAACTGTAGATGAAGGTGGTAACGTTTTTGAAAATGGCCAAACACTCACCTTAACCATTGCCATAACACCTGCGGCTATTACCTCAAATTTTAATACTCATGATTTTATTAATAATAACTACATGAGTTTAACTTGGGGCTCGCAACCACTTACTTATGATCCAAGCAGAAGTAATACAACCCTTGGTTATTGGACCTATACGGTAAATGATAATTCACAGAACGCTTCAAGTTATAGTGTTTTATTAAATATTACACCTCCCAAAGATGCAACCACACATGGTACTCCAGTGGCGATCTATACCATCGTTACGGATAATGGAACTACTAATGGAACACCTGCACCTACACCCGCCAGTGATTCATTTTTAGTTACTATTAATTCAACCAATGATGCTCCACAAATTACTCCAGTTGCAGCTACAAGTAGCTATACCGCAAATTTAAATACAGGTATTTATGGAATAGAATATTACCTCGATGAAGGTGGATCTATTTATGAAGATAATCAACAATTAAGTATAACTGATGTTCAAAGTTCTGATACCGCGGTAATTCCATTAGCTAATATTCGATTTTACTATGGCCCAGCTGCTACCTGTGGAACCTACCATAACTCACTTATTTTTCACAATACTTGTTACATCGGTGATGGCTCATCTATGCCAATTATCAACATCGATGCAGCAAGCACTGATGCAAAATCCTCTAAACTCTTTGTCGATATTTTGGCCAATAGTACACCTCAGTATGGCTCATCGACTGTCTCTTTTAAAATTAGTGATGGCGAAGTAGCACTAGATCCGACTGCTAGTATTAGCGTAACGGTTAACTCAAGAGGCTTTGATCATGGTGGATGGAGAGATGTTATTGCTTATGGTTCAAAAACCAATCTGGCGGAACTCCAACCAGTGCTCCTTATGTTAAAATCAAATGGAATGCTCCAACTCCAATTAATGGTGCATCAGTATCAGCGTGGAAGGTATTTAAAAATAATTTAGGTAACCAGATAACAAATTTCAATTTTAATTCACCAGCGGCACGCTTAGTGCCTCTACAACTCAATATATCGACACAACTATTGGGACCAGTGACCAGTCAACAATTTATTGGTATACGGTTAGACCAGTTGAAAGTAATGGACTGCTTGCTGGAGACAATGAAAACTTTAATATTCTAAGAGTGATTATTCCTCCTGCTAATATGGCACTAACTCATAGATGGATTGTAAATCAAGAGATTTGCGAGCTAATGGGTGCAACCCCTTCACCTGGCGCTAACTTCTCTTGTAGTTATATTGGACCTGGTGATAGCAATAACGCCTCCCAAATTTATGATATTGCTTATGATATGCTAGTTGATACTACTGAATATGGTTGTCCTTATCATATGTATGGAACAACTAATCCTGTAACCGTACCAACAGCTGGTACCATTTTTTACAATAGGACTGATCAAACATGTTACGCGAGTAATGGGACTAGCTGGACAACTGGAACTCCTGCCTACTATGCAACAGCAAGAGCGGGTAACGCCACCAATCTTCCACCCTTTGTAAAGGTGACTCAAAGAATGGCATCTTCACTCTGTGGTCAACGTCAATATAGCTTAAGCTACTTCCCTACACCAACAGTGGCGGCCACGGCCTATACTACGCTACTTTCACGCAAACAGCAGATTGCAGCCGGTGCATGGAGTAGTACACTTTCCAACTCAGAGATGAACAGTTTAGAGATTGGAACATCGCTGGCCTCAACTGGATACTGTAACACAACTAATAGTCAGTCTGAATCGGGAATTGTCTTTAATAATCTCTCGTCACCAGCAGCAACTGATCAAACCTTACCCGCAACTGATGTTTCGTCAGTAAGAACACTAGTTACCGGTTCAACCTACACTCAAAACTGTAAAACTCGCTATGGAATTCAAGACATGGTAGGAAATGTGAGTGAGTGGCTCAGTGATCAGATCACCTGTAGTGATAATGAAAATTGTGATTTTATCACAGATATTTATGGAACCCCTTACTATGAATATAATAATGCCAATAACGAGTACCATTTTAATAGTACAGTTTATGGGGGAGAGCGTGGAGTTAACGGAAATGGAGCAAGCTTAACCGCTTGGGTCTTTGCAACTCCAACCTTTGATGCGGAAATGTTCTTTATTCCTATGGGAATGCCTGCTCATAACACTTATGCACTTTCAACTATTCCAATTCTTACTACGCCAACAGTTGGAACCTTTCTCCATAATGATTCAATTGTTATTAGAGCAGATCTAATTGCTACGGCCGCAGCTACAGCCGCTCCCGTTAGTGGAGGCAGTTACAATTTTGCGACTGTATCAGGTAGTCCACCATCAGGTGCCGGGCGTTACTACATTCGCTATGTTCCTATCACAAATTCCCCGGCAGCTGACATAGGCTTTCGTTGCAAAATTACCGTTCCTTAGAGTATAGTTGTTAAATGCTTGTAAAAGATCTTTTAAAACAGAATGCTATTTCTATTAGTTTTGAGTTTTTTCCTCCAAAATCGATGGAGGCCGCTCAAACCCTGTTTAAAACCATCAAAGAGATTCTTCCCTACAATCCTGCCTACGTTTCAGTTACCTATGGAGCAGGAGGATCAACTCGCAAACTCACACAAGATCTTATTCAAAAATTAAAACTAGAGACGACTCTCACCATTGTTTCCCACTTAACTTGCGTGGGCGCTACTAAAGATGAGATTAGAGAGATTCTCACAAAATATGATCAAAATGGAATTCATAATATTTTGGCCTTAAGAGGTGACCCACCTAAAGGTCAAAAAACCTTTGTTCCTCTACCCAATGGATTTAACAACGCAACAGAGTTAGTGAAATTTATAAAAACGAACTTCCCACATATGGGTATTGGTGTGGCAGGCTTTCCTGAAGGGCATCCTGAGTGTCCTAATCGCATTAAAGAGATTGAATATCTAAAAGCTAAAGTAGACGAAGGTGCCGACTACATCTGCACCCAACTCTTTTTTGATAATCGTGATTTTTATGATTACCAAGAGCGCTGCTTAATTGCTGGAATTAAGATTCCAATTATCGCAGGCATCATGCCGGTGACCAATTTAAAAAGCGTTAAACGAATGAGCGAACTGGCTTTAGGTGCCCGCTTTCCCGCAAAACTCTTAAAGTCACTGGCCAGAGCCACTAACGATGAAACCGCTGAAAATGTCGGTATCCACTGGGCAACAGAACAGGTGCGCGATCTGATTGATAATAAAGTAAGCGGAATCCACTTCTACACGCTCAATAAATCTCGAGCTACGCTTAAAATCAGCGAATCATTAGGGGTTAAAGATCTTAGTAGTATGAATGAGATCAAAGAGATCAATTTCTAAAGTAGTTGTCTCATTAAATTGGACATCTCAAGTGCAGCCATGGCCGACTCCCACCCTTTATTACCAGCTTTTGAACCTGCTCTAGCTAAGGCCTGATCAAGATTCTCCGTGGTTAAAACTCCAAAGATTACAGGAATCTGCGTTTCTAAGGAGGCGTGACTTACACCTTTTGCCACTTCGTTACAGACATAATCATAGTGACTAGTTTCACCACGAATAACAGCACCTAAACAGATAATCGCATCATATTTTTTTGAGAGTGCCATTTTTTTAGCGATAAGAGGAATTTCAAAACAGCCAGGGACATAAGCAACTTCAATATTTTTATCCATGACATCGTGGCGTCTTAGAGCATCTAGAGCGCCAGCTAAAAGCTTAGAGGTCACTAGCTCATTAAATCGGGCAACGATAATAGCATAACGCTTACTTGCACCATTGAAGCTCCCTTCAAGCATGGTAGGTTTATCTGTACTCATATAAATTTCCTTTTTTAATTTAAAAAATCATTAATGAAGTGACCAAACTTCTCTTTTTTGGTTAAAAGATAGTGATAGTTATGTTCATTAGGGCCAAGCTTCAGGTCAATACGTTCGATAACATTGATACCTAAACTGGTTAGCTCATTAATTTTTGCGGGATTATTTGAGATCAATTTAATCTCATGAACACCATAATATTTTAAAATCTGGTAGGCAAAAAAGTAGTCGCGAGCGTCAGGCGAAAAACCCAGTTTTAAATTAGCTTCATAAGTATCGAGACCCTGTTCTTGAAGCTTGTAGGCCTTGAGTTTATTGATTAATCCAATGCCTCGGCCCTCTTGTCGCATATAGATCACAATGCCACTTTCATTTTCATTAATCAGCTTTAAAGACTCTTGTAACTGATCACCACAATCACAACGAAGTGAACCTAAAATATCTCCAGTAAAACACTCTGAATGAACTCTCACTAAAAGCGGATTGCCACGTTTGATTTCACCTTTACGAATAACTATCGGAAGCTTTTCCATGTCATCGTTACTAGTAACAGAAGAGTTAAACATATCGATCGTAAACTCACCATATTTGGTCGGGAGTTTTACTTCATCCACTTTTTTAACATAATTTTCATGCTGTTTTTTATAGTGGATTAAATCGAGAATAGTAATAATTTTGAAATCATATTTTTTGGCCAAATCAAAAAGTGCTTCACCACGTAACATTGATCCATCTTCACCAATGATTTCACAGATAACCGCCACCTCTTTGAGCCCGGCAATTTTCATTAAATCCACACTAGCTTCAGTGTGGCCAGGACGAACGAGCACGCCGCCCTCTTTAGCAATCAATGGAAAAATATGTCCTGGGCGTAACATCGATGAAGCCGGTGCCTTTTCATCACAAAGCACTTCAATCGTTTTAGAGCGATCGGAAGCGGAAATACCCGTAGTGGTTCCCTCTTTAGCATCAATCGAAACGGTAAACGCCGTATGGTGTTCTGAAGTATTCGCCGCCACCATATAATTAAGTTCAAACTGTTTAGCAATTTTACTAGATATAGGAGCACAGATAAGGCCTTTACCTACTGTGCTTAAGAAATTTATTTTTTCAGGTGTGATGAATTCACCCGCAAGTAAGAAGTCACCTTCGTTTTCGCGTTTTTCATCATCGACTACGATCAGAATTTCGCCTTTTTTAAGAGCGTTAATCCCTTCATCAATGGAGTGAAAATTTCCCACAACTATTTTCCTTTTTTATTATGCTTCATCAAACTTTCAACGTATTTCATTAAACAGTCGGCCTCTAGGTTCACCTTATCGCCTACTTTTTTAAACTTTAGATTAGTGTGATCCAAAGTATATGGGATAACGGTCACCATGATTTTTTGAGGCTTAACCTCAGCTATGGTTAGCGAAATTCCATCAATCGTCACGGATCCTTCTAATACCATATATTTAGTTAAAGTGGCCGGTACTTTCAACCAAATCTCGTAATTTTTGCCTATTTTCTGCAATGAGTGAATCATTCCGACACCATTTACGTGGCCTTGGACCAGGTGTCCGCCTAATCGATCACTTAATCTAAGCGCTAACTCTAGGTTAACACGCTCATTCAATTTAAGCCCACCCAGTGTCGTTTTCTTTAAGGTGGTATGGACCGCTTGGACACTAAACTCATTTTTTTTAACCTCAGTCGCAGTTAAGCAGACACCGTTAGTTGCTATAGAGTCATGAATGCCAATTTCAGGTAGCAGTGCAGGTGCCGCAATAGTAAAGATCTTGCCTTCACGATTAGTGACAATATTTTTAATCTCCCCTACCTCTTTAATTAATCCCGTAAACATAACGCTCCTGGCTATTTTAGGTTTGAGATACGAGAGTCAAATAGCATATCTCTTCCTACTTGTAACCACTCATGGTTGGTAAACTTAAACGGTAGCGCTGGAGTTACTAATGAATGGATCGCGTTGATTCCATTTTGCAGTAACATGGGTGTAATAAAAATGGAGACCCGGTCAACTAGCTTTTGCTCGATAAATCCGGTTAGCAGTTTTTCCCCGCCCTCAACTAAAATAGAGGTTATCCCTTTTTTATAAAGTGCTTTTACAATTGTCTCTAATTGATAATTTTCTTCATTTAAACTAATAACATTATCACACTCTGGTAGTTGCTCGTTTGTTACAACAATAGTTTGCGTTTTAAACTCATCTTGAAAAAGGTTGGCCGCTTTATTCATCAATGAAAATTTACCTAAAACAATACGTTTAGAGGCTCGCTCAAAATTTTGCAAACGAGTGGTAAGTTTTGGATTATCAGTATTGAGGGTATTTCTCCCAATCATAACAGCGTCAGTCGCTAGCCGCATCTCATGTACCAGTTTGAGCGACTCTTCACAACTTAGATAATTTTTAGTGCCATTTCCAATATACCCATCGAGACTTTGCGCCCACTTAAGATGGATAAAGGGTCGATTAAATTTAATATGGGTAAAAAATATTTCATTAAATCGACTTCCGATCTCTTCATTAATACTTGTCACCACTTCTATTCCGCTTTCGCAAAAACTTTACACCGTTGCCGCTGACATGAGGATTAGGATCAAGATTAGCTATAACGACTCGTTTAAACTGCTCTTTAACGAGAGTAAGTACACAAGGAGGAGTAAGTTTATTGGTGTGACAGCAGGGCTCTAAATTACAATAGAGTGTAGCCTTTTTAAAAGGTCAGTCACACCATTTTTTCTAGCATCGATAATGGCGTTTATCTCTGCGTGATTTTCACCTTTTTTAGCATGAAATCCGCGACCAACAACTTTATTATCAATCACAATAACTGAACCCACTAGCGGATTAGGCGTAACTGTACCTAGCCCATGTTTGGCGAAAGTAAAAGCATTCGTCCATATAAAACTGATGGTTCATAATTATCTTTTACTTAGTAAATGTACCTCAGGTAGTGGGCGATCATCATAGCGACGATTTACCCTACGTTCAATGCCTGAAGGGTAAAGATGTTTTTCTAAAAAGTTAATCACAAAACTCTTAGCGCATGTATTTAATTTTCCCTCAATCACGACCCTATCTTCGTATCCATTATTGTAGATGCCAAAACGTTGCATCTCACTGATCAGAAGTTTTAAAGGAACTTGATGGAGTTTAGCAAACCGTACAATGTCATCGCTGTTTTTGAGACTGATTTTAATAGTGGGAGCAGCAATAGCGTCCACCTCTTCTTTGGATTTATAACCATAAAAAGAGAGGATCTGATAGAGTCGCTTTTGTAAACGATAAACAAAAGACCTCTTGAGCAAAACTTGGCGACTAGATGCCTTGACACTTGCTTTAAGCTGATCAACGCTAATTCCATTAAGATAATTTGCCATCACGCTAAATCGGTGGCAGAAGCAGCACTCAAGCTTTTAGGTCGATAGAGCAGAAAATGGGTATACAGTAGATGCTTTTTAGTTAAGGTTGTTCGTAAGAAAGAGTCACCAATCTCAAAAGCGTTTAGTGACGCTGGTAGCGCCTCTTTTCCAAAAGCAGCACCTAGATCATGGAAGAATTCAATATATTTTTCTTTTTCGCCTTCAAAGTTTTTTAGGATAATACTTTTAGCATTCTCATCTTTGTTACGTCGTAATTATCAATCCAGATATTAAAGAGCAGATTACTACGTAAGAAAACATCTTGATCAGCACCCACTGATGAGAGAGCAATCGGTCCACCCCGCTCCATGATTTTATCATCGCGAAACTCAACGCTGGCTCTTTTAAAATAACATACTCACGACCGATGAGTGCCTCTTTGGTGTACTCATTGATTTGCGATTTTACCAGTTTGTAGAGAATCTCATCTACATTCTCTTGAGTGATTGTACCTGAACTTTTTAATGAACGGATCTAGATTAAATCTATAAGGGGGAAGACTTAAGCAGGTTTTTAAAACCTCTAAACGACTCACATTCTCTTCACAGTTTAAATCACTCTCAAGGAAACTCCGCTATTAGCTTGCGACAAAATCAGAACAACATTGTCTTGATAATTATAGCTGTAGACTAAATCTTGAAATTTTCCACCGGCATTTAAATAGAGACGGTTAGCCACCGGTTCAGAGCGAACCTCATTCCCCCACTTCATTTTCCATTTCACATTCCGCATCCACCACATTAACTTTTGGGCTAGTGGCATTGTCTTTGACTTTCTTAAGAAAAAAAACAGTTCTGGCACTTATTTAGATCGTAACTAATTTCACTTTTTTTATACTTAGCTTGTAGCCGTTTAGTCACTTCAAGATTCGCCCATTTTTCTAAACTCTCCCAAGTATGAGGATTGACCTGTAATTGCTCTAATCGTTTCCAGGCAAAGTGGTCAGGACAGAATAGTGATTTTGAGCTGAAGTATCGATATTTTTATAAGGAATTTTAGTAATAACTTTTTTTGGAATAGAGAGAAGTTCTGGAATAGTAATTTTGCGGCCTCGTGCTCTTCTGAAACTATAGTGAACAATTCTTTTAGCTAAAAAGTAGGTGTAGGCACTCTGCTCTTTACCCATTAAGCGTTCAGCGTGTTCAAAAAAAGTAGGCCCCTTTAGATAAAGTATATCTGTTCCGTAGTTTGCTAACTTTACCGAAATATATTCATGTAATTTAAAAAAGGAGTCGCTCGTATAATTTTCAGTCACACCCAAGCGTTCAAACTCTTTTTCCATTTGTGGGTAGGTGATATCTCCGGCCGCAAAACTAGCTGAGCCATTAACTATCAAGAATAGAATAAATAGAGGTTTCCAGAGGGTCATGCGCTAAGTCCTTAAAAGTAATAGCGCTATGTATCAAAAATAAGCTAAAAAAGCAAAGTAAATGTAAAATTGACTTAGAAGGGAATGTTCACTATCCTTAAAGCTAGGTAACTTATCAATTTTATTAGACGTTTCAAAAGGATTTGAAATGGATTTGAACTCTATTCCGCTCTCCAAAGTAGTGGATATCTTTGGCGGGAAGGCACTAGAAAAAGAGCTGGCTAAACTTGAGACAGCAGGACTGATTCCACCATCGTTTAAACTTAAGCAAGGAACAAGCTATAAACCGGCCTGGAAATTAAACCAACTTCCATTGATTGGAGAGAAGATTGGTTTTCTTAAAAAATTTAGTGAACCAACTGCTCTTGCTATTTTCACCACTAAAGGTGGCGTTTTAAAAAGTACCTGCGCCCTCAATTTAGCGCGAATTGCAGCCCTGCACAATCTTAAAACTGTGGTAGTGGGACTCGATATTCAGTGTGATATTTCGATAGCTTTAGGTCACAACAAAGAGCTGCAAGATGATGATAAAAATATTGAAGACCTGATGATGAAAATGAGCAGTACGCGTGGCCTTTTTGATTATTTTAATCAAGAGGTGAATCTACATGATCTCATTTTAAGTACAGATCTACCTAATCTATTTCTGATTCCTGAAACACCTGAGTTAGTGGTTTTTAATGAGGCCCTGAGTAATATTAATCGACGTGAATATTGGATTCGCGACAAAATTGTGAATCCGCTTAAAAAAGAGTTTGACCTGATTATTTTAGACTGCTCTCCTAATTGGAATAAATTAACCACCAATGCGCTAGTGGCTTGTGATGCTTTGATTTCTCCACTTGAATGTAAAATAACTAATTTTAGAAATTTTAAAGTTTTTCAACATTTTTTGAAAGAGTTTCAGTCTGACATGAAACTTGATTTTGAAATTATCTATATCCCTACCCGCTTTTCCCCGACTAAAAAACTCAGCAAAGATATTAGAAAATGGTACGAGACCAATTTGCGTGGATGTACTAAATCCGCTATTCGCGAAAGTATCGTAGGCGAAGAGTCGATTGCCCTCAATCTATCTTTTCTCGAATACTCTCCCCAAAATATAGTATCATTAGAGATGGTGGAACTTTTAAAAGAGATATTCACTAAAGTTGAAAATAAAATTTTGAGCAGGAATAAAGTATGTCACTAAAAAAGCAGTATCGACCTTGGGAAAATTACGATCAGTTCTCAGTACAGATAAGAACTTACGGCGCTCAAGAGGCGGTGCGACGCGCTCAAAAAATCGTAGAGAGAAATTGTGCCTTTTCGCAAGAATTAGAGGCCAAATATGCTCAAAATGCTCAAGGGCATAAGCTAGAGAATAGATCAAATTCAATTTTGGAAAGCATTAAGCTTTTTTTTAAATCTTTAAGAGATAGTTGGTCATGAGTTTAACCCTAGGGACATTGGCAAAATTAAAAAAGAGTCGTGAAGAAACTCCTGCTCAAAACAGCGTTCCAGAAAAAACGCAACAGATTCGTCCTTGGCAAACAGCTGAAACTAATCCAGTAGAGCGTGAAGCGGATCTAATTGATATCTATCTAGAGAAAAAAATGCAGAAGGGTCCTTCGTCTTCACCTAGACTTCATAGAAAAAAAGAACTGCAGCAAGCACTAGATGATAAAGTGGCTGATCAGATTAAATTAAAAGCTAAAGATGATTTTTTAAAAATATCAAAAGCTAAAGTCGGCCTTTCCATCACTACTAATTAAATGAAAATGGGTATGAAAAACCGTTTGACCAGCGTCACTCCTTTATTAGTAAAAATTCGAAAACTCTTTTTTTCTAATCCACTCTCTTTAGTGTAATTTTTTATTGCTAAAAAAATTTGTGTCACTTGCTCTACATCTTTATTAATTAACTCTGATACATCTGCCGTGTGATCTTTATTAATAAAAAGAATATGAATAGATGCTAGTGGTTTTATATCTTTAAAAGCATACACATTATCATCCTCATAGACTTTTGAGGAAGGGATCTCCCCTTTTAAAATTTTACAAAAGAGACATGAACTCATGCTTTAACCCTTTCAATCTTGGCATTTAATTTTTTTAACTTCTGTTCTAATTTTTCGTAGCCACGATCTAAATGATAAATTCTTTGGATGTGAGACTCACCTTCTGCTACAAGGGCCGCTAATACCAGTGCCGCTGAAGCACGCAGATCCGTACACATACAAAAAGCTCCCTTTAACTGAGAACTACCTTCAATCACGGCGGTTGAACCTTTTAGTGTTATCTTGGCCCCTAAACGCATCAGTTCAGGTACATGCATATATCTATTTTCAAAAATATGTTCCGTGATAATTGAAGGCGATTTAGCTATAGTTGCAAGTGCCATTAATTGGGCCTGAACGTCGGTTGGAAAACCTGGATAAGGTGCTGTTTCAATCGTAACGCCCCGGAGTTCACCTTTATCACGCACTTTGGTCCTGATTTCAAATTTTTGTTGATCAACTTCAATGTTAGCGTTCATCTGTTTTAAAATTGCTATAACCCCTTCTAAGTAGTCAGGGTTAATATTTTTAATGGTTATTTCAGAGTTGGTCATAATACCTGCAATCAGATAGGTGGCGGCCTCAATTCTGTCCCCAATCACTTCATACTCACAGCCCTTAAGTGAAGTTACACCGCAAATAGTAATCTCGTGGGTACCAGCACCACTAATTTTGGCCCCACACTTAATTAAAAAATGGGCCAGATCAATAATTTCTGGTTCAGCGGCTGCATTTTTAATAATGGTAGTTCCAGTGGCAAGAGTTGCTGCCATCATGAGATTTTCCGTTGCCCCAACCGAAGGAAATGAAAGAGGGATTGTCGTTCCAATTAATTTCCCCTGGGCCATGACATAGCCATTAGTAAACTCAATCTTTGCACCCATTTTTTCAAGTCCCATCAAATGAATATCAATTGGCCGTCCGCCAATAGCACAGCCGCCTGGAAGTGAAATTTTGGATTTTCCATATTTTGCGAGCATTGGACCTAAAACCAAAATAGAGGCTCGCATGGTACTAACTAAATCATAAGGAGCTTCAAAAGAGGTTAACTTCTCAGTGGAAACAAAAGTTAATGGAGCATTAGAATCTTTTTCAACCGTCATACCTAACTTGGTTAGCAGTTTTAACATGGTTTTAACATCTACGAGTTCGGGTAAATTTTTGAAAGTGGTTTTACTATCTAAAAGAATGGTGGCGGCCAAAATAGGAAGAGTGGCATTTTTAGAAGAACTAATTAAAACTTCTCCACTAAGCTTACATGGCCCATTTATTATTAACTTATCCATCTTAAGAGTCATCCTTTTTTGCTATTAATATTCTATCTAAATCATTGTAATCTTTTATTATCGAAACGAAAGTCAATTTTGCTTTTGTGAGCATTGGCCTTAGCTTGCTTAATTCATCTTCAAAACCTTCCATAATAAAATATCCACCGGGATAAAGATGTTGGTAAGTTTGCTCAAAAAGCTCTAAAAACCAACTATAATACTCTTTTCTCTCAATAAAGAGCGCCTGATGAGGCTCCCAATGCTTAACCTGATTATGCACAACCTCGACTCTATCTGAAGGAATATAGGGAGGGTTAGAAACTATTAAATGGTATTTATCATCTAAGGGCAATTCTTTAAATCTATCCGATTTACATTGCGAAATTTTATAATTGGGATTAATTTTTCCACTTTTCAAAAAACAGTTCTGTTTAAACACCTCAAGCGCCAAACTTGAAATATCAATACCCATGGGCCTCAATTGCGGCCATATCACTTAGTTCAACTAAAAGTGAAAGTGTAACATTGCCTGAACCTACACCAATTTCAGCTAACTTAAAGGTTGAATTATTTTTAAATTTATTAGCGAGCTTAAGCGCCTCATCGACCAGCAGCTCTGTCTCAAACCGGGGAATTAAAACATGATTATTTAGATAAAAATTTGAGTTATAGAAAAATCGATTTTGTAGAAGATAGTTAATAGGTGTACCCAACTGAAGCTTACTTTTAAAACTATTAAATTGGGGCCGATAATAGATGCTTTTTAAAAAGTCATTGTCACAGGGAATTTCAAAATAATCTGAAAAGGTAATTAATAAAATATTAAAATTAATCCCAGGATAATCTAATTGGAGTTGCTCTTGATTACTCTCCCAGAAGGCCAAGAGTTCATCAAAAACATTACGTATTCTCTTCACCTTTCAACTGTTCCGCTTGATAATAGGCAATAAGTGCTTCAATAACTTCAGAAATATCGCCCTCGATAATCTTATCTAAACTATAAAGAGTTAATCCAATTCTATGATCAGTAAGACGACCTTGCGGGAAATTATAAGTTCGAATTCTTTCCGATCTATCACCCGTTCCTACCTGTTCTTTACGCTCTTTAGCTTCCGCTTCTAGCCGTTCATTATTAAATTTTTCAAAAACTCGACTCTTTAAAACTTTGATTGCCTTATCACGGTTTTTTAATTGTGAACGTTCATCCTGCATGGCCACCACAATACCAGTTGGAATGTGAGTCATTCTTACTGCAGAATCGGCGGTGTTAACTGATTGTCCCCCACTACCACCGGCACGATAGACATCAATCCGAACATCATTCATATCCAATTTAAAGTCAACTTCATCTGGCTCAGGCATAACCGCAACGGTAATAGTTGAAGTATGGACACGCCCTTGAGCTTCTGTATCCGGAACACGTTGAACTCTATGCACTCCGGCCTCATATTTAAGCTTAGAAAAAACTTTATCACCTGAGACACTAAAAATAATCTCTTTAATCCCTTGATCGCCAGCACTACTTGAAATAATTTCTGATCTAAAACCAACTTCTCTAAAGTAGTTTTGGTACATTCTGTAAACGTCGGCCACAAAAATTGAGGCTTCATCGCCACCAGCTCCAGCTCGGATCTCGACAATCACGTTTTTATCATCACGAGGGTCTTTAGGAAGTAAAAGTAACTTTATCTGATTCTCTTTCAGTGCAAATTCTTTCTCTTTTTCATTAACTTCTAACTTTGCCATTTCTCGCAACTCTTGATCTGACTCATTTCGAAGCATATCTTGAGCACCTAAAAGATCGGACTTAATCTGTTTGTACTCTTTAAAGGCAATTACAATCTCTTCTAAATTTTTTCTCTCTGTACTAACCTGTTTAAACTCTTCTTGCCGATCATAAATAGTAGGGTCAGCTAGCTTTTCAGTTAGTAAATTATAGCGTTGTACAACTTTGTCTAATTTAGCAAATATATCAAACATAGCTTACTTACAACTCCAAGAAATCTTTGAGATTTTTATTGGAACTCTCAATATCATTTAAAGATTTAATATCAATCTCATCTAAAGTGAACACTTTATCTTTGGCCGTATCTAAATTATATTTTTCTTCTAAAAAAAGGACACATTTAATTGAAGCCAGTGCCACTTCAAGCTGATCTGGCGTTGGATTTTTCGTAGTTAGTTTCTGTAACATCATTCCCGGAAAGCTAAATAGTTTAAAAATTGGATTCTCTGGATACTTTCCACTCATACGAATAATTTCATACGAGATCCCGGCAATTGGCAACATCAGAACAATTTTAAAAAGTACTGCACTCAAATGCTTAAGTAAAAAAGGATAATCTTTACCTATAGGAATTAAAGAAAAGATTCCCGAAAAAAGAATAATCGAAATAAAAAGTAAAAAGAAAATAAATGAGGTTCCACAGCGAGGATGAAGTGTTGTAAATGCTTCAGCATTACTTACGGTTAACTCTTTTTTATGTTCAAATGTATAAATTGATTTATGTTCAGCACCATGATATTGAAACACTTTACGAATATCTGGCATCAGCCCAATTAGATAAATATAGAGTACAAAAATAGAAGTTTTAATAGTTCCGCTGATCAAATGAAATCCTACACTATCTAGATCTAAATTTTGATTAAACAGATTACCTAGAAGTAGAGTCAGAGCATGTGGAACAAAAACAAAAGAGAAACATACCTAGCGCTAGTGAAGTTAGAACCGTTAGATAGGTCATCAGATTCACTTTTTCTTTATCTTTACTCTCTTTAAGAAACTGCTCTTCAGTTTTTCCTTTTTTAAGGGCCTCTTTTTTTAGTTCCTCTCCCATAGCAATATTAGCTGAATAGTTTAACGCCACAATACCGTTAACCATGGCCTCAATCAACACCAGTACACCACGAAAAAAAGGTTTTTTAAAAAGTAGTAATTTTTTAGTTATACTAAACCACTGAGCACGTCTTAATCTAATAGTCCCGTCAGCTTTTCTAACGGCCACAACAAAAGCATTAGGTGATCTCATCATGACCCCATCGATGACCGCTTGACCGCCAATTGAGGTATACTGTTTCATGAGAAGAATAAAGATATTTCTAATCCCCATTAGCTATTCATCGATTCTAAAAACTCATGATTAGTTTTTGATTTTGTGACTCTACTTAAAATAAATTCCATCGAGTCTAATGTATTCATTGGGTGAAGAACTTTTCTTAGAACATAAATTCTCTGAAGAGTACTTGCATCCATTAAAAGATCCTCTTTTCTGGTTGAAGACTTATTAATATCAAGACATGGGAAGACTCTCTTCTCCATTAACTTTCTATCTAATTGAATCTCTGAGTTACCTGTACCTTTAAACTCTTCAAAGATAACCTCATCCATTCTAGACCCAGTATCAATTAACGAGGTAGCAATGATTGTGAGAGATCCACCGCCATCAATATTTCGAGCAGCCCCAAAGAATCTTTTGGTTTATGAAGTGCATTTGAATCCACCCCACCCGATAAGATTTTCCCCGATATGGTGGAACCACTGTATTGTAAGCTCGAGCTAATGTGTAACTGAGTCGAGCAACAATAACATCTTTACCAGCTTCTACCAGACGTTTTGATTTTTCTAGAACCATCTCAGCTACTTGCACGTGACGAGAGGCTGGTTCATCAAAGGTACTCGATACCACCTCAGCTTTAACGTTTCTCTTCATATCAGTAACCTCTTCAGGTCGCTCGTCAATCAGCAGAACGATCAAGAAAGCATCAGGGTGATTGGCCGTAATTGAATTAGCTATGTCTTGTAAAAGAACCGTTTTACCAGCTTTAGGAGGAGCAACGATCAAACATCTTTGACCAAAACCTTGCGGTACAAATAGATCGATAATTCTGGTTGAATAACAGGTTGGATTGCCTTCTAACATCATCTTCTTTTCAGGGTAGATTGGAGTTAAGTTATCCAAGAGAACTGTCTGTCTATGTTTATCTGGAACTTGAAAATTAATAGTATTAACTTTTAAAAGGGCAAAGTAGCGCTCACCATCTTTAGGCGGACGAATCTGACCGCTAACCGTATCCCCTTTACGAAGACCGAATCGGCGAATTTGTGATGGACTAACGTAAATGTCATCTGCTCCAGGTAGGTAGTTGTAGCCTGGTGACCTTAAAAATCCAAAACCATCGGGAAGAATCTCTAGAACACCCTCACCGTAAATCGCTTCCTCTTTTTTGGCATGATTAGTAAGAAGAGCAAAAATAAGTTCATGCTTTCTCATTCCAGAGGCATTTTCAATCTCTTGAGCAATGGCCATGTCGATAAGTTCTTGGATGGTCTTTTCACGTAGGTCATTTAAATGCATTAGCAGATTCTCCTGATTAAAATGGTTTTAATGCGATAAGGATAATAGTTCCTCGATTCGGCAATCACAAAAGCTACAAAAAAAAATGTTTCATGATTGATTAATATTGATTGGTTAATTATTGTTTAATTAAATTTGCCTATAATTTTTTATAAAACTCTTTATCGATTTAGGCAATCAAAAAAGTTTGAATCGGTCAATTTATTTTAACGCAAGATGTTAAGCTCAACCACTTTACAGCTTAGAGTAAGTTGAACTATATCAGCAGCTCAATGACAAATTTTAATCAACTCCCTAAGGCCATTCAACTTTTTGATAAAACAATTATTGCTATTGATTTTGGAATGAAGGTAACTGGGTTAGGTAAGTTTACGCCTGGTCGGGACCCTTATCCTATTCCTTACGATCAGATCGTATATCAATCACATGAACAGGTTATTATTCAAATTCTCAAAGTGGTTGATTTAGAAGAGGCAAAAATTGTGGTGCTAGGATTTCCGACTCTTTTAGACGGCAAAGAGACCAGTATGACTCAAAAAATTAAAGAGTTTGGTAAGCAATTAGCGGCAGAACTCACCAAAAAATTCCCTCAAACCGAGTTCTTTTTGCAAGATGAATCACTTAGCACATACGAAGCAACTTCCCGAATGAAAAACTCGCCTCGTTACAACTTCAAAGTCGACTATTCACAAATAGATGCTTTAAGCGCCAGTATTGTCTTAGAGGACTTTTTGCGCTCTAATTAAATGATGAAAAAATACCTTTTTTATTTGGTGGTCCTACCACCTTTTATGGCCCTTATATTTATCTCTTTCCATGTCGGCTATCTTTTAAATAGGCCCTATACAACTACCGAGGTTGAATTTACGGTCAAACCGGGTGAGAGTTTTGCAAGCATCAACCACAATCTTAGTCAGCAAAATATTATTAATAATTCACGTGTTTTTTATTATTACGTAAAATATAAAAACTATTTTACTAAATTTAAAACAGGAACCTATCTCATTACGCAAGGACTTAACATGATGGAAGTGGCCGAAGTTTTAGTCCATGGATCACCGCTGGTAGGTGAAGTAACCATTCCGGAAGGTAAAAATATTTTTGAAATAGCTAAAATATTAGAAGCCGCAAGAATTGTTAAGGCCGAGGCTTTTTTGAGCAAGGCCCGTGATAAAAACTTTTTAAAAAAAATTGGGATTGCTTCAAAGTTTAATGTTAGTTCAGCTGAAGGCTTTCTCTTTCCCGAGACATACCGATTCAATATTAACTCTAGTCCCGAAGTAGTTATCGCTAATCTTTATAATGTTTTTAAAAACAAGACACGTGATTTGGATTTTAGAAACGAACTTGGTCTCAATTTTTTAGAAGTTATAACCTTAGCTTCCATGGTTGAAAAAGAGACAGGAGCTGCTTTTGAACGGCCTAAAATTGCTGGTGTATTTTATAATAGGCTCAAGAAAAAAATGCGTTTGCAATCTGATCCTACGACTATTTATGGTATTTATGAAAGATATGATGGCAATCTTCACAAAGAGGATCTGCTAACAACAACTCCTTATAATACTTATAAAATTAGTGCTCTTCCCATTGGACCAATCTGTAACCCTAGCTTAGAGGCCATTAAAGCCGCATTAAATCCAGAATCAAGTAACTATCTTTTTTTTGTAAGTCATAACGATGGAACCCATTTTTTCAGTGATACTTATAAAAAGCACGTGGAAGCAGTCAATAATTTCCAAAAAAATGCCAAGAATCGTGAAGGCAAAAGTTGGCGTGATCTCAATAGAAATTAATCGATAGCTAAGTTCAAATTCTCAACTTCCTAATAAAATTCGATTAGCTTAGAGTTTAACTTTCTTTTTAACCGCATCCACCATAATGGTACGCTCTTTTGGATCATTCCACTTCTTTTGAGCGTCTGGACTAAGCTTATGAATTGGATCGTAATAATAGAAAAGCTGATTAGGCTTAACTAGCGGTGCTCGCCAAATGGAGATACCGGCCTCACGATCATAATGTTCATAGCTTGCCACATGCCGTTTTCCACCACCACCAGGTAGATCACAACAGAAAGTTGGGATATTAAAGCCGGCAGTTGAGCCACGTACATTTTTTTCTAACTCTACCGCCTCATTAAGAGTGGTACGTAAATGTTCACAGCCCTGAACCATATCATGTAAATAAACATAGTATGGCTGTATATTCATATAAGAGAGTTTACGTGTTAATAGAATCATTTCGTTAACATTATTATTAACACCCTCTTGTAAAACCGCCTGATTTCTAACGATAAATCCAAGTGAAAAAAGTTTTTCCATTGCCATTTTAGACCAGATGGTGATCTCTTTAGGACTAGAAAAATGGGTATGTATAAAAACCTGCTTGTTAAGATTTCTTCCTAACTGGTGAACTTCAGTTAATGACTTAACCCACTCATGGTCACTAATAATTTTTTGAGGATAAATGGCAATCCCTTTAGTGGCATAGCGAATTCTTCTAATATGCGGAATATTTAGTAAACTCTCTCCTATATATTTAATTTGGGCCGCAGTTAAATTAAAAGCGTCTCCTCCAGAAATCACCACATCTTCGATTTTAGGCTGTGATCTAATATAATCAAAAACCTTATCCCACTCCTTTTGATTCGCACCATATGTATCTTTTTCAATCTTATCAGTTGAACCACCGATAATACGGCTACGTGTACAGTAACTACAGTAAACGGGACAAGTTGTGAGTGGAAGAAAAAGAACTTTATCTTGGTATCTATGAGTTAAAAGTGGCACCGGAGAATCCACATCTTCATTGAGCGAATCTAACATAAAGAAAGGGTGATCAGGTAGAAATTGCGATTTTAAAGGGAGAAACTGCTTTCTAAGTGGATCATTGGCCGGATCATCCCAATTAATTAAGGAAAAAACATAAGGAGTAATACGGATATTCATAGGTGTGATAGCTTGACCATCAAAAATATCCTGCATGAACTCATCACTTATTCGATCTTGTAGCACTTTTTTAACCTGTTCGACTTTTCGAACAGAATTTCTTGCTTGCCAATTATGATCTTGAAACTCCTCTTTTTTAACATCCTTCCAGCCAGGAATAAGCCGCCAAAACTCATCATCACGAAAATCTCTATGTGTTATATTTACTGCCATAAAATCCACCTTTAACTTAATTTTACTTTTGATATACTAGAGTTGCAAGCAGTGCTAATTTTTCTTAACCAGCGCTAGATAGATTGGGCCATAACTAGATTTATCTGGCAAGTACTGGATGCCAAATTCTGTTCTCTCCCCTTCAACTATTTCACTGTTAGAATAATTGATAATTTGAAACTGATTTGCTCTTTTGTCAAACAGTCGTTTGATATTATTATCATTTTCTTTTTGGTTAATAGCACAGGTACTATAAACCATTAAACCACCAGCTTTGAGACAATCAAAGGCACTACAGATTAGGGTAAATTGATCCATACTTAAATTTTTAATCCGTTTTTCACTCCAGTTATTTAGTTCCGTCTCATCCTGTAAAAACATGGCGTTCTGACGAGCAAGGAGCATCGACTAAGATTTTATCAAAACGCTTTTGGTAATTTTCATTAATACCAAAGGTTTTAGCATCTAAATTGAGCAATTTTATTTTAGGTGAGGCCGTGGTAAAATCAAGAATAGTTCTCCTTAAACGTAAGAAACGCTCTAATGACTTCTCATTGGCGATTAGCTGGCCTTCACCAAAAGGATGTTCCATTAATTGGGAGAAGAGCAACAATGATTTTCCTCCAGGCGCCGCACACATATCTAAAATGGCCTCATCACCTTTTACCGCTAGAGCAAGTACCGGCAGCAGCGATGCCAAATCAAAAAAATAGTAATCAGTTAGATTGTTGGCATGTTTTGAAGCAGTTATCTCTAAATCAGTGGTAAAAATAGTTTTGAGATTGGCCACTTTTTTGAGTTGATCTTTTTCAATCAAGGCCTCACGATCAGCTAAGGGTAAAAAGGGGTCGAGAAAAACCGCAATGTTTTTTTCGAAGTATGTGCCGCTTTTAACCATGCCAGCGCCCAAACTCTTTTTTGATAATAGTTTTCTAAATAATTCACTAATAAAAATCCTATTTATTTAACTCTATAATACACTCTTCCATGATTTTTATCATAACATCAATCTCATGTTCCGTCACAACAAGTGGTGGAGCTAGGCGAATGGTGGAAGCCCCACACCCTAGTAGCAGTAGCCCTTTTTTAAAAAACTAAGCTGTTCTAATTTTTCCATGAAGGTCCTGCAGGAGCAATTTGTTTTGGGATCCACAAACTCTACCCCAATCATTAAACCTACACCGCGGATATTCCAATAACTGGCTGTCGCTCTTTAAGCTTTCTTAATTCGCTTAAAGCATACTTTCCGACTCGCCGAATTTGCGGAAGTAGCCCCTCAATTACTTCTAACGTAGCAAGAGCGGCTGCACGCTATAGGATTTCCACCATAAGTGCTACCATGACTACCTTTCGCCAATTCATCACTTTTCTTCGGGCCACAATCGCGCCTAAAGGCATTCCGCTAGCAATACCTTTCGCCGTGGCAAATATCCGGCGCCACTCCAAAATATTCCGCAGCATACATATGCCCGGTTCTACCAACACCAGACTGAACTTCATCAAAAACCAGGAGAATTCCATGCTCATCACAAATACGGCGTAACTCTTTAATAAAAAATTTAGTTGGAATAACATAGCCGCCTTCACCTAAAATCGGCTCAACAAAATCGCCGCCACCTCTTTAGATCCACCGTCGTTTTAAATAGATCATGCTCAATATAGGAAATTACTTTTGATGAGGTTTCCGTTTCCCCCGTTGGATCACGAAAAGGATTACAAAAAGGAATATGGTAAACCCCTGGCATAAATGGGCCAAAGTGGGCACGATACTTAATTTTAGATGACCCAAGTGCAATTGCTCCGGTTGTTCTACCATGAAAAGCCCCTTTAAAGGCGATCAGATTCGAGCGTTTGGTATGGTAACGAACCAGTTTAATGGCGCCCTCAATCGCTTCTGCTCCAGAGTTTGTTAAGAAAACCTTTTTAGGTCCCATGGCCGGAACATATTGCGCGAGTTTCTCCACCATGTTCGACATACTCTGATAATAAAAATCAGTTCCGCAAATATGGATAAATTTTTCAGCAGCATTTTTTATCGCTTCCACTACTTTGGGATGAGAGTGGCCCGTCGACGCCACCGCAATTCCCGCCATCATATCAAGATAACGATTGCCATCGACATCATAAACCCAAGGACCTTCACCGCGTTCGATAACCAGATCATACGCCTTGATGTAAGAGGATGAGGAGTAGTTCCGATCCTTCTCGATAATGAGTTTACCTTTAGGACCAGGTGGTAGAACTTTAACTTCGGGATAGAGTTTAGCCATGGGGGTGCCTCGTTTGTGATTGTTCTCTGCCAAATTGACTTACGTAATAGGGGCCACAGAAACCTTTACCGCTTCCGCCAGAACCCTTCCATCCGCAGAATGAATTTACGCCGGGCCAAGCACCAGTCGTTATTCCTGTTGGACGGTTAGCATAAGTCACGCCAGATTCAATGTTATCAAAAAAATAGTCTAATTCTTTTTCGTCGTTACTAAAAATACCAGCAGTTAATCCATAATCACAATCGTTAGCGAGTTTCACTGCTTCTTCTAACGTATTAAACGAATAGAGATTTAAAAAAGGAAGAAAGAGTTCTTCTTTGGTTAGCGTATGTGTTTGAGGAACTTCCACAATGGTAGGCGAAACAAAATAACCATGTTTAAATTCGCTTCGCGCTTGGAGATCTTCTCCACCGCAAAGAATTTTACCGCCATTTTTAGGTGCTTCACCAACTGCCCATTGGTATTTTTTTAAAGCGCGACCATCAACCACGGGGCCTACAAAGACCTCTTTTTTAGTAGGGTCACCAATCACTAACTTTTTTACCGTATCAATGAGTTTTTCGGTAAACTCTTTTTTAATATCTTGCTGAACATAAATACGTGATAACTCACTACATTTTTGGCCAGATAGACCAAACGCCGATTTGTAAACCGCCACAACCGCTTTATCAATATCGGTATTTTTACAAACAATTCCAGGATTTTTTCCACCCATCTCGGTAAAGCAAGGCTTCACCCATTTTCCGCCAGTTCCAAATTCACGAATGAGCTTCATGCCCACATCGTAACTACCGGTGAAACCACACCTTTAGTTAAAGGATGTTTGGTTAAAATATTACCTACCTCTGAGCCATTACCTTGCACTAATTGTAAGACCCCTTCAGGCATGCCACCATCGCGAAAAGCTTCAAAAATATTTTGAGCTGTCCAGGGCGTAGTCGAAGCCACTTTCATAACCACGCTATTGCCAGCAGCAAGTGCTCCTGCCGCCATACCTGCCGTCAAAGCAAAAGGAAAATTAAAGGGAGCAATAACGGCAAAAACACCATAAGGTTTTAAAATACTTTTGGCCTGCTCTCCCGGTGAAAGCGACCCCATCTTAACCTCGAAGCCTTCCGCTTTTTCCACTTGCCCCGCATAGTAGTCCAAAAGATCAGCTGACTCCTCCACCTCACCAATCGCTTCCATTCTATTTTTTCCAACTTCCATCGACATAATCGCCGAAAATTCCCAGCGACGTTCACGAATAACGTTGGCCACTTTATGGAGAATCTCAACGCGTTTTTTCCAGCCCATCTGCTCCCACGATTTTTGAGCGGAAGCTGAGAGTTGCATAATTTTATCAAAATCTTTTAAGGGCGTTTTGGCGTGCTTTGAAAGCAGAATGCGAGTGTCTGAGGGATTGGTATTTTCACAAAAACCTTCGCTAGCCGTTGCTAGCTCTTTAAAACCAATTACCGCCTTAAACTCTTTTCCGAGTATTTTTTTAACATTAACAACGGCTTGATCGTATGCCTCATCAATTTTTTGGGCATCGGCTTGTGTTGCTGAATAGGTAATTTTAAATGACATACGCTCAGCTCCTAACAGTGAATTGTAAGATATTAAATCATTATAATGACTTAACTCTTTTTTTTCAACGCTATAGTGAGCGCATTTTTAAACAAAAACCAAAACAGTCATCTATTATTTTATAGAGTCAAGTAACTCATAAGCGAAGCTATCTTTTTTAGTATTCATCACTTTTACAAAATCAATTAACCGTAACGACTCGTCTTGCTTAAGCTCCTCTTTCCACTCCACTGAATCAGGTGTGAGTCTATAGGTAATATTCACATCAATTATTTGAGTTTTAAAATTGGGACAAACTTCATAAATTTTTTTAATACTGTTCACCATTAACTCAAAATAGGCACTCATTTCAGGACCACCCTCTTCCTCTGAATTAATTAAAGCGGTCATTTTAGAAACGGCTTCAATTTGTACGCCTAAAACCTCTAGAGCTTCATTGCGTTGTTCAGTTTGACAGAGTGGCTCATCAGCATACGTAAACTGTGTTGGAAGTAATAGCGCCATTAAAAGTGCATAGATAAATTTTTTCATAATATCCTCCGTGGTTAACTATTCATTATTTCGACAATCTCTTTTTCCATACTTTCTGGCGTATCGTTAGGGGAATAACGCTTAACCGGTACTCCATTTTTATTAATTAAAAATTTAGTAAAATTCCACTTAATGTTTTTTGAACCTAGAATGCCAGGCAACTCTTTTTTTAAGTAATTAAAAAGTGGATCAGCATTATCTCCATTAACGTCAATTTTTGCCATTAACGGAAATTGAATTTTAAAAGTTATATCACAAAAACTTTTAATATCTTCACTACTTCCTGGCTCTTGGCCCCCAAACTGATTACAAGGGAAACCCAACACCACTAACCCATTATCTTTATATTTTTGGTAAAGTTCATTTAACCCTTTATATTGTGGGGTGAATCCACATTTACTGGCAGTATTTACAATCAGTAGTGTCTTGTTTTTAAATTCACTCATCTTCACTTTTTTACCAGATAAATCCACTACTTCAAAAGCATAAACATTACTACTCATATCAACGCTCCAATTGATAAATTTTTCTCTTTTAAATAAATTTCATTATAAAGTTTGGTAGTAGCGCGCTCACCGCCATCGCATAAAAAGGTTAAGATCTTTTTACCTGAATCCCTATTTTCGAGCGCAATTTTGTAAGCTGCTGCCACATTAAGCGCCGAAGACATGCCTAGCAAAATACCATCTTTATCACGTACGTGATAGGCCATATCAACTAAAGCTTGATCATCAATTCGAAGAGCATCATCAATTTTTGCTTGTGCAAAATTTTGGGTAAGTCGCATAATTCCGATTCCTTCAGTCATCGAACTACCACTCATCACAAACTTATTCTCTTTAAAATAGGAATAGAGCCCAGAACCATTAGGGTCGACTAAAATAACTTTTAATTTTTTGATTTTCTCTTTAAGATATGAGCTAGTACCGCCGATGGTTCCACCTGTTCCACTAGCGGCAACCAAAAAGTCGAGATCTCCATTATCTGTCTGTTTATAAATTTCAGGCCCAGTCGTCTCATAGTGAGTTTTAAAGTTATCTAAATTTTCAAACTGATTAACCCACCAGTGATTTTTTTGAGCTTCGGCCAAACTCTTGGCAGTATGATAGAAGTGTTCCGGGTTTGCAAAAGGCACTGGATTTTTAAATACAATTTCTGCCCCATAAAGTTTAATTAATGCCTCTTTGGCGGGCGACTGCTCTTTAGGCATAACCACCAGCATCTTATAGCCTAAAGCCTTGGCCACAAGAGCGAGACCAATGCCTGTATTACCGGCCGTTCCCTCCACCAATGTGTCACCTTTCTTAATCATGCCTCGTTTTTCAGCCTCTAACACCATAGAAAGTGCTGCACGATCTTTAATCGTTCCACCCGGATTAAAATTTTCACACTTAAGCAGAATATGGCATCCTGTTCTCTCACTAAGTGACCTGATTCTAATAACTGGCGTATTTCCAATAAGTTCAATAATATTTTGATAAATTTTCATGCTAATACGCTATTTGAAAAAAGAGAAGAAGACAACGGCGCGAAGCGCACATCTAAGCTAAGCGCAATAATTAGGGGAAAATAGACTTCACTTCCCAATTATCACGTGCTAGGATCGCACACCTTATCATCAACCTTGGTCTAAACATAAGTTTAGGCCCAATAGCCCAGGAGGATTCTCGTATGATGTACGAATGTGTCGTAATTTTAAAGGCCAACTCAACTGAAGCGGATGTAAACAGTATAAAAGAGATTGTTACAGCAGTTGTAAAAGAGGGAAATGGAGAAGTTCTTATTTCTGACAATTGGGGAGTAAAAACTTTTGCTGAACCAACTAGCCGCAATCAAAAAAGAGGTAACTATCTGTACCTACTCTTTAAATCTAATGGTCTTTCAAATGTTGAAATTGATCGAAGACTTGGAATTAATGAAGCAGTACTTCGTAACTTAATTGTGAACGTGGGTGACGATTCAGTAGAAAAAGAGCTACTTAAAAATTACCAAAATCCATTTAACAAAAAACCGATCGAAGATGATGAAATGCGATCATTTGATGTTGAAAAAGATAGAAGAATGTTCTCTAAACGCCGTAACTGTTGGTTTACAGCGAACAAAATTAAGCCTGATTGGAAAGATCCTAATTCATATAGCTGGTTAATCAGCGAGTTTGGAAAAATCTCGCCATCACGTGTTTCTGGCCTAACTGCCCATATGCAAAGACTTGCAACTGCGGCCATTAAACGAGGAAGACAGATGGGGCTAGTTGGATCACTTAGTAACAATACGGCTCACTAAGAGAAAGCTATGACGATAGATCAGAACATTAATAACGGACTTCCAAATATAGGACTGAATAAGCTGATCCTACTCAGCGTAAGCTCTATTGTTTTATGTCTAAGTTTTGTTCTAACACTTTTAGTCCCCTATCCATTAACACTAATGTTTCTTATTTTTGGGCGTGCCAAGAGCCTTGCTGTAATCGCAGTAGGGATTATTGCTAGCTACTATTTAGGAAACTATTTCTATTCGGGTAGTGTTGCGGCACTATTTTATGGGGCTTCGGCTTTTAGCGCTTACCTCATTTTTGAATTTGTGTCTCGCGGACTCAACCCTGTTAGAGGCTTAATTGGTATAGGATTTTTATTTGTTGGAATATTAACACTATTAATTTCTCTCTACGGCAATAGTATCCATTGGCAATTTAGAAAAGATATCGCAAGTCAAGTAAAAGTGGTCTCAGATCAGATTGTTAAAAACAAAAAAGAGTACTTTAAAAATGGTAATACTGATAGTGAAAATAGTGAAATTTTAGAGATTGCAAGCAACCCAGATCTTCTAGCAGGTGAAATTTTAAAAAATCTACCTTCAAGACTTTTCATGGGCATCTTTTTCTGGCTCTGGATCAATTTCATTTTAGTATTACGTAGTGGTCGAATTATCTTTAAATTAAAAAAACAAAGCTTCAATGAAAACGCTATTTTTCGATTTAAAGTTCCTGAATTCTTTATTTGGCCGTTTATTGTTATTCTATTTTTCACCATTTTTGGTGATAAAGTAGTTGAAGGTACAGAATGGATTGAAGTGGTCGGAAGATCGCTTATGGAATGCTTTGGTGTTTTTTACTTTTTTCAAGGTTTTGGTATTTATGTATCATTTCTTGATTTTGTACAGATTACTGGTATTTTCAGATCAATCTTAATCGTCTTTACTCTTTTTACTGGTTCTTGGTTTATAGCAGGAATTGGACTTTTTGACTTGTGGATAAATTTTCGAAAATACTTTGTAAAAAAATAAATAACGGATAACAAAATTTTGATAATTATTTAAGGAGACTATCATGAAAGTAATTTTAGTAGAGAAAGTTAAAACATTAGGAAATATTGGCGAAATCGTAAACGTTTCAGTTGGTTACGCTCGTAATTTTTTATTTCCTAAAAAAGTGGCAATTTTAGCTGATGAAAAAAATACGAAAGCACTAAACCATCAAAACAGAATTTTAGCCAAAAAAGTAGCCGCTCACAAAAAAGAGGCTTTAGAACTTAAAAAGAAAATCGAACAAGTAAACTTAGAACTGATTAAAAAAATCGGTGCATCTGGAAGACTTTTTGGAACAGTTACTAACAGTGAATTAGCGCAAGAATTGAGCAAACTTGGAATTGAAGTTGAACGTAGATCAATTATTATTGAATCACCAATTAAATCTCTAGGCTCATATGAAATCAAAGTTAAAGTTTTTAGCGATGTTGAAGCAAAATTCAAACTTAAACTTATTATTGACCCGGTTCAAGCTGAAGAGCTAAAAAAACAGCAAGAATTAGCAGCAAAAAAGAAAAAAGAGGCGCTTGAGAACCCTGAAAAAACTGAAGAAGTAGCAGTTGCGGCTGAAGGCGAAGAAACTGAAGCAGTTGAAGCTTCTGAAGAGACACCAAAAAAGAAAAAAGGCGAAGTAAAAGCCGATGCCAAAGAAGCTAAACCAAAAAAAGCAGCAAAAGAAGAAGCAACCGAAGAAAAAAAAGCAAAAGCTAAAAAGAAAAGCTAATGACAAGAAATAGTCAGGTAAAAGAGTTACCTCATGATCTATTATCTGAAAAATCACTACTAGGCTGCTTGATAGCTGATAGCTCAGCCTTTGAAGAGATTATTAGTTTAAAATTAGTCCCAGAGGATTTTTATCATCCTATTTATGGTATTATTTTTGCTAGCATTAAAGAGCTTTATCAATCACTTAAACCAATTGATTATGTTACGATATCTTCTCACCTTTCTGATTTAGGTAAAATTGAAGAGGTGGGAGGACAATCGTTTATTTTAGAACTCGTTGAAGATTATGCCACTTCAACCAACGTAGTTCATTACGCCAAAACGGTTAAAGAAAAATCATTAGTGAGAAATGTAGTAAGAACGGCCATGAATGTGGCTGAAACAGGTGTTAATTATACCGGCGATGTTGAAGATTTTATTTCAGAAGTAGAATCGAAATTTTTTAAGCTAACACTTGAATCAAAAACAGGTGGTCTTTTAAAATTAAACCACTGTTTAAAGCAAAACTTAAAAGATCTTGAAGATGATTCTAGAACCGAAGGCGAGATTGCAGGACTATCCACTGGTTTTGAAGATCTTGATAAAAAACTACTTGGTCTTCAGGCGGGGCAATTAATAGTTCTGGCCGCAAGACCTGCTATGGGAAAGACCTCTTTTGCCCTAAATGTCGCAACAAATGCTTGTAAACGAAGTGGCTTACCCGTAGTTATTTTTTCTCTAGAGATGTTGGCCCCTGAACTTAGTATGAAAATACTTTCAAGTGAGGCCCACATAGATAGTCGTAAACTTAAAACTAAAAATTTTCATGACTCTGACTTAAGAAGCATTGGTAAAGCCGTTCAAAACCTTTCACAAATGCCAATTTTTATTAATGATTCAGGTGATACAACCTTAGCGGATATTCAAGGACACTGTAGAAAAGTAAAAATTGAACATGGATTAGGGCTGGTTATTGTCGACTACTTACAGCTCATGCGAAGTACTGGAGGTGGCCAATTTAGCTCAAATCGAGAGCAACAGATTTCGGAGATCTCTAGAGGTCTAAAATCACTGGCCAAAGAACTTGAATGTCCTATCATATCCCTATCTCAGCTTAATCGCGGAGTGGAGTCTAGAACTGACAAAAGACCGATTCTATCAGATCTTAGAGAGTCTGGTTCAATTGAGCAGGATGCTGATATTGTACTCATGATTTATCGAGATGAAGTATACAATCAAGACACAAAAGAGAAAGGTATTGCTGAAATAATTATTGGTAAAAACCGTTCAGGAGAAACTGGTACTACTAAACTTAGCTGGATTGGTCCTACGACTAGCTTTCATTCACTGGCAAAAAACTACGCTGATGCTCCTCAAAACCATTAATCATGTACTCGTTATTTAATTTCAAAAACTTTTTTTGGTATTTTTTTGAACCAAGTTCAGCCTATATCTATTATAAAAATGTACGTATAAACTTACTGACATTTAAAACTGAAAAATACTCCGTTAATAAACTTAAGAATAAATTAAAAAATGTCCTACTTACTGCTAACTCTATTCGGCCAACTATCTACCATTGCTATTATGAGTTAGGTTATCTCTTGCATAACTTAGATAAATTAGTTGATGAAAATGATGAGCTCTTGATTGAAATCAACTACGCTAAATTTAAAAAAATACCAATTAAAAATTTTACTCATAAGAGCCATCAAAACATAAATTTAATAGCAGCACCATCAATAACTTTAGAAGAGTATACTAAGGCCTTTGATATCGGATATAACCACTTACTCCAAGGTGACTGCTATCAGTTTAATCTTACTAACCTTTTTAATTTTACTTTTCAAAATGACATAACTGAATATGACTTTATTCATACTCTTTTTACTAACAAAAACCGACTTGCCGCTTTTGCGCATGCAACTTACCTTGAACCATTCAATGAATTAATTTTAAGTAATAGTCCCGAATGTCTTTTTAAAATTAAAAATAAGCGTATCTACTCCTATCCGATCAAAGGGAGTATTCCCTTCAATGAAAATAGTGACGATAAAATTAAGATTTGGAAAAAACTTAAAAACAGTAAAAAAGATCGTGCCGAACTTTTTATTATAATTGACCTAATTCGAAATGATTTAAGTAAAATTAATCAGACCATAAGTTTAGTTGAAAAAAAACAGGGACAGTTAAAAGTCCCCGGAATTCTACATCAGTATGCTAAAATTTCTACTCAACTCAATAAAAAAACCACTCTTTGGAATATTATTAATGCTCTTTTCCCTGGAGGAAGTATAACCGGTGCCCCTAAAAAAAGAGTATTAGAAATTATTCATAAAATAGAGAATCATCCACGAGGAATTTACACAGGATCCACAATTCTTCTCTTTAAAAAACATCGTGTAGCATCCATTAATATTCGAACTGCGGTTGTTGATTTTAATCAAAAAATGTTAAAATATGGTGCTGGTGGCGGAATAACGTTACTAAGTCGATCTCACCAAGAATTTAACGAAATGAAATTAAAACTCAGCAGTTTCACAAATATATTTGAATAAAACTAGTCTTTTATTTAGTTTAAAACTAACAAATACTTACATTAATAAATACTAATAGTTGAGAGCGTTGACACCGGACAATTACTTTGGATATGCTTTACGCGACATGTACTTTGATTGGATGATTGAGGATGATCATCTCACAATACAAGGAGCGTTTTATGAAGACATACATTAATGGAACTGAAGGACAAGTTCAAGGAAATGTTGGGTCAAGCGAGTTAGTATCTATTAAGAATATCGCTGAGATGACAGGTTTTCCGATTGAATTTATTCGCGATGAGTTATTGGTGGGAACTGACTTTTACAATGATGAGGGCGTCCCCATGGATACGTTAAGATCCCTCATGACCACCTATCTGAACACAACCATGATGGCAAGTGTAACAGAGCCAGAGGCACAGTAAAATCCATTGTACCTGGCAAAATTTCAACCACAGATTAAGGCTTTAATAGCAAAGCTTCAGCATAGTTCTGAACGTGTCTGGTTTTTTCCCTTGCTTGCCGTATTAGCCTTTATAGATAATTTTATTTTGGTAATACCAGTAGATAGTATTTTGATCTCCAGTTCAATGCTTAATCCAAAAAAATGGTTAAAACTTAGTCTTGTCATTGGAATTGGTTCAACCCTGGGTGCACTCCTACTCTATCAAATAATCTACATTCACGGAGTTAATTTCATTGGAAACCACTTTTTAGAGCTAACTCTTACCAGCGCTTGGAAAATTACTGAAAAATTTTATCATCAATATGGAATATATGTTGTTTTCTTAGTCTCAATTTCACCTTTTACACAACAGCCAGCGATTATTTTAGCAGGACTAGGCAAAGTTCATTTCTCACAATTTTTATTAGCTGTATCAATAGGGAGAATCGCTAAATATATTGTTTTAAGTTACATTGGTTCGCATGCTCCACATCTTCTAAAAAAATATAAAATTTTCGATAGCGAATTAGATGAGACTAACCACCCCACTTAATTTAGCAAAGCAGTATAAGAAATTGATGTAATTTCACAGGACAGATCAAGCGATTTCATTTACATTTGTGAAGATTTTTATTGAGACATTCAACTGTTTAAAAGAGAGGATTTTCCTATGATGAATTTTGCACTGACTGAACAACAAAATGAGATTCGTGAAATGGTTCTAAAATTTGCAAAGAATGAGATGCGTCCAAAAGCAGCTCACTATGATGAGACAGGTGAGTTTCCTCATGAGATTTTTCAAAAAGCGCATGAACTTGGACTTATGAACACATGTATCTCAGCTGAATATGGTGGTTCAGGCTTTAGTGCCATTGATTCAACCATCATCACTGAGTGTTTAAGCTGGGGATGTATGGGAATGACCTCTTCAATTATGGCAAATGACCTTGCATTAATTCCTATTACAATTGCTGGTACAGATGCTCAAAAGAAAAAATTTCTAACTCCATTTACTGAAAAATATCAAGTAGCATCTTTTTGTTTAACTGAACCAGGTAATGGATCTGATGCTGCTGGAATTAAGACAACTATTATCGATAAAGGCGATCACTATTTAGTTAATGGTGAGAAAATCTGGATTACTAATGCTGGGTACGCTTCCCTATTTGTTCTTTATGGAACTATGGATCCTGCACTTAAACATAAAGGTATTTGCGCCATTGTTATAGATGGAAAAACACCAGGAATTGAAGTAGGAAAAAAAGAAGATAAGATGGGCCATAGAGCTTCTGATACGCGAGGAATTCGATTCAATAATGTTAAGGTTCCTAAGGAAAATCTGCTTGGAAAACCAGGCGAAGGTTGGAAACTAGCAATGGCAACCTTAGACCACTCAAGACCATTAGTAGCGTCCCTTGCGGTAGGTGGGTCACAAGCAGCAATGGATCACGCTGTAAAATATGCTAAAGAGAGAACTCAATTTGGTCAACCTATTGCGAATTTTCAGGCCATCCAATTAATGATCAGTGATATGGCCATGAAAATCGAAGCAGGACGTTTACTGGCTCGTAAGAGTGCTTGGCAGTTAGATTTAGGCGAAAGAAATACTGAGACAGCTTCTTACGCCAAAGCCTTTGCTGCCGATTCATTAATGCAAATTGCAACAGACGCTGTTCAAATTTTTGGAAGTTACGGTTACTCAAAAGAGTACCCAGTAGAAAAGATAATGAGAGACGCTAAACTTCTTCAAATTTATGAAGGAACATCCCAAGTTCAACGTTTAGTGATTGCTCGAGAAGTTTTAGCGAAGTAAAAGTGATTGCATTCTTTGCAAAATAGCTTTTAGACACGAAGAAGACGATGGTTCAACTAGAACTGTCGTCTCTCGACCACTTACACTAATATTTACTTTACCATCGCCTGAAATAGGAATTGCTCGGCCAAACGGGATATCTGAGACAATTACCCCCTGGGGTGAAACGTCTGTTATGACTCGCATATCAACTAACATTCCGTCCATGGTTGAAATAGGCGTAAACTCTTGAGCTATGTAGAATTCCGGATTTTTTTTAATCACATCTTTAAGTTTAAGAAACTCTTCACTGCTCATTTTGTTACCAATGTAGACAGCATTCCCACCTCGTCCATCCACTTTCTTAATAACATATTTATCTTTATTACCAAAAACTGTTTCAAAAAAATTTTGATTTAAAACTTTATTTTCATTTTTATCAAAACTGCGAAAACTACCGGTTGGTATATTTTTAACTAAAGGTTCTTCTTTTAGATAAAATTTAACTAAATCATCTACATACAAATAGAATTCTTTATCACCTATAAATTCAAAACCTGGAACATTATTCATTTTAATTTTACCACTTGTAACATGTTTCATTATGCCATTAATATTGGATTTAAAAAAGCTAGCATATTCTGATCCGTAATATGCTTTAAGTATATTTTCAACAGTATCAAAATCAATTTTAGTTGATTTTCCAGTTAAACCAAGGCCGTTCTAATTTATTCAGATCAAAATTAATTTTAACCTTTGAGCTTTAGCCTCTTCGAATAAGTTCAATCGCATAAGAATAAAGAATTTTTTCTTATGTGCAGGATGTCCTACATCAATATCAACAGGATCCAGATTAGCGATTACAAAACCTACCTCTCTACGTCTTTTAACGGTATCACTAACTTTGACTCTAAGAAAACTCCGTTATCATTAACAATAATTTTTTCTAAATCACTACCGCTATTATTTTTATGGAGTCGTACGGTTTTAATCCCGTAGCGATCAAAAATTTTCTGTAGTCTTAAATCTTCCAGATCTGACATATTGGCATTATTGTAACGAAGATGAACAATTTCTGTCCCTGGTCTTAATTTACTTTTATAACTTGCCACAACCTTATCAAAATAGAGCTTGATGTGCCTTTAATCATTTTTTTTAATTCTGGCATCCTCTTTTCAAATGAATTACGTGCCTGCTCTATATCACCTGGCCCTCCAATAAAACCAGAATTATCCTCTACTATTTTAAAAGAACCATCTCCAGCACGAATTGTATCAGGACCATAAGAGAAATTAATATCTTTATCATTGATATATTTTGCCCAATCTTCTTCAAATTACGTTCAATAATTCCGTTAACAACCGACTCAGGAATGATCTTCTCTTTTAAATAACTCTTTTTTCCAGAATAGTGATCTTGCAAAAAAGCTTTTATGGCACGAGCTCTTTGAGCCACCCCTTTTTGAACTACATTTTTATATTCATTTTGATCAATAACCCTTGGTAGTGGATGTAATCCATATTCATTTGCAAAATCTTTTTTTAGAAGAATTTCTCTATTTTGTATTTCAGTTTGTGAATGTTTTTTATACTCATCATAAAAACGTTGGTAATGATTTCTAACTGTTGTTGATGTTTTGTCATTTGAATTAAAAATTTCATCATATGATTGAATAGAAGAAACATCGGTCTTTGAGTAAACAAAGGTAGTTATATTAAAAAGGATGATAAAAAATAAAATTTTTATAAATTATCCACTCGTTATGAGAACTAGTAATTTATCGGTAGGAATTAAATAATTTTAAATAATTAAGCTAATTGACCAATTAAATCTATTATCAGCCTAAGGTGTGCCGTTTAATGGCCCTTGCAATAAATCTAAATTTATCAAAGAACGGAAACGGCCAAATTGGTTTTAATCACACCTTTGGTAAACTGAGTCTGTTTTTCATAGCTTATGTTGACGTTAACCAGAACAGGCTGTCGCTTCTTAGTCAGAGCAAATGCCTCTTTGACTCTTGCTTCAATTTCAAGATCGTTTTCAATCGTTAGATAATTTGCCCCACTCGCTTTGGCTATTCCTGACAAATCTACTGCGTTTAAAACGGTGCAAGTTTTTCGGTTCAGTGGAGTCAATTGTAGTTTAGAAATCTGCCCTAACTCTCCATCGCTAAAAACAAAAATAATAACACCTAACTCATAGGCTTTCGCGGTAATGAGTTCAAGTCCAGTCATTAAAAAAGCGCCATCACCAACAATAGCTACTACCTCTTTATCAGGGTGAGAGAGTTTAGTGGCAATTGCTGCTGGAACGGCATACCCCATAGCATTGTAATCAGTTGGAGAAATGAAATTTTTTGATTTTAAAATGGGCATTAATTCTGCGGTCAAAAAAGTGTGATTCCCATCATCAGCTACCACAAAGCCATCAGGACTTAATTGTTCACGTAGGTATTTAAAAAAATATCCAGGTGAAACACGTTTATTATTTAAAGTCTCTGTCCATGTTGCAAAGTACTCTTTTTTATCTTGAGCAATTTTTGCTAAAAGTTCATTGTTCACTGGTATTTTAAAATTTTGCAACTCTTCTAAAATTTGTGTTACGGCCAATTTTGCATCCATAGCAACTGTCACAGTGGCCGGATAATTTTTATTAAAAACGGCCGGATTAATATCGATATGAATTAGTTTTTCGGGGGGATTGACGCCAAAACTACCCGTCGCTAATTCTGAAAATCTGGCCCCTATTACAACCATAACATCACACGCTTTAAAAGCGTTGAAGGCCGCAGGAACTGCTGAAACACCAAATCCAAAACCTGAGTGGAGTGGATGATTGGCCGGAAAAACACTAAGTCCTTGCATGGTTGTAGCAACCGGAGCATTTAATTTTTCGGCCAAATTAATAAGTTCAGCTGAAGCCTCTTTTGCCCCCCATCCAGCATAAATTCCAACCTGTTTAGCTTCCGTTAAGAGTTTTTTTATTTTAGCTAATTCACTACTCTCAATTTTAGATCTTTCAATTTTTGGTGAATAAGGTCTTAGTTCCGTAACTGCTCCACTAAACATCTGAATATCAGCAGGCACTTCAATAAAAACGGGTCCAGGTGTTCCACTAGTTGCCAATTCATAAGCATCATAAATGGTTTGAATTATCGAATTGTGATCTGTGACCAAATAGAATTTTTTAACTAACCCACCAATAATTTTTTCTTGATCTAACTGATGGAGTTGAAAAGAGCGACCACTATCACGTCTAGTTCCACCACTGATCACCATCATGGGAATCCCATCGAGAAAAGCTTCTCCGATTCCACTAGCTGCGTGAGTAGTTCCAGCTGCCGGAACAATCACCATCGCTCCAATCTCTTGAGACGAATCTGCCGTTCGACTGATAGCATCTGCCATAAAGGCTCCGGCCAGTTCGTGCGTTACTAACATTGGAGTAATTTTACTAGAACTATTTAACTGATCATAAATTTCCACATTGTGAACACCGGGAATACCAAAAGTATATTTAACTCCAATCTGCTCTAAAGCATAAACCACTAACTCAGCACCCGTCTTATTCACAGTGTACACCTCCAAAGAAATATAGCTATAATATACAAAAAAAGGATCAGAACTTGAAACTATTTAATTCACGAGTCAAAACTCTTTTTAATATCGAGTATCCTATTATTCAAGGGGGCATGGTCTGGTGCTCTGGTTCCAAACTTGCGGCTGCGGTGTCCAACGCTGGAGGTCTAGGCATTATCGGTGTGGCCTCGATGAATATGGAGACACTCAAAATTCATTTAGAAAAAGTGAAAACATTAACTTCTAAACCAGTAGCGGTTAACATCCCGATCCTTTACACCAAATCGAGTGACCAACTAAAGCTCGCGATTGATGCTGGAATTAGAATTTTTTTTACGTCAGCAGGATCACCCAAAACCTATACGCAATTTTTAAAAGATCATGGCTGCACTGTTGTACATGTGACGTCGTCACCAGAACTTGCCCTAAAATGCCAAGATGCTGGCGTCGATGCCGTTGTAGCGGAAGGCTTTGAGGCCGGAGGCCATAATGGACGTGAAGAGATTACGACTCTTTCACTTATTCCTCAGGTAAGAGAAAAAATTAAGATACCACTTATTGCAGCCGGTGGAATTGTGAGTGGTCGTGGGATTCTGGCGGCCTTAGCTTTAGGCGCTGATGGCGTGCAGATGGGAACACGTTTTTTACTGAGTGATGAATCTTCGGCCCATCCTAAATTTAAAGAACTTTTACTTACGGCCAACGCTGGCTCAACCATGCTCTCCATTAAACAGCATATACCTGTGAGACTTTTTAAAAACAAGTTTTTCACTGAAATTAATAAAATGGAAAATGAGGGTGCCACGATAGAAGAGTTAGTTAATCACTTAGGTAAAGGGCGAGCAAAACTGGGAATGTTTGATGGTAACTTAGATGAAGGTGAACTTGAAGTGGGTCAGGCCGTCTCATTAATTAAAAAAGTTTTACCCGTTAAAGAGATTATGTCTCAACTTATTAGTGAATACAAAGAAGCTTATAAAGAACTTTCTACATAGGTATAACTTTCACTTTTGCCAAAAAGTGTGCCTTGAACAGAACCACGGGCCGCCAGTTTTTCATTAACCATTTCCATAAAGCGATGTGAACCAATTTTAAAATCCCCTTCCGTATAGTGAGGGGCAATTAAGAGTTGTTTTAAGGTTTGACCAAAAACTCGCTGTAAAACAATCGATGGATTTAACCGTTCGATAACTTCGACAACCACATCTAGATACTCTTGCAAAGTTAATGTTTTAAAAGGTTTTTCAATATACATTTTAGCCAGAACCGTATTCTTAACCACATGAAGCTGATGCAGTTTTAAAAAATTAATATCTAATGTAGAAACAACATCGGCCATCTCCAGCCAATCCTGTTTATCTTCTACCGGAAAACCAATAATTACGTGACTTGCAATGAGCACATCTGGCGCATAAATTTTGGTTAACTTAATTGCCTGTTTAAACTCATCAAAGGTGTGACAACGGTTAATCCACGCTAGCGTCTCATCTTTGATGGATTCCATTCCATATTCAATTACAATTTCATACTTCTTAGTTAATGTTTGGAGATAGGCTAATTTTTCTTCATCAATACAGTCAGGGCGTGTGCCTAAACTCAACCCTACAACTTGGGGGTGATCGATAGCTGCTTCGTAAATCTCTTTAAGTTCACTTAGAGGTGCATAGGTATTGAGTAGCCTGCAGATAAACAATAAATTTATTCACTTTCTCTTTATTCTGAACTTTCTTAATGGAAGCGTGAACTTCGCTCTTTGATGGTAAGTTTAGTCTTATGATTGATCACAAACGATTCGTTATTACAGTAGGTGCAACCACCAATGCCTTTAGTTCCATCACGATTAGGACAGGTGAAATTAGCATCAATGGTAATTTTTTTGACCCGTTCACCGAACTTACTTCGTAAATAGGCCGAATAACTGTTAAATCTCATTTCGACTTCTTAATTGATTTCGTTAAAAAAAGCAAAATTCTTTCGTTAACCAGACGTGGATAATCAATCTGCGGGACATGACTACCCTCTGGGACTTCATAGAATTCGGAGTTATCCATACGCTTATGCATACTTAATTGTAAAGTAATGGGGCAAATAAGATCCTTAGTTCCACCAATAATGAGCGACGGCGTCTTTATTTTGCTTAGGTCATAAATAATTTCATGTGAGTTCATTTTATAAAGCATGATAAAAAGTAACTCATGCGGCATTTCATTCATCTCTTTAAGATAACGCTTAACTAAATTTTTACTGACGACTTTAGAGTTAACCCCAAATTTATGGATCATATTAATAGAAAGTGGATTTTTATTAGTGGTTTTCCAAATTTTATCAAATGTAGATGGTATTCGTTCAATTATTTTTTTTGCAAAATGAAATACATATTTCATATGGCCGGAATTAAACATAAAGTCCAATGGAGGAAGCGCTGTTCCAGAAATAAGTACCATAGCTTGAACCTGTTTAGGAAACATTTTTGCAAATTCTAGACATACATTAACTCCCATACTGTGACCAATGAGAATGATTTTTTTTATGTTTAAATGATCCAGAATTGATTCTAAGTCAAAGGCAAGTTTCTCAAATGAATACTCACTTTCTTCTAAAATCTCACGAGTTAAATGGGCCCTATATTGATATAAAAGTATAGGATAGTGATGTTCAGATAAAAAGCGGGCCGTATAATACCACCAAGCGTGGCCACAAAGTAATCCATTATTAAAAACAATTAAATATTTTCCCTTAATTTTTTCTATAGGCTCACTTAACTCTAAGTTAAAGGCATGCCCATACTTATTGGTAAAATCTATTTTTTGCGAATTTTCTAAAATCATCAATTTTTAAGTGACTCAATGGAATTAATTTTGCTCTGAAAGTTTTTTTGTAACTCTGTAATCTGATTTTTAAAATTAGACGTCATTGTCGCTTTAAACTGTTTGGTTAAATAGTTTTTTTCTTTAGTCTTAAAAATCATCTCCATGGTAACAGCACCAACTTTTTTAAGACCTTGAGTTAATTCATCATACTCTTTAACCAGTAATTGGTTAACCGTCCCAGCCTTTTCAATTGCTTTATAATTATCTAAATTCATATTTGATAGCATAGTGCCTGTCTCGACTGTGTACTGAGATTCAAATTCAGCAATCTCGCTACCTTTATTAATTGCATGGAATTTACTAAAAAAAGACTCATCAATCTTAGTTAATAAAATTATTAAGGTGGAATATTTTTGTTCTAGATCATCTAGAAAACTATTTTTAACCAAATTAACTGATTTTTTATACTCTGCTTTATCTTTTTGAAAAGTTTCGTCATTTTCTGAACCTATCAAAATTCTCTTCTCTTTAACTAAAACTTCACGCGCAAAAGCCGAAAAGAATTTTTCCCACCAAATATAATCTTGCATCACAAATTCAACTTTTACTTGGTAGTAGCCAGGGTAGAGTTTTTTGCCTTGTTCAAAAATAAATTCATCAAACTTGGCAACATGATGCTTAAGTGAGCTATTTGAAGTTAGAACGACTTTATCATTACTTAAAATCTCACCATCAACGGAGGTCAAGGTTAGGTTTAAGGTTGCCGCTCGATCTAAATTTGAAGTAACCCAAAGTGAATTGTTAGTTTTATCAAAATAGGCTTCAATTTCAACTAATTTTTCATATGGACTGTTTAAAACCCGACTCAACTCTTTTTTGACTTTTGGTGAAAAATATTCTGGTAATACCATACGTGGTGTTTCTAACCAATCATAAGCATATTTCACCATAACTAGTAAAAAAATAAGGTAGATAATTTTTAAACCATATGGTTCGGTTTTTTCAATTTTTTTAGGCTTACTCTTTTCAAGCTTGGGTAGCGGAGGAAGTTCAACCGTCTCATCTAAGAGTTTAACCTCTTCATGTTTTTTATCGCCAAAAAGCAATTCAATTTCAGCAATAGCATCATTATCTACAAATTGAGGAATTTCAGGTAGCTCTGTAGTTGAAGGTACTACCTCAGCCTTTAACTCCAGTTTACCGGGAGCCAAAGGAATCTCAGGAGCAGCAAGTTTGTAATAATCTTCTAACTTTACCCAAGATTTAAGCCCCTCTTTCCACAAAAAAGTTTGATCGTTAATGAGATTTTTTGAATCTTTAGTATAAAGAAATTTAGCTTTTTGAATATACGTTTCAATCTCATGGTCGTCATAAGGACCATGGTGAAAATCTTGTTGTTTTAAATACCACTCTTTTTGATTTTGTAGTTCCATCATAATTACATATACTTTATATGTTTTTAAGTGAAGCATCAAGTTCTCTCTGAAAAATTCGACACATTTTATTTACAGAAGCCTTTTTCTCGGTTAATTTTACTCTGTTTTATTATTCAAAGGAGAATCTCTATTATGAAAGTATCTTTTTCTAAGCTTTTGTTGGTTGTTTTAACTGTTTTATCAATGGCAACATTTACTAACTGTTCAAGTGCAAAAAAGAAGGGTGAAGGCTCTGAATCTTCCAGCACTGTAAATGGTGGAGATAATGGCCCATTAACATTAGAACTTAATGGTGATTCTGATCAAAATAAAGCTGGTGAATTAAGAACCGTTTTCTTTGATTTTGACTCAGCTCAAATTAGTGCAGAAACTAAAGAGAGCTTAACTGCAAACGCAGCTTATTTAAAAGCTAATAAATCACTAAAAGTCCAAGTGGAAGGCCACTGTGATGAACGTGGTGGAATCCAGTACAACTTAGCTTTAGGTGAAAGAAGAGCTCGTTCAGTAAAAGAGTTTTTAGCAGCTTCTGGTGTTACAGCTAATAGAGTGTCAATCGTATCTTACGGAAAAGAGAAACCGCTTGATCCAGGTCACGACGAAGCAGCTTGGAGTAAAAACCGAAGAGCAAACTTCGTTATTACAGAAAAATAACAAATTAATTTATTGATATATACCTTCAGAATTATTATTCTGAAGGTATGTTAATAAAAAAATTTATAGTTACACTATTTAGTATACTTTTTTTATCATCTTTTTATGCTTGTGGGCTAACCACCACTAGGCCAAAATTAGAAATGAGTTATGCTGATGCTGCCTTCAAAGCAGCTAAAGATGCAGAAGCTAACATTCACGCCTCCTCCGTTTATCAACGTGCTGAATATTACTTTATCAAGGCCAGATCTTCTTATCGTCGAAAATATTTTAATAAGGCCAAACAGTATGCCATCCTTTCACAGAAATTTTCAGAAAAAGCTGAGCTTATAGCAATTAAGAAAAAAAGTATGCAAAACTGGGAAACAAAATAGATGAAAACAAGAGCCACTCTACTCCTTTTAATGATGTTTATTTTTATACAATGTAAAACAACAGAGGAGATTCAACGCGAACAAAGAGTAGATCAAATTTCAGATCAGTTTAGTACCTCTCAAAAAATAACAGCTGATATGACAACTAGAATGAATCACCTTGAAGAGGACTCTCATCAATTAAGGGGCAAACTCGAAGAGCTTGAACATGCTCAATCTAATAATGAAGAAATAAAAACTCAAAATACCAAAATCAATCAATTAAATCAGAGAATAGAGCTGTTAGAAACAAAACTTGGTGAAACAGAAATACAGCTTGCTTCACTTAGCGAAGAGATAACAAAACTAAAAGAACGCCCACAGCCTGAAGAGAAAAGTGAAAAACCGATCCATAAAAAAAATAGTGGTCACAAAGAGGCGTTTGAACTTTTTAAAAACAAACAGTATCTTGAAGCAAAAAATATTTTTCTTGAGACATTTAATAACAAGAAGGCACCTATGGCCTTAAAAGAAGAGGCCATGAACTTTTTAGGCATTATTGAGTATAGAATTAAAAATTATAATGAGAGTCTCATTTACCTAAGCAAACTTTACACCGAATACCCTAAATCTAAACATGCAGAACAAGCACTACTCTATTTAGGTAAAAATTTTCTAGCGCTAAAAGAGAAGGTTCAAGCTAAATCTTCTTTAGAAGAGCTAATTCAGAAATTTCCTAGTTCAAAATTTAGTAAAGAGGCAAAAGAGCTTTTAAATAAAATCACCTCAGCCAAAAAAGACTCTTAAATAAATGAATAGACTATTACTAAAAATTTTCATTTTAATAGTTGCAGTCGCCTGTTCCACCATTATTGAACACATAGAAGAAGATGATAAATTTATAAAAATTCAAGGAAAGAATAATAATCTTATTTTTACCTTTTCGGGTAATATTAATGGCGAAACTCACCCTTGCGGATGCCGTAAATTTCCACTTGGAGGATTACCTCAAGTGGGAGGGCTTCATCAAAAATATAGACAAAATGGCCACCTAATCTATTTCGATTTAGGTGACACATTTTTTAATAACAAAGTTCTGCCTAAAGAATTTAGTGAATCACTTAAATATAAAGCCTCCGTACTAGCAGAAGCTCAAAAAGAGCTCAACGTAAAATTTGCCCTTATAGGAGAGCAGGATTTTGCGGCTGGAGTAGATTACTTACAAGCTTTACTAAAAAAAGCAAATTACACTCTCCTCATAAGTAATACAAAACCCAATTTTCCCTTTACGGTAAATCCTTATTCCATTTTAGAATGGGGTGAGAAAAGATATTTCATTGCAGGAATTGTAAATCCAGAACTATTTAATGATGAAATAAAACAGAAACTGGAAGACCCAAGATTAAGCTTAAAGAATATCTTAGCTGCCTTTAAACGAAATGGATGGCAAGAAGGCAACCCGAAACACCAACTCATTCTGCTCTCACATTCAGGTTTAAGCTTTGACAAACAACTCGCAAATGATTTTCCTCAATTTGACTGGATTTTAGGTGCACACTCACAAGATTTTACTCAAACACCTGAAATGGTAGGAAAAACTAAAATTTGCCAAGTTTTAGAACAAAACCATTACCAAGGGGCCATCACATACAATGCTCTTCAAAATGAAGGTGAATTTGAAATGGTGGCAATTAGAACTGATTTAGCTAATTTCTTAAAACCCAACCCTTTTTTTGGAATGATTGATAAAATTAAAAATGAATATGCTCTTATTCAAGAAAAAGAGAAAGAGAAAATTGTAGAGTCTACAGTAGTAGATACAACACAGCTTAATCAAAAATATAAAACTTTTTCCTCTTGTAAAAGCTGTCATGAAGAACAATATAAGTTTTGGCAAACAACCAAACACTCAATTGCAATGACGACTCTCTACAAAAACAACGAAGGAAAAAATCAAGATTGTATTGGTTGTCACGCTTTAGGCTTTAATAGTCCTAAAGGCTTTTTAAGAGCGGATGATTGGGTCGTATTTGAAGAGGGAGTCGATGGAAAAAAGGCCTATTTTGAAAAATTTAAAAAAATCTTTCAAAATAGTGGTCGTCCAGAGCATACCAGTGAACAGTGGGAAAAGTTTGACCAGCAAATGCGAGTTAAACAAAATTTTGCCAACGTTCAGTGTCTCCATTGCCATGATCAAAATAGTGCACACCCATTTAATGCCCAAGATTTTTCCACCCAACAGTTACCAATATTGACTAAAAGCGAAAAAGAAGCTCGCTTTGCTCAAAAATGCATTCAATGTCACACCCTTGATCGATCTCCAGAATGGTATGTTACGGATCAGAAGAATCGAACAATAAACAAGCTAAATCTCGCCTATTTTTCTAAACAATTGCCAAAAGTTAGTTGCCCAAAATTGCAAAATTAGGTAAGTCTCTTATCCTATGATTATTCTAGGAATTGAAACCAGCTGTGATGATACATCTCTTTGCCTTTTAAATGGTGAGGGTAAAATACTTAGCCATTTAAGTTTTTCAAGTAGTGCATTCCTAAATCGTTGGGGCGGAGTTGTACCAGAAATAGCTGCCCGTGATCATGCGGCCAAAATTCCGCTATTACTTGAGTCAGTTTTTAGTGAAGCAAAACTTACCATTAAAGATGTTAATCTAATTGGTGTAACCACAAAACCTGGTTTACTTGGTCCGCTACTTACAGGTATCAATACAGCTAAAACACTGAGTCTAATTCATAAAATTCCTATTTATCCAGTAAACCATCTCCATGCACACTTAGAAGCAATTCACCTCTCAAGTCCAACCAGTTACCCCTATTTAGGAGTACTGTTAAGTGGTGGCAATAGTGCATTTTTTCTAGTTGAATCTTCATTGAAATTTGAAATCTTAGGCACCACCATTGACGATGCTGCTGGTGAAGCTTTTGATAAAGGGGGCAAACTTTTAAATTTTGCTTATCCAGCAGGAAGAATTATTGATGAAACTGCCAAAAAAGGTGATCCCTTTAAATATAGTTTTCCCATTGGACTAAAAAACGCTAAAGATGAAAATGAATTTAATTTTAGTTATTCTGGAATTAAAACAGCACTAAAACTCATAGTTAGTAAGTATAATAATATTAACGATATTCCTGATCTGCCTGACATAGTTGCTAGTTATCAACATGCTATTATTGAAGCAGTTCAAATCAAACTCGCCAATGTTCTTGAAAAAAAAGTACCAAATAAAAATATTCCCATTGTCGTAGGTGGGGGCGTGGCCTGCAATAGTTACCTCCGACACAAATTAAATGAAAAATATCAAACTCAAGTGAAATTTGTACCTCCAGCACTCTGCATGGATAACGGTGCAATGATTGCATTTCTAGCACTTAAAAATGCATCCCATGCCGTACCCTATCCACAATGCTTAAAAATCGATGCACTTGAACGATATATTCAAAAAACTTCACTATGAAACTACACGCTGATAAAAGTCTCGGGCAACACTTTTTAACTAATCAAGCAATAATTAGCAAGATCGTTAACTCATTTTCAAATGAGCCTCGTGATGCTTGGATTGAAGTGGGGCCAGGTACGGGTGCTTTAACTAAACACCTTTTAAAAATGAATCCTAATCTTTTTGCAATAGAAAAAGATCCACGTTTTATTGAACACCTTTATCCTCTGTTTAAAGAACATCAGCTTATCTACAGTGATGCTTTGAAATTTAATTGGGAAAACTTTCTTAAAGAAAATAGACTAAAAGAAAAGAGTATATGGCTAGTTTCCAATCTTCCCTATAACGTAGCAACTCCACTGTTTATGCAATTTCTTAAAATTCCTGAAATTAAATATATGACATTAATGATGCAAAAAGAGGTGGGAGAGAAGCTTCACTTTTTTCCACAGAAAAAAAACCAAACGAGTTCACTGCTTTGTCACGCTCAAAACTTTTTTACTACTGAATTGGTTACATTAGTTTCTCCAGGCTCTTTTAACCCTCCGCCAAAAGTGGACTCAATAGTGCTCAATTTTACCCGAAAAGAGTCTACACTTATTCCATTAAACCAATTTGACCATTGGGAAAAATTCCTACGTGCATTATTCTCACAAAAAAGAAAACAGATCAATCATCAACTAAAAGGCATTATTCCTGACGAAATTAAACGTAAATCAATTCTTGAAAAATGTAATATATCACCTCAAAGTCGTGCCGAAAGTTTAAGTTTGCCGGACATTCAAAATTTGTATAAAACTATATAGTAATCATCCTGATTTTTCCTAAATGGGGTCCACGATGGCACTAAATTTTTTTACTTATCTGCTGTTGCTTCTTTTTGCCAATAATCTATTTGCTAATTTTCCTGAACTCTTTGGAGTTTCACCTTCAACCAACTCTAAGGCCAACCAATTTTCACTTAATCCAAGCGACTCGGCCAATAACTACTATGCTCCAAGCTTAACTGCTTTTAGTCCTAAATTTACTTTTGGAGCCTCATCCTTTTATACCAAAAGCAATTTTGAACCAATCAACAATGTTACTATCCGTAATACGGTTACCAAAGGGGAATCACTTACTGGTGGTGTCGACACACATTACAAATCAACAATTATTAACACATTTCACGCTTCTATTCCTATTCCGCTAACCATTAAACATCTTAACCAACTCAATTTAGGTTTTATAGTTGCGGCCCCAAAAGATTACTTGGCCGATGCAAACTCAGGCGATCCATTTTTACCAGAATATGTAATGTATAGATCTCGTTATCAACGTCCCTATTTCCAAGCCAATTTAAGCTATCTGATTCTACCCTATTTGGCAGCATCAGCAGGGGTCTACTCAGGATTTCAAGTAAGTGCAGACCTCAACACTAGAGCATCTATGAATGGAACAGCTTATGGCTCAAGTGGGCAAGTCCACTCAATTATTAAACCATCGGTTGCTTTTAATACGTCTCTTGCGTTTAAACTTAATTCATTTGCTACATTTATTCTATACCAGCAAGAAATGAAAAATCAGATTAGATCTAGAGCGGCCGGTGAAACAGCCGATCCAAGACTTCCCTTTGATATTATTGTGAGTTCGATGCTCTATTATGATCCGGCCATTTTACGCTTTGGAATTGGCTATACTTATTCAATCGTGACTTTACAAGGAATGGTAGAGCGACAATGGTGGGAAAATTACTCAACTCCAGTTATGAGAATTGTAAAACAGTCTGGCCTACTTCAATCAAGTGACAATTACGAAAAAGTTCAGACACAAAATATATTTGTTCCAAAACTAGCACTCTCCATTCAACCTATTGAGAAGCTAGAGTTAAGTGGTGGTTATGCTAAAAGACCTTCTCCACTTAAAAGAAATTTTAGTGGTGCCGGAAACTCACTTGATTCAGATGTAACTATTTATTCAGCAGGAGCCTCATATCAAATTGCTCTTTTTGATCTCAATTTTGAAATTGGTGGAAGCTATCAGCTTCAAAAATTAGACTCATTTAAAGTTACTAAAACCAGTGGTGAAGAAAATGGCGCAACAGGCTCTAAATTGGGTTCACCAGGTTATAACGTGGGTGGCGACATTAAAATTTATAGTATTGGCCTAAGAATGGAAATTTAGTGAATACAGAAAATAACAATATAAAAATTATTGTAAAAAATAAGCGTGCCCATTTCGACTACTTTCTGCTGGAGCGAGTTGAAGCTGGTATTGCATTAGTCGGAACTGAAGTAAAAAGTTTAAGAGCAGGAAAGGCAATTATAACTGACGCATTTGTTCAAATTGATAATCGAGGAGAGATGTGGCTCTACAATATGACCATTCCTCACTATGAATTTGGTAACTTATTTAATCATCAAGAGAACAGACGCAGAAAATTACTGGTAAAAAAAATAGAGATCAAAAAAATTGCACACGAAATGAAAGTTAAACATCTTCAACTTATCCCTGTCACACTTTACTTTAAATCATCAAAAGTAAAAATTGAGATTGCCCTTGCTAAAGGCAAAAAACTGTACGACAAACGAGAAACCATTGCTGAACGCGATGTATCTCGTAAAATTCGACAAAATAGTTATGATGACTAACACAAAAAATAAACAGTTAAAGTAATATTTTTTCAGTAGACAAACTCAACCAATTTTTCAATAACTTTAAATATAATTTAATAATTAAAAAAAAAGATTTATGACACAAGAAAATGTCTTCTCTTTGAGAAATATTTTAGAGAACAAACAGCTTACTTTAAAAGAGTTAGAGGAGCTAATTCCTATTTTAAATATCATGACAAAAAAAATACGCTCAAATGTTTTGTCGCTAAATGCTCTGGCCTCTTACCAACGTGGAAATAAAGATAAAATCAAAAAAATTCAAAATGACGTAAATAGTACTATTCAGCGCTGGAAAGACCATATTTCAAGACTTGGTGGATATCCGCAAGGACTCTGGAAAGTAGAATTTTTGTGGGATGGAAAAAAACTTTACTGGGAGTTTCCAACTCTTATGTAACATTAGAACAAGGACAAGTTTTTCCTACAAAAACTAATGAACACATTAATTAATAAAATTCGAATTGTTAGCACCAACGCTTATAACTACTTACTCATATGCTGTTTATTTATCCATGACTTACTGACCTCTTTTTTGTCTCGCTTAATAACAATATCAGCAATGAAACGTTTTCAAAAATTTGCGCCACTCATTTTTCAAATAATGGGACTTTCATTAGAAGAATTCCCTATAGCACTACTTTCTGAATTTAAAATCCTTTTATAAGTTCACTTAATATTTTTTTCTATGCTTTGATTTTTGTTAACTTAATTTATTACACCTGCTTTTTAGCAGGAAAAAAATTCACTCTCGTCTATATTAGTTTTTACACTTATATATCACTTATTTTTGCGATTATATTATTGCTGACCGGAGTCTACACTGGATACTACTCAAGAGTTATCCATTTTCCATTCATCATTCTCTTTTTTCTATTAATTTTCGAAAACAGATCTCGTTTACCTAATAAAAACTTGGAACTAAAAAATTAATCTCTTTTTGATTGCAATAAGATGGTAGTTCTACTGTCTTATTTGAGCTACTTGCCATACCCGAAAGCGACAAAATAAATGCAGCAAAGGCCCTTGAATCATTTACTAATACAACTAAATCATGTTCATAAATAAAGAGCTTAATTTTCTCTTCAATTTTTTTTACAATATTTAATCTCGCCTCAGCTCCAAATTCCAAATCTTTAAGATCTAAAAGTTGTTTTTTAGTGATGATACCTGCCCTAGCAAGTTCCAAAAGAATAATATAAATATCTGACTCATAAAAATTAATATTATTATTTAAAAATTTTTTAAAATAGTTGATTCGCATTATGGAAATATAAGGAGTAAGCCCAAATGAATCATAGGAGTAATTAAACATATTAAGAAGCTGATCATAATAATTAATCCAAACCCAAAAATCAATTGGCCTATTCCAATAAGGAAGATACCCTTTCTTAAGTCGGCGCTTAAACGAGCGCGATAAGATATATTGATCACTCTGTTTAGCAAAAATATCATTTTGATGAGTTACTTCTAATGATTGAAGTCTATGTTTTTCATAAGTTTTCGGATGAAAATTTTGCTGATTACTATTTTCAGACAGAATTTTATCAACTTCCTCTCTTACATATTTCACACTCGCTTCACTACACATTGCTTCACCTGGACATTTTAGCGTACATTGATAACAGGCAGGCATATTAAGAGGAATATCAGTTACAATCTGTTTAACTTTATAATCTCGAAGTAGCTCACTTAACGAACTCTCATCAGTAGCTTTTGATTCTTTAGGATAAACCAACTTTGAAAGGGCCCACCGGCCAGAATTCTCACTATCTTCAAAATACTCCATTAAACAAAGATAGTAATCGTTTTCACGTCCCCTACTAAAAGAGAGTCCCGCTACTATCGTATCTGATCTAATCGAAGGTAACTTCATCGGGACTAGCTATTGAAAAGAGGAGACGCTTCATCCCTTGTGTGATTAACTTTTCTAATGTCACTTTCTAATCGGTTATTAAAACCGCAATTTGAAATTAAAATAAAACATCCCCTCACCACCTGCACCACAAGCCTTAATACCACAAGTAGGGTCTACTTTTATTATCTGTGAATATAACTCAACAATCTCTTCAGCTAAAATCGTTGGGAAAAGATTTTTCGAACCCTCCTTCGCCTTAATCAGATTTAAAAATTCACTATATTTTTTTCTTTATTTTTAAATAGGCTTGATTAGAAAGTTCCGGGCAATTTTAGTAAGTCCTTTTCGAATTCTTTCTTCTTTATTAAAGAAACCTTTAAAACTTCCCAGTTATTGATAGCACTTTAGGCGAGTAATTCCTGAATAACTAAAATACAGCTTTTCCGAAATAACTTTAAAAGTTCATTAGAATAAATTTGTTCTATTTCTAGTTTTTCATGATTCATTTTCAACGCTAAAATTCCACCCATAAGTGCTGATAGTAATCTTGATACCCAGTTGGTCCTGAATCTAAAACTTCTGCTTCAATATTATTAAAAACAAGTTTAAAATCTCATCGAGTTAACCCTTTTTGGGTAAAACGGTTTAAAGCATCGTCTGTGCTAGCCCGCCACGGTTGATGAACCACCTAGTCCTTGCGCCCGGCGGAACCACTTTAACTCAATATGTATATTTTGAGTAAGATTAAAAACATCAAAATTTGAGCTATCAACGTATAGTGCTTAAAGTGGTTATTCTGATAGATATGCCAAAAGTAAACTCATTAGTATGAAATATCTTAGTTTCATTATAGTCAGTGCGAGTATATTTCAACACCATGCTTCTTATCATTACTTTAACTTCCAGTCATTAAATTAAGTGCTCCATTGATGGTTACAACATGGGGAATAACTAAATTAATGGATGAATATCTAGTGTTCCAATTAAAAATCAACGCGAACTGAGCCAGTTTCAATTATCATTGTTCAGCATTAAGTATTCCTATGGCAACTCTCATACCTACCAGCATAGTCTAGCCCATATCCCACAACAAATTTATCTTCACTTGTATGCCAAATAGTCAATTTGGCTCTTATGTTTAACTTCACATTTAAAGCAGTGAACAAGTCTGAGTGTTTTTGGTCTTCTTTGCTCAAAAAGATCCATTAAATATTTTATGGTAAGACCAGTATCGACTATATCTTCTACAATCAATACATTTTTACCTTCAATAGAAGTGTTTATATCCATGAAAGCTTTACTTGCCCGCTAGTTTCAGTTCCAGCGCCATAAGAGAGTGATATGTTCAATTTTTACCGGTAAAGTAATATTGCGAACAAGATCACTACAAAACATGAATGCACCTTTTAAGACACAAACAACCAGCAACTCTTCTTCTGGCCAATAATCTTTCGAAATGGTTTCAGCTAAAATCTTAATACGTTCTTTTATCTCTTTTCTGGTAAATAATTTCAGGAGCATAGTTATCTAAATTAATTGTCGATTGGGACATACTGTTTTCCTTTTATACAAAAGAGTTATTTCTCTAAAAGCTCACCTACCCCACCAGCACCTGGAACAATATATTGATGATCATTGGAGTCCACGCTCTTGATCCCAATGTTACTCAATGGAGTATTTAAAATATGAGGAGCTGATAGTCCACGATCAAGTCTTAAAGCGTAGATTTTAAGATCGGGATGTGCTTTTTTTACATTTTTAATATATTCAGGTGTAATAATTAAATGCATTGTTAAATTCTACGCCTTTCCTTTAATATTCTGCTTGTAATGGTCTAAAGTATAACTAATACTCTTACCAGTTGCTCCCATTGATCAGGAAAAATAACATAGGCATTAGTCAATATCCCCACCAATTTTTGCACCTGAAAAGTTAACCTCATGACTTCATTTTTTTCATTCACTTTACGGTTACTATAAATATGATCTTGTCTGACGTTTTCACAATTTAAAAGCAGATTTAGATTTTCATAAATTGTCTGAGAAGGAAGTGTTCCTGCCCCTCGCCAAATCAACACAGACAACTTTGGTTACGTCAATAAAATCCCCTTAACCACGCTCCTCTTTAGGATGGAGCCTTTTCATTCGCGTCTCAAACTCTTGCTCTTCTTTGGTTTTAAACTCTTCCTGAATAACCGTTGCCATAAAATGACGGCAAGCTTCATAACATAACTAAAATAGGCTGTTTGGGTCTCAGGGTGACTCAATTTCTGAAGAAGTGTAGAAAGATAAGAATGATTTTAAAATATAAACATTATCCCCATAGAGATGTTCACAAAAATATGACATGATTCATCCTTTTGATTACACTATCTCCCATTCAACTACACACTATCCCTATTTGGCAGCGAAATCTGGATTAACTATTACTAGACGTAATAAACTCTTCCATAAATGGCAAACAATTCGTTTTTGCTGTACTTGCGAAGGTATTTCAGTGAGAAGAGCAAGTGCCTCATATTTATCTGATGGGGTTGATGAGAATCTGTTCTTGCGTTGAAAGTAACCCATCATCTAAATAGAGTCTTTGTGTTTTTGACGCTTTATTCCCACACACTGTGCATACTGCTGCAACTTTAGTCACCTCATCGGCCAGTGCCAATAATTCAGGCATATGGCCAAAAGGTTTACCTAAATAGTCTAAGTCAAGGCCCGCAACAATAACTCTATGGCCACGACGAACTAGCTTTAAAATGACTTTTACAATCTGCTGATCAAAAAACTGTACTTCATCAATTGCTATTACACGTGTTGAATCTAATAACTTGGTTAAAATTTCAAGAGGGTTATTAACTGGATGAGAATCAATACTTAGTGAGGAGTGGCTTACAATTTTTTCTTTATCATAACGATTATCAATCATAGGTTTAAAAACTTGAATTTTTTGGCGAGCAATTTGTGCTCTTCGTACTCGTCTAATTAACTCTTCAGTTTTTCCAGAAAACATTGGTCCACAAATTACTTCAAGCGAGCCTTGCAACAAGAGATGCATTGATCTTCCATCCTTTATTAAGATTTATTAATAATTTATATTAAAACTTTTTAATAATAAATTGCAATCATTTACACTTAAAATTTAAATTAGCTAATTGCGTTTTAAACGAAAGTTTAGATTTTCTCTGAATGCGAAAGGCTAATGTTATGAAATGTAAGTCAATTTGGTAGATTTCTTATTTGACTTTTGGAGGATCATTTTTTTCAAGATAATCTTCAACTTTACCAGTCAAAAGGGCCTTGACTTTTTCATAATTAACTAAATTAACATCATCATCAGCATAATAGACTCCGCTCATAGCTGAGAGATCTTCAACTAATAGCCATTCAGTTTTAGAATTTACGGTTTTTTTAATATAATAACCTAAATCTTTTCCTAAATAGTTACCCCAAACATATTTTTCATGATCGACATTTCCATTATTTTTTTCAACTAATAACTCAACAAAAAAAGGCTCCTCACGAAAAAAGAGCGCCTCTTTTTTCGTTGTCACAATTTCACTAATTTCTGCTTCATTTAAAGTACGTTTGATTTTAAAATGAGAAAAATGGTTAAAAAGATTTTTTATCATCTCTTGATTAATCTTCTGATGAGAGTCGGCCAACTCATAATGGGTACCGTTAAAGATTATGGTAACGTTTTTAAGCTTAATTTGCTTAATCGCTTTTACATCTTGAGCTAGATCGAATTCAGTTTTATGTTCATCTTTATTTTCAAAAAAACGCAGCTCTTCATAGTAATAGGTAAAGATCAAAAGCCCTATTAATAAGAAAAACAAAAAAAGGTTGATAATGCCTTTTTTTTTCAAAGAGCTCTTCTCCGTCTATAAAAGAAGATAGCGATAGCAAAAAGAATCAATGGTCCAACGATCACTGAAAAATAGAATACAATGCCAAGGGTAGGAGTT
>JAXLVO010000008.1:0-82360 GCA_046328975.1 Bacteriovoracaceae bacterium | reverse complement strand
TAAAAACTCGGGAGGACTTGTCAGTAGCTCGCATTTCCCAATTGGGATACCCATTAAAACCTATAGTGTTAACTCCCAGTGAAGCATAAGATTCTAAAATACGCTCTTTAGAATAAATTCCCAGAGTAACCATGGAAAAAACTGCAGCTATACCAATAATTATTCCAAGCATATTAATAAAGGTTCTCATTTTCTGATAACCTAAATTTTTAATAGCGAGTTTAAATGAATAGAAATATCTAATAGGTGTTCTCTCTATTTTTAAGTTAAATTTGGAAATTTTCTCTTTTGGAACTTGATTGATCTCATTTATTGTAATTTTATCTATTTGCCCATCTTTCAAAAAAATAACTTTTTCACACTCGTTAGCTACTTCTAAATCATGCGTAATAATTAGAATAGTTTTACCTTTTTTATGAATTGATTTAAGAAGCGACATTATTTGCTTGCTATTTTTTGAATCCAAATTGCCGGTTGGTTCATCGGCTAAAATTATATCTGGTTCATTAATGAGAGATCTGATGATAGCAACTCTCTGTTGTTGTCCACCAGAAAGCTTTCCCGGAAGGGTGTTCATTTTATCCAATAGTCCAAATTCTTGTAGATACCCCTTGGCTCTATTTTCATAATCAGTTTTATCTGAGGCTGAGTATGTAATCGGTAAAAGAATATTTTCTAAAACAGTCAACTTGGGTAACAAGTAGAAGCTTTGAAAAATAAACCCTATATTTTTATTTCTAAAACTAGCAAGTTGTTCTTCGTCAAAGTTTTTTAATTCATTTCCACTAAAAAGTACTTCTCCATTATATTTTCGCATTAATCCACCCAAAACATAAAAGAGAGTAGATTTACCAGAACCACTTGGACCACAAACTGCCACGAATTCATTGTTTTTAATAGATAGATTTACTTTATTTAAAATTAAAGAGTCATTGACCTGCGAATCATCAGAAGATTGATAATTAAAATTAAGATTTCTAATATCAATTAGGTAATCGTTTGTACTTGTCATATTTAATTATCAAATTCTTTAAAATCAACCATAGAGACTTCTTCACCCTCTTTCACACCTGATATAATTTCCGAAAGACTCTCGTTTTGAATTCCAATTTTAATTAATCTTTTTTCACCTTTAACAAGCTTAACGTAGTATTCACCATTTTCTTCAATAATATACTCATGTGGTAGAACCAGAATTTTATCTTTTCTTGCGGTAACTAAATCGATCATTACCGTCATTCCAGGCTTAACCATATCATCAAAATCTTTAACACTGATCTTTACTCTAAATTCAACTTGGCCTCTATCCCAGCCCTCTACTTTTGTTGCAGCTAAATGAATTTCTGAAACTTCTCCATGATAAACTTTATTCATAACAGCTGTAGATTTAATTAAACATTCTTGCTTGGATTTTATTTTATTGAAATCTAATTCAGTTACTTTGGCAGATACGTTTAAATTACTCAGATCATCAATTCTTAAAATATAATCAGTTTGATTGTTTGCCGGAACCGATTGTCCTTCATTTTTTAAGATCTGTACTACAGTTCCGCTAATTGGAGCTCTAATGGGAAATATATTTTCATTTGAAACTAAACTTTGCATTACGCTTACTAATGGATCATTGATTTTTACTTTATCTCCAACTCTAACAAATAATTTTTTAACATAACCATCATATGGCGCTGATATAATTGAACTATGTTTTGATTCTATAACTCCAGCAAGTGTTATTTTTTGAATAATTTCATCTTTAACAACTGTAACGTTGTTAGATGCAAAAACCACATCCACCATTAAAAGAAAACTAAATATCTTTAACAAATTCATATATTTTATCCTTATAAAAATAATAGTTACTCATTGACTCCAATAAATCATAATAAGTTTGTGTATAACTTGATTTTGTTTTTTGTAAATCTTTTAGTGCGCTGGTATAGTCCAAGTAACTCATTTTTCCATTATAAAACTCCTTCTCCACAGAATTGAAGTTTTCAATTTCCAAAGTTAAAAGCTTTTCATTTAACTCAAAGTTAGTTTTAGCCTGTTCCATTTTAGACAAGTTTCTTTCTATCTTCATTTCATATTCATTATTATTTTGCTCTTGTTCTTTGATAAACTTATTTCTTTCAGCATAAATTATCTTTTTTTCATTGGCACTTTCAAAATTATCCCAAAGATTAATTTTCAATGTTAACAAAACATTCCATTCAGTTTTATCAAGTTGGTTTAAAGAGGCACTTTTTTTAATGTAATTATTTATATTGTAATCAACGCCTGAATTAAGCGTTAACTCAGGACCGATTTTGTTCTCGGAAAGTTTTACTTGATAATTATTTATATTGTTTTTTAAGTTAATTATTTCTTTTCTTAAATCTCCTTTGTCAATTTTCAAATTTGGATATTTTAAAATTAATGATTTTTTAATTTCTAAAGGAACAAAATCTTCATTATCAACACCAACAAGAAGCTTGAGATCCTTTTTAATTTCCTCAAGGGTTCTATCCAGCTCTTGTCCAGTAACTGTCTCACGCATTAAATCTGTTTTAACTCTTAAAAAATCTTTATACGGTTTTATACCTCTTTCATATTTATCTTTAATTTGGTTATATTGCTTTGTAAGTAATATCTGCTGACTTTTATGAATTTTAACCAATTCTGTTTGGTAGGAGTACTTTAAATACTGAATTACGTATTTTAAAATCTCTTCGTTTTTTAAATTTTCCCACTCCTTGATTGCAAGTTTTTTTTCATATTCTTTTTTATCAAATTCTAGTAGGTCATTTCCATTATTATACAAATTAGTTGAAAGACTAAGATTTAATGTACTTGTATATGGTTTTTCATATCTTAAATCTTCACTGCTTGGAATTGTACTCTTTAAACCATTCACAGTAGAGAAATTAAGCTTGGGCAAAAAAGGTGAATATGCTTTACTAAATTTAAGTGCCGCAATTTCTTTTTCAATGGATTTAATTTGAATAGGCTTAGATTCTTCTAACAGTTTGTTTAATCCACTGTTAAATGATAGTTTTTGAGCATATACCTCACTAAAACAGATTATTAAGAGTACTAATATCTTCATATTATTTTCCTAAATATCTATTACCTGTTCTAATTGGCTTGCTTTTTTGATACCAACAATATTTATCTTATATTTTCCAGCATACTCTTTTGCTGTTCTTTCTGAGGTTACAATTTTTTGAAACTTCATCTGTACAATCTCTTTTATCCTTATTTCTACCATTGGGACACTTCTAACTTCTCCGGTTAATCCGACTTCCCCTAAAAAGACAATTGAATTATCTATTGGTTTGTTTTTCAGTGAACTTAAAATTGCTGCAATTATTCCTAAATCTGTTTCACGTGTTAGAAGTTTTATTCCTCCAACTACATTAACATAAATGTCATTAAAACTAATGGGTATACCAAAATATTTTTCAATAATAGCAATAAGCATTGCAAGTCTATTAGTATCTATACCTTGAGTAGTTCTTCTACCTGTTCCATATTTATTTTCAACTACTAGTGCTTGCAATTCTATAAACAATGGCCGAGATCCTTCAACAATACATGAAATTGACCGTCCATAATTATTTTCTAAATTTTCATCTAGAAAATAGAGTGAGGGATTTGAAACCTCTTTCAACCCCACCTCATGCATTTCAAAAATACCAACCTCATTGGTATTTCCAAATCTATTTTTAATGGCGCGTAGTAATCTATATTGGCCAAATTGATCACCTTCAAAATAGACAACGGTATCCACCATATGTTCTAAAATTTTAGGTCCAGCTATGTTTCCTTCTTTGGTAACATGTCCAATTATAAAAGTGGTTATGTTAAATCCTTTCGCTTGATTCATTAGTTCATAAGTAACATCACGAATTTGTGAAACTGTTCCGGGAGGAGATGCAATTTCACCTGTATAAATTGTTTGAATGGAGTCTATTATTAAAAAGGTTGGTTTGAATTTTTTAATATGTTCTAAAATATTTTGCCAATTAGATTCATGGCAAATCAACATATTTTTTGAAGTTATTCCCAATCTTTTTGATCGCGATGCAACTTGTTCAGCCGACTCTTCACCACTTATATATAAAACAATAAAATCTTGGTTTAAATTTGCTAATTTTCCACTTATCTCCATCATTAAAGTGGATTTACCAATACCTGGTTCGCCACCTACTAAAATAAGTGATCCTGAAACTAACCCATTACCAACAACTCTATCAAACTCAGAGATACCAGTTAAAATTCTATCTTGTTTAATGCTTTGAATATCTGAAATAGTTTTAGGAATACTTGACTTATTTTTTAAACTATTTTCAAAAACTGTAGTGGAGCTTTTACTCTGTTCTTCCTCAATAAAAGTGTTCCATTCATTACAATCCGGACATTTACCAATCCATTTACTTGTTGAATACCCACAGGTTTGGCAGGTAAATTGCGTTTTAATTTTCTTACTAATCACCATTACCATTCCTTTTTAATCAATTAAATATAAATTATGGTCCTATAGGACCGCAATTAACTCATTAAAATCATTTTCATTAATAATTTTAATTTTCAACTCTTGGGCCTTTTTAAACTTACTTGAAGTTGAATTCACTTCGTTAGTTAATAAATAGTCTGTATTTTTAGAAACCGAACTAACTATTACTCCTCCGTGATTTCTAATTCTTTCTTCAATCACGTTTCTTTTTTCACTCAGCTCACCTGTAATACAAAATTTTTGTCCCTGCAACTTATTACTTAAAGTTGTCTCTTTTATTTCAATATTGAAACCTACATCTAGTAATGAGTCTATCAACTGAGATTTTTCATTTATGGATTTTACAATTTCTGATGCTGATTTTTCTGCAAATGATTCAACTGTTTGCAATTCTTCAACCGTTAAATTTTTAATCTTAGAAATAGTATTAAATCCTGATCTGATAATTTTTTCACATTTCGTTTTAGCACCACCTGATAATCCAAGTGCTGTACAAAACGTAACCAAGTCAACATTTTTAGACTTTTGAATTTCATAATAAAACTTTGTAGCCAATTTATCTTTTACTTTATCTAGAGTTAAAAAATCTTTTTCTTTTAACTTATACAGGTCAGGAATATTTTTTATAAGGCCCTTTTTAACCATTTCTTCTAATCTTTTCGAACTAATTTCTTCAATCCCAATTTTTTGAACGAAATTTAAAATTTCTTCTAAAACTTTTTCTGGACAGTAAGGATTGGTACATAGAAGTCTAATATCATCTATTATGGTTTTATGTTTACAGCCGGGACAAACTTCTGGAACGGTGAATTCATTTTTGCTTTGATTAATTACAGATAAAAACTTAGGTATAACCTCCCTGATCTAATAATTTCTATTTCATCACCCTTTTAATTTGTACTGTTTAACCAATCCATAATTATGAAGTGTAACTCGAGAAATCATTGCTCCACTAAGCTCTATCGGTTCAATTAAAGCTACCGGCGTAAGTACACCATTTCTAGAAACTGACCAAATAATATCTTTAATATGAGATTTCTTCGATACACCTTGGAATTTAAATGCCATTTTGTAACGAGGATGGTGAGCAGTTTCACCTAATTCATTATGGAGCTTAATGTCGTTATAGGTTAAAACTAGACCATCAATTAGATAATCTCCTTCTTCCATAAAATCTTTAGCATCATTAATTGCATCTTCTATTTTTTCACCGTTCAAATGAAGATAAAAATTGGCAGTATTAAAATGCATCTCTTTTAGAATTTTTCCTTTCTCAAATTCTGTGGCAATTTTTACATCATCTGTTAAAAGATCAAATGCTTTAAAGTTTAAATACCGACACAGTTCTAAATTTTCTTTTCGACCAATCAAACCCGCCACAATGTTTCTTTGAGAACTTGGTTTATCTAATTCAATTTTTTCCATCTCTTCAGACAGGTGAAATAGCTCATCTTCTGTACAATATATTTCACCTCTTATTTCACAGTTTTTTATAGTGTTATGATCAAGTTGCTTGATTACATCTTTTATCCATTGCGTTTTTAAATAAATATCTTCACCAAATTGGCCATCACCTCTGGTTTTTGCAATTTTAAGTCTTCCTGCTTCATAAACTAGCGAGCAACTTATTCCATCCACTTTAAAAGTTGAAACCACATCATATCCATTAACCCATTTTTTAAGGTCATCTTTATCGTAGGTTTTTTCAAGTGAAAGCATTTTTTTATCATGCTTAATTTTGTCAGCATTTTTTACAGTCGAGCCGACTAAGCTTAGTACTGGATTATGTGGATCTAGCTTCTTAAGATCATCTTCAAGCTTGTCGAATTCATGATCAGAAATAATCGCTCTGCCTTGATAATATAGCGCTTTATGCTTGAGAATCTCTTGTGCGATTTTCTCTACTTTGTCGAAATTATTCATGAAAAGTATAATACTAAAAGTTTACGAGCAAGCCAATCCTAACTGTATTATCTTGAAAATTTAAATCTCTTGATGGAGCATCAAACTTAGCTTTATTTGTAAGTAAAAAATAACCCATATCAAAACTCATATTGGGACTATACACATAATTAACACCTATCCCCACATGATAACTACTAATTGATTTTGCTGAATTTCCAAAAATTGAAACATCTTCAGCATAAGTTGGAAAAGGTAAAAACTCAGCTTGGGCATAAAGACGAACATCTTTAAATACTGGAACATTGCCCCTAATTCCTAGTAATACTCCTGAAAATTTATGTTGGCCGTAACCCTCATTAACATTTAGATCTAAATTATATTCATAAATTCCATAACCAGCATATCCATCAATTTGCGGACCATAAAAGAATCCAAGCGGAAGATATCTGTAACCAGCTTTAGCTTTAATAAAACCACCAGATAAACTATTACTGCTATTAGTAATAGAACCAGAAATTTTTTTATAAGTTGAAAATTTTCTAGAAAAATCGCCCTCTGCAAAAATATTTCTAGTAATCCACGGTTGAACGGTTAATAAAAATCCAAATTCAATTCCGGACATCTTTCTAGATAAACTATTTATATAATTAGTATCAGTACCCTGTCCGGCAGTGAAGTAAATTCCAAAAATTCCCAATTTTCCAAATTCATAACCTTCAACTTCAGGATATCCATCTTTGGCTTTTGTATCTTCTAGATCTACGTTAACCCAGTCGCCAATTCTGATTTTCACTTTCTTGCTTTCATAGCTAGTCATTTGACCATTGGCTTGGAACTCAGAAATATTTACTATTTTTCCCTCTCCAATGGATTCCATCTCCCACTCAACAATCTCTTTTAAAAGCGGGTGTCGCTTTTTACCTAATGCTCTTTTTACAACTAATTTGCTTCCAGGTCTAACATGCGACGCTTTTCCAATATCAACAATAAATTGTTCACCCAATATTCCAATAATTTCACCCTGATATGGAATAGTTTTTTCATATACATTTAACCAATTTACAATTGTTTGTGCTATAATTGCTGGGTCTTTTTCTGGAAGAATTGTTTTTTCTATAAAATAAACATCTTCTCCTGTTTCACCTAAAACCTTAAGCTCAAGTTCTATTCCCTGAGGTGCAATACTTAATTTTGTCTTAATTACAGACCCAGCATCCACTTTTTCTATAATAGACTTTAAAACAACTGGATTATCTAAATGTTGCTCTAAGTTTTTTCTGTATTGTGAAAGAATATCAATTACTTTGGAATTAGATTTATAATAACACCAATTACTCTCTTGTAGTTTCTTTTCAACAATTTCGAAAACTTTGAAACTATCGAGTAAGCCAGTATTATCAATAATAGGTAACAACATGCATTTATGCATATTGGTGGCGGCAAAAGTATTAATACTTAAACCTAAAATATAAAATATAAAAAACAAATATTTTTTCATATTAATTTGTTTTGACTTTTTTTTCATAAATCATAATTAACATTTTTAACTCTTCTATCTCTTCTTTAAGCTTAATATTTTCTTTTTTAATTTTTTCCAATTCGTGCAGGTGAAAATCATTAGCTGCTGCAGTATCCTCACTAAAAATAAAATATTTTCCATCTTCTAATTTAAATTTAACTTTATTTAATTTAATTTGTCTTCGAATGGTTGAAATTGAGATCTCTTTAATTCGTGAGTATTCTGAAATATCCAACCAAAATGCTTTACTTTCAATTTCCATATTATTATGCCCTTAAGCTTATATTTTGTTTATTATACACCTGAGATTATTATATAATAAATAGGTATGAAAAATATTGATTTATCAAGTTTAAAAAATAAGAAAATTGCATTGGTCTGCTCAGGTGGCGTTGTTAAAGCAGCTGCTTGGCATGTGGGTGTCTCTCTTGCCTTAGAAGAATTGGGCTTTTCATACAAAACTAATAAAAGTGTGCTTAATAAAACCCCTGATGCCTTAGAAATTTCTACACTTGTTGGATCCAGCGCTGGTGCACTGGTTTCAATATTTCTAACCGCCGGCCTTAGCCCACAAGATATTTTAAATTCCACACTTCATATGGGAAATAGTTCGCTTAAACCCGTTTCCTATAGTGATCTTTTATCCGTTCGACTAGCTCATAAAAAGCCTCGCCAGAGTGTCGTTTATCAGCCCTTTGAAGGCCTTCCCTCACTGGTTCGAAAATTGCTTATGCCAATCGTAAACACCTCCGGACTTTTTACAACAGTTGGATTAGAGAACTATATTAGAAAACATGTTATAAGTTCAAATAGGTTTGAAGATTATGCGGCAGATCTTTTTATTGTAGCCACACAACTAGACCATTCAAAAAAAGTTATTTTTAGTAAGTATAATTATCCAAATCCTGCTCATGATGTAACAGCAGTTTATCAAACTGGCGTAAATATTTCAGAAGCGGCAGCTGGTAGCATGAGCGTGCCGCCATTTTATGCTCCCTATCCCATTATTTCAAATGATCAACTAACTTATTATATTGATGGCGAGATTAGAGAAACACTTTCTACTCATATTGCAATAGATAATCAATGTGATTTTATTATTAGCTCTTGGACTCACACACCTTATCACTATCACGATGAAGTTGGATCATTAATTAATTATGGCCTGCCTGCCATTTGTTTACAGGCAATTTATTTAATGATTCAGAAAAAAATTGTTGATGCTAGAGAAAAAAGGTTAACTTCTGCAGATATTATTAATAGTGTTCACGAATATATGAAATCTGAGAAATTTTCAGCTAAACACACACGTGAAATTGTTTCAATTTTAGAGCGCAAATTAAATTACAAACCAAATATTAGATTAATAGATATTTACCCTAAGGCTAGCAATTATAGTCTATTTTTTTCCAGTGCATTTTCTTTAAATCCAAAAAATTCAGCTAAAATTCTAAAAATGGGCTATAGAAGAACAATGGAAGTCTTTAAGAATTATGATTGGCAAAATTAATTAATTTTGTTCAATAACAAAAGAACCGATTGAACAATATGTTCTAAGGTAGTCAACTGTTCCATCAACATACTCAAGCTTCATATTAATTGCACCTTGTTCATCACCTGTAATATAAATTTTAGATGTTTCATCAGTAATATCACCGTTAAATGTTCCATCAATATCATAATATGAAATATTCAGTGGAGCTGGACCTTTTTGTGATGTAAGTTCAATTTGTGCCTGTTTAATTTTCTTACTTAAATTAATTTGAGTTAAACATTGGTTTTCAAGGTTTACTAAATTTAAATTTTTAAATATTTGATCTACATATTCTTCGTTTGGTAATTCTATTACCTCAACATCTTTGTTTTTACCTACAAAAATAGTTTCATTCATATGACCAAACTCAAAGTACTCTCTTTCTCCAACAAACTTATAATAATCTAAAAATTCATATCTGTTACTTAGAGCTCCCGTGCTTTTACCTTTAATATTTGTGTTAAAAAGAGTAATTTTATCCTCATCAATTGTCAGTTCCTTTACCTTATCGCTTAAAACTCTATTCTCTTTTAGTGAGACTATTGTTTGATTAACCGATTCAATATTAATAATATCAAAGTTAATTTTTTCTTCTTCTAAATTAATTACTTTACTTAAAACTTTGCCATTAATGTTTGTTAATTCCATCAATGCATTTCCACTATTTATACCAAAAAACAAGATATAATCTGCATCTTTCAAGTCGTCTACACTTGTAAAATTTCTATTTAAAAAAATCTTTTTCTCATATTTTTTATCAAATTCTACAGATTTAATTTCACCTTCTAATTTAAGTAATACATTACCACCTTTCCCACTTAAATTATTTTCTTCAATATAGTTATTAAACTCGCTTTCAGAAATTAACGGGATATTGTAGTCAGTATCTTCTTGCTCTAAAACCAGATCAACCTTTAGTGGCATATACTCTTGTTTTGTAATAGTTCCACTGAGTATTGAATTTTCATTGCTTAATTTATTTTCAATAGATAATATTCCATCAAAACTATCACTAACTACATCAGCTTCTTGATAATTAGGTCTAAAATTAAAATTAGTTAGATAGTCACCTTCACCTTTCTCAAAACTCAACTCAAAAGTCTTAATATTTGTTTTATAACTATTTTGAGTTGGATATTCATTTGCACCACTTGTTTGATTTGATGGCACAACTCTTGAACTGTTTACCGATGCAACATTTTGCGAATCTCTAAAATTAAAACTTATTTTAGGTTTTTGAGTAGTCAAATTATTAATATTTTCTTTTTCTCTATGTATGACATTCATTACTGTAGTTGAAAGAATTTGAGGTTTTGATATCAATTCAGATTTAGACTCTACAGTCACTGGTTTTTTTGAATAATCAAAAACCTCTAAATCTTTATCTAACTCAACATTAACTATTTCAGGTTCCTTTTCCTCTTGAACCTCTTTCTTATCAAGACCACTTACCGCTTGTTCCACTTTATCTTCTGTAATCTTTTCAATTGGTTTAGACTGAACAGAAACAGTATTTTCGATTTTTTCCATTTTATTTAAATTTGCAAAAATTTGACTACTCATTTTTTCAAAATTTCTTGCCCAAGCTACTTTGTAATCAATTTCATTAATCTGAATAGTCACTCTTTTTTCGACAATAAATTCTTTATTATTAATCTCGTAAGAAACGTGATTATTCATTTTTGGGGGTTCAGGTATAACCGTTCTGTTAACAATGGTCTTATAAATGACTTTTTTATTCTTCTTTTTAACAACTACATCTTTTTTATTAAGCTTTGCTTGTACTAATAAAATTTCACGCTTTATATTATTGATTGCCAATTCATCATTATTATTTTGAGATGGGTTTATAACCACTAAATTATTTTCGTTATTATCAAGATTAAAATTAGGTAGTTTAATTGTTATTTTAGTTTTTTCACTATAATTTACGGCAATTGTTTTGATTAAATTTTGTGATAAAAATGTAAATGCAAGAATTCCCCCAATGAAAATGGGCTTTGTGATATTTGATGGCGAAATTTTTTTTACCATTTGTGAAAACATATTTTCTTAAAACCAATATACCTTAAATATAAGTTTATACTAATTCTAAAAAAATTATAGAAAATAAAATTTGCCTAATTTGGTTTTGAATTGATTTGATCAATTACTCAGATAATTTACTACCATTAGCGATTTTTAAACGTATTTCAGCTCTATGAGCCTTTCTTTGGTATTTAGCAAGTTCAAGACCTTGAAGAATTTTTTCTCCAGTTAGAACTCGTAAACTATTATCAAGTGCAGTTTTAGCTCTTTTCGGATCAATTTCGTCAGATCTTTCAGCCACATCTGCTAAAATTGTAATCGTCTTGTTAAGTACTTTACAGATTCCAGTGGTTACTAAGAAATGTTTTTTCTCACCCTTAGAAACCACTGTCATAATACCTGTATCAAGTTTTTCAATGATATGAGTGTGCTGAGGAAGAATTGTAACTTCACCACTTACGGTTGGTACAGTTACCTCTTCAGCTTCCATCTTTTTAACTACAACTCTAGCTGGAGTATATATTTCTAAATTAAAAAAACTTCCACTCATTATACATTACCCTTTAAGTTTTTTTGCTTTTTCAATAACTTGATCTAAATTTCCAACCATGTAGAAAGCTTGCTCAGGTAAATGGTCACATTCACCATTTAAAATTGCTTTAAAGCTTTTTACTGTGTCTTCAATTTTAACAAACTGTCCTGGCATACCTGTAAATGTTTCAGCAACTGTGAACGGTTGAGAAAGAAACTTTTGAATTTTTCTAGCTCTCGCCACAAGCATTTTATCATTTTCAGATAATTCATCCATACCAAGAATTGCAATAATATCTTGTAACTCTTTATATTTTTGGAGGATCTGTTTTACTCTACTTGCTGTTTCGTAGTGTTCTTGACCAACAATCGCTGCAGTCAAAATCGTCGAAGAAGAAGTTAGAGGATCCACCGCTGGATAAATCCCAAGCTCAGAAATCTGTCTTGAAAGTTCGGTAGTTGCATCTAAGTGAGCAAAGGTAGTTGCCGGTGCTGGATCGGTATAATCGTCCGCCGGAACGTAAACTGCTTGAATAGATGTAATCGAACCATCTTTAGTTGAGGTAATACGCTCTTGCATTTGCCCCATCTCTGTACCAAGTGTTGGTTGGTATCCCACCGCTGATGGAATACGTCCGAGAAGTGCCGACACCTCTGAACCAGCTTGAGTAAATCTGAAGATATTATCAATGAAGAATAACACGTCTTGTTTCTCTTCATCTCTAAAGTATTCAGCAACTGATAGTCCAGTTAAAGCAACTCTCGCTCTTGCACCTGGTGGTTCATTCATCTGGCCGTACACCAGTGAAGTTTTATTAATAACTCCGGAATCTTTCATTTCGTGATAAAGGTCATTACCTTCTCTCGTTCTCTCTCCCACTCCCGCAAACACTGAGTATCCACCGTGGTGAGTAGCGATGTTATTGATTAATTCCATAATTAAAACGGTTTTACCTACTCCAGCTCCACCGAATAATCCGATCTTTCCACCTTTTAAGTAAGGGGCAAGAAGGTCAATAACTTTAATCCCTGTATAGAACGGCTCTAATTTTGTTGATTGATTTTCAAAAAGAGGAGCTGCTCTATGAATTGAATAGTGTTTTTTAGCAGCAATTGGTCCAGCCTCATCAATTGGCTCACCAATTACGTTAATAATTCTACCTAATGTATCACGACCAACCGGTGTTTGAATTGGTGCCCCAGTATCAGTCACTGGAAGTCCTCTTGCTAAACCGTCAGTAGAGTCCATTGCGATAGCTCTAACCATGTTGTTCCCTAGGTGCTGAGCAACCTCTAGAACTAGGTTTCCCTCTACGTTTGAAATTGTATTGTTACTAACTCGAAGGGCGTTGTAGATTTCTGGAAGTTTTCCACCGGAAATTCCACGTCAACAACTGGTCCCATTACTTGTCTAGTAACTCCCATGTTTTGATTCGACATTTTAGTTTGCTCCTTAAATATTTCTCTGCTCACTAATTATTAACTGATTCCGCGCCTGAAACTACTTCAATTAACTCAGTAGTAATATTCTCTTGTCTCAATTTGTTCATTTCAAGTGATAGACTATATACAAGTTCTTTACAGTTTTGGGTAGCATTTTCCATCGATGACATTCTAGCTCCATGCTCAGCCGCAACAGCATCTAAAAGCGCTGTATAAATCGTTGTCACATAAGCCTGTGGAATTAATGCATCTAAAATCTCTTTTCCACTTGGTTCATATTCAAAGTCAAAAGGAAACTCTTTTTCAAGTCTCTGTTTCTCTTCAAGTGGAAGGGTCATTGGTAAAAGTTGAGAAACCGCTGGCTCAAGTGAAATAGCTGAAATAAAGATATTGTAAGCCACATACACTTTTTGAGCTTCACCTTCTGAATATAAACTTGAAAGCTCTTCTGCTACATCTTTCAATTCTGAATAGGTAGGAACAACTTTTGCAAATTTATAGTGAGTACCAACATTACTAACACTCTTAGAGATTAACTCTTTTGCTTTTTTTCCAATAAAATAGACTTTGAAATCTGTTTCAGGATTATCTTTAATAAAATTAAGAACTTTTTTCGACAGCGTTCCGTTGTAACTTCCGCACAGACCTTTATCAGATGAGATAACTAGAATAATAGCCTTATTCCCTTTATGTTCTTTTAAAAAAGGGTGCGTGTAGTTTTGTGCTAGAGCTGACACTACTTTAATCGTAGAATTTAATTCACTAGCGTAGGGTCTCGCATTTTGAATGGCAATTTGAGCTTTCGCAAGTTTTGCAGCTGAAACGAGTTTCATTGCACTTGTGATTTTCAAAGTACCTTTCGTCGTTTTAATTCTTTTTTTAAGTTCTTTAACATTTGCCATTATTACCACGATGGGATGTACACACGCGTAGGCAGGAGCCGAAGCGGGTGTTATTCCCTATAATTAATATTTAAATGTCTCAACAAATTTTTTCATTGCTTCAGTTAACTCTTTTTCAGAAGCTTCACTAAGAGCTTGCTCTTTCTTTAAAGTAGCAACAAGTGATCCATATCTGCTACCAAGAAAATCAATTAGATCTTTCTCAGCCTGTTTTACTTTATTAACAGGAATCTTATCTAAGAAACCTTTAATACCAGCAAATAGAGCTGCAACTTGATCCATAACTTCAATTGGTGAATATTGCCCTTGTTTTAATAATTCAACTAAACGAGCACCTCTAGCTAACTGTCTTTGAGTAGCATCATCTAAGTCAGAACCAAACTGAGCAAACGCTGCTAACTCTCTATATTGAGCTAGATCTAGTCTAAGTGTACCTGCAACTTTTTTCATCGCTTTAACTTGAGCAGCCCCACCCACCCGTGAAACTGAAAGACCCACGTTAACCGCCGGTCTTACACCAGAGTTAAATAGATCGGCTTCAAGGTAAATCTGACCATCTGTAATTGAAATCACGTTGGTAGGAATGTACGCCGAAACGTCACCTTCTTGTGTTTCAATAATTGGAAGAGCTGTTAGTGATCCGGCACCTGTGGCATCAGACATTTTTGCTGCTCTCTCTAGAAGTCTTGAGTGAAGATAAAATACGTCCCCGGGAAACGCTTCTCGACCAGGAGGTCTTCTAAGCAGAAGCGATAGCTGACGATACGCTTGTGCTTGTTTTGTTAAGTCATCATACACTACTAGTGCGTGACGAGCGCTATCTCTATAATATTCACCCATGGTACAACCAGTGTACGGAGCTAAGAATTGTAGAGGAGCCGTATGTGAAGCTGTTGCTGAAACGATGATTGTATAATCAAGAGCTCCAGCCTCTTTTAATTTTTGGTGAACTTGTCTAACTGTAGATTGCTTTTGTCCGATAGCTACGTAAATACAAACTACGTTTTTACCTTTTTGGTTGATAATAGTATCAATAGCAACAGCTGTTTTACCTGTTTTTCTATCGCCAATGATTAACTCTCTTTGTCCTCTACCAATCGGAATCATAGCATCGATCGCTTTGATACCAGTTTGCATAGGTTCATGAACTGATTTTCTAGCAAGAATACCAGGCGCTTTAATTTCAACTGCTCTGAATTCTTTAGCATTAATATCACCTTGGCCATCAATCGGTTGTCCAATTGCATTTACCACGCGTCCAAGAAGTGCATCACCAACTGGAACTGACACGATTTTTTGTGTTCTTTTTACAGTAGTACCTTCTTTAATAGAAGAGTCTTCCCCAAGAACAGCAACCCCAACGTTATTTGTTTCAAGGTTAAGAACCATTCCTTTAGTACCTGACGGAAACTCAACTAGTTCTCCAGCCAATACGTTTTGTAATCCGAAAACGCGAGCAACCCCATCCCCCACAGTTAACACTGTTCCTACTTCATCTAATTTCAAACGTGTTTCATAATTTGAAATTCTCTCTTTGATGATTGATGTGATCTCTTCAGGTCTAATAGCCATATAATATGTCCCCTATTAATGTGATAAAATATTTTCTCTTAATTGTTCAAGTTGGTTTTCCAAAGTTGCATCTAATTGTAAATCTTCAGCAGTGATTTTATAACCAGCACTAATATTTCCATTTTGAATATATGTTAAAAACGGTTTTCTTTTAATTTTTTCTTCTAAGAATTTTTTAATTTTTTCAAGAACAGCTGGGTCAAGTTGTGTTTCAGCACCCTCAATTGTTCCTTTCAAAAATCCTTTTCTATCATCTTCAATAACTACTGTTTCTTTAAAAATTTGTGGAAAAAGAGAGAGTCTCTTTTCATCCATAATCATAAAAATAAAATTTTTAAGTAGGTTAGAATATTGTGCTTTATTAAAGATATCTATTAGAACTGCTTTCTTTTCATCAATTGTAAAAACATCTAAAAAAAGTAGGTTTTCTAATTGATTCGAGCTGCTGATTAGTTCGCTAAAATCAGTAATCTCTTTTACAATATCTAATTTTTGCTGTTCACCTAATTCAATAAGCGACTTAGCGTAAGCTCTTGCTATAATTCTATCTTTCATTTTTTTCCTATATCGCTTTTATTAGCTTATTAGAGATTTTATTTTTAAAATCTTTATTTGAATTAATTTGATTATGAGCATTTGTGATAACCATATTAACTAATTCTTCATTAATTTTTTTCACAGCCTGATTTTTCTCAGCTTCAATCTTAAGATGTGAATCTTTTTTTAATTTTTCAACTCTTTCAATTGTTTGATTTTTTAAATTTTTTGCGAATATATCACTTTCATCATTTGCGTTTGTTACAATCGATTTAACTTCCATATGAACTGTATCTAATTTTACTTTATTTAAGTTAATTTTATCATTAATCTCTTTTAATTTATCTTTTGATGCAAAATAGCGAGTTTCTATATTTCTTGCTTTAGTTTCAAAATGATTTTTAAGTGGTGTTTTAATTTTATAAATAATAAAAGAAAAAAGTACAATAAAATTGATATAAGGAGCAGTTAGATCTGCCATTGAAGGGACGTGGTGTGCTGCATGTCCTGCTGCTTCTTCGTTAGCCAATAAAGATGTTGATAAGAAAAGAGCTCCAGTAAAAATAATTCCAATATATTTCATATTAATCCACAAACTTTTTAACTAATAAACCAACCAGGTCGTTAGTTTTTCCGAATAATTCTTTTTTCTGTGCATTTATTTCGCTTTCCATTTTTTTTCTTTCTTCATCAATAAAAGCGTTAACCTCACGCTCTTTTTCTGCATAAAAAGCAGCTTCCTTATTAAGAGCCTCATTTTTTTTAGCATCTAATAATTTCTGAGCTGAAAGATAAGCTTCGTCGATTTGGACCTTAAATTTTTCATCTAGTTCAAGCATTTCCAATGATTTTTTTTCAATTAGCTTTTCAAGCTGAGATGTATTTTCATCTCGTAAATCCAGAACACCTTTTAGGTGATTGAAAAAGAATATATTGGTAGCAAAAACAACTAAGATTAAAACAACAAATTGAATGGCAAGAGTGTAATCAACGCCCAATTGAACAAAAATAGATTGAATAATTTCCATCTGTTAACTCTACGATTTAACTATAATAATTGAATGCATTTGTTAATAAACTTTGTAACAATTTCAGTCAAGAACATTTTCAGAATTTTAGCTAAGTTTTGTCCCGCATTTTTGTTGTGCCGTGGAAGATAACTCCCTCTTCAACAATTAAACTCGGTGCCATAACTGTACCTTCAAAGCGTGCCGGTTTTCTAATTTCCACTCGAGAACTAGCGCGAATGTTTCCTTTTACTGTTCCAGAAATCAAAACAGTGTTAGCGTTAATATCCGCATTAACAACGGCACCCTCTGCAATAATTAATGTATCGTTTGAAAAAATGCTGCCATTAATTATCCCTTCGACTCTTGCTGTGCCGCTAAACGCAAGATTGCCTTCAAATTTACAACCCTGTTTTATAATTGCGGCAATATCTGATTTATCTTTTAACATAATTAATGTTTAGCCTTCATTAAGTAATCATAAATATCATTAAATTCAGTATCACTTCCGTATCTAATTTGAATTATACCTGAACCATTCTTTTTTGCATTAATTTTAAATGGAAAACCTGTTCGCTCTTCGAGTTTCTTTCGTAAATGATCTAATTTTCCATTAAATTCATTCTCAGATTTTTTTACCGGCTTAATGCTGGGATCTTTTTTAATTAAATCTTCTAATTCACGAACAGAAAGATTCTTCTCAAGACATAAATTAGCAAGTTTTTTAATCTGCTCATCATCTTTTAAAGACGCTAAAATTTTAGCGTGGCCAAAACTGATTTTTTCTTTTTGTAAATGATCAATAACTTCTCTAGGCAATTTTAAAATTCGTAGAAAGTTTGCAATCGTTGAGCGGTCTTTACCAATTTTTTCAGCCACATCATCTTGAGTTAAATGAAAATCTTGCATCAATTGAAAATAGGCGAGTGCCTCCTCAATACAATTCAAGTCACGTCTCTGAACATTTTCAATAACCGCAATAACCAATTTTTCCCGATCTGTAACTTTTTTAACAATAACTGGAACTTTATCAAGTCCTGCTTTTTTAGCAGCACGAAGTCGTCTTTCGCCAGCAATTAGTTCAAATTTCCCATCTTTAAAATCAGACACAACTAGTGGTTGAATAATTCCATTAATCTTAATTGAACTAGCTAATTCTTCTATTTCTTGCTCTTTAAAAATTTTTCTAGGTTGTGCCACATTTGGTACAATTTTATTAATATCAACTGTTAAAACAGAGCTATGAATATCACCTTCAGGGAAAGCCTCTTTTTTTTCTTTTGTTTTTTCTAAAAGAGCTGCTGTAATGTGAGGAGCTGCACTAATTTTTTTTGCTTCTTCTTCTTTAATAGAATCTATAAAACTTGCTGTAGCGTTAGATTTTAAAAGTGATTCGATACCTTTGCCTAATACAGGTTTTTTACTCATATAAATTTACCCTTTCTTGAAATTAGCGTAATTCGCTATTCACATTTGTATTAATTTTCTTTGAGCTAAGTAGCTCAGGATTAATATTTGCATTCTTAATAATAATTTCTTTTGCGAGAGAAAAATAAGCCTCGCTACCTTTTGATTCAATATCATAAAGTATAATTGGCTTACCAAAGCTAGGACACTCTGAAAGTTTAACATTTCTTGGAATCACAGTTTGAAAAACTTGATCTTTAAAATGTTCATGAATTTCCCCAGCCACTTGTTTGTGTAGGTTATTTCTAGCATCAAACATAGTTAGGAGAATTCCTTCTAAATATATTTTAGGATTTAATGATGATTTAATTAATCTTGCCGTATTAAGCAATTGCGTTAAACCTTCCATCGCAAAATACTCTGTCTGCATTGGAACTAAGTAACTGGTGGCCGCATTTAACGAGTTCACTGTTAAAAGTCCTAACGATGGAGGACAGTCAATAATCACGTAATCATAATTAGCCGCTACTGTCTCAATTGCATTTTTTAATTTTGATTCACGAGCCAGTGCACTCACAAGCTCAATTTCAGCACCAATTAAATTATTATCCGATGGTGATACGTCTAGCCCTGGAATCTCCGTGCTATATATCGTATCTTTCATCTCTTTTTCGCCAATTAAAGCGTGATAAATATTTGAATTTACATGAATATTTTTATCAATTCCAAGTCCAACACTAGCGTTTCCCTGAGGATCTAGGTCAATTAATAGGGTTCTTTTTTCAGCAACCGCTAGGCAAGCTGATAAATTTATTGAGGTTGTGGTCTTACCCACGCCACCTTTTTGATTGGTAATCGCAATTATTTTAGTCACTTAGCTCTCCTAATCGATAATTTTTATTGTGATTAAATTATTAAGGAATTTGAGAAAGTTTGACAAGGTTTTTATTTGTTCCACGTGGAACATTTTTGATTTTATTTTTGAAAATGAGAATAGTTCTTCCAATAGTATTCGGTACTTCGCATTCAAATTGATTAACTAATTCCCAACCTTTAAGCTTCTTCAAATTATCTTTCTCTTCTGTAAAAAAATTTGGCCCTTTGTAAAGGCATGCCCAAACATGATCAGCGGTAACCATTAACTGATTCAGCAGTTCATCGACTTTTCCGACAGCTTTAAATGTAATAAGTGAATTTTTATCTATATTGATATTTTCAGAGCGAGCATGAATAAACTTAACATTATATATGTTTAGCGTTTCAGCGATCTTTTTTACTGCCTTAAGTTTTTTCTCGCGGGTCTCAATACCTATAAACGAAAGATTTTTAAAGCAAGAGGCGAGAGGTAGAATTGGAAAACCCCCACCAAAGCCAATATCAATAACTAGCGGATGCTTAGAAATAATTTCTTTTATCAAATCAGATTTTTCGAAAGGCAGAACGCTATCAAGATATTGTTTGTGATAAAACTCTTCACTATCAACGATTCTAGTTAAATTTAAACCCTTAAATTCTCCGTTAACGAGCTCTAAATAGCTTTTAGAAAATTCATTCATGAATACTCAAAGCATCCCACCGGCCACAACTGCAAGAGTTGCTGGGCGAATTCCTTCAATTCTTTTCAATTGTCCGAAAGTTGCAGGACGAATTCCTTTAATTCTAAGCTTACACTCAAAAGAAACATTCTTAGAGGCAACGATTTTCTCCCAATTGATTTGTTTATTCTCAAGATTTAGAACCTTACTATTAAGCTGTTCACTTTTTTTAATATATCCATCATATTTAATATCAATCGCAACATTCTCTATAATAATATCGGAAAAGATTAAGCCTGATTTTTCACATTTTTCTTTTAAAACTAAAACCGGATTCTCTGCTTGTTTAATACTTAACAATATATGAGGATGTTTTTGACAAACTTCACGTAAAATATTGAGTTCAAGTAGGTGATTGGTTAAAAAAGTATCGATTTCACCATTAAGTTCAAGCGATTTTCTATAGTTTGCCATTCTGGTATAGGTATTATCCTCTCTTAAAAAGAGGCGATCTTCTGATCTAGAGGTAAAAAGACGGTAAGGCTCATCTCTTTTATTAGAAATTAGATCTTCAACCATCACTCCAATATAGGATTCGTGACGATTTAATACTAGCGGATCTCTATTCAAGACCGCTAAAGCCGCATTTACACCAGCAATTAGCCCTTGTCCGGCAGCCTCTTCATATCCAGAAGTACCATTTACTTGGCCAGCAAAGTATAATCCTGCAATATCTTTAGATTCTAACGTAATATTAAGTGAAGTTGTGTCTACAACATCATATTCAACAGCGTAACCTGGAACCAAAATCTCAACATTTTCAAATCCTTCAATAGTTCTAAGGAAATCTAACTGAATTTCTTTAGGTAAACTGGTCGAAATTCCATTAGGGTAGACGGTATTTAACGAAAAACTCTCAGGTTCAACGAAAACATGGTGGCGATTGCGATCTAAATAGCGATAAGCCTTATCTTCAATACTTGGACAATACCTTGGGCCTACACCTTGAATCTGTCCGTTGAAAATTGGCGACTTCTCTTTGTTTTCTCGAATAATTCCGAGTGTATTTTCATTTGTATGAGTTAAAAAGCAGCTAGTTTGAGTCTGAATTCGTGCTGAATCGAAGTTTCTATAGTGAAAATTGCGAGTTTTTGGATCACTTTCTTGTTCATGCATAACTTTATAATTAATTGTATCTTTATTAAGCCTTGGAGGTGTTCCAGTTTTAAATCTTTGTGGATTTAGTTTAACTTCTTTAAATAGTTCCATTAAACCAGGAGAATAATCGCAACCAACTCGCCCACCTTGCTTTTTTTCAGTTCCAGTATGCATTAATCCATTCAAAAATGTTCCAGTTGTAATAATTATTTTTTTGCTGAAAAATTTCTTTTTATCTGCTGTCTCAACCTCAAAGATCTCGTTTTTTTTCTTTATATTAACAACTTTATCTTTAATAATGCTTACATTAGAAATTCCAGAAATAACTTTAGTCGCTTCTTTTGAATAGGTGATTTTATCAATCTGAACTCGAGTCGACTGAACCGCAAAACCTTTAGATTCATTGAGTGTTCTGTACTGAATTCCCGCTCGATCAGCGAGCTCTCCCATCAATCCACCAAGTGCATCGATCTCTCTAACCACTTGTCCTTTACCCACACCACCAATCGCTGGATTACAAGGTGCCGATGCCATTTCCACTTCAGCAATTGAGATCAAAGCAACCTTCAGTTCTTTGAATTGAGATGCAATATAGGTCGCCTCAACACCTGCGTGTCCGGAACCCACAACGGTAATGTCGTAAATTGTTTCACTCATAGTAGCTACTTTTAAATTGTTCCACGTGGAACATTTCACTTACCTATACAAAAATTTTTAAAAATACTATTTAAAACTTCATCAGGTGTAACAATACCGATTAACTCATGAATGTGGTGACCTATGTTATTGATTTCACTAGAAATTATTCCAACATCAGATTCACGTTTTAATAGTTGAGTAAATTCATCAACACTGTTTTTAATCATTTTAATTACTGCTGCGTGTCTTTGAATAAGAATGGGTTCATCCGCTGAGGCTCTTTGAAACTTAGCTACAACATTATCTAAAATCAGTTTTTGTGGTCCTATAGGACCAGAAAAGTCGCTTGGTCCTATAGGACCATTTTGTGAAGCTGGTCCTATAGGACCAAGTGAAACCACAAACGTTTCTCGTGCTTTTGGTAACTCTTTCTTTATTTTTTCGTATGCTTTTGCAAAATCTGAAACATCTGCGTGAGTTACAACTATTGCATCTAACTCAATTTCTCCAATGGGAAGTTGTTTTAAATCCCACTGATATGGGTTTACAACTAAAATTTTATAAAAAGCATTTTTAATTAATTTGTAGGCTCGACTTATACCCTCTTTTTCAATTTCATCATTACTGATTCTCATTCCTGCCGTATCAACTAACTTAAAATGGATTTGATCGTAGAAAATGTTTTCAGTAATATAATCCCGCGTAGTTCCCGCAATGCTTGAAACAATTGACCGATTATCTATTAAAATGGCATTGAAAAGACTACTTTTTCCCGCATTGGTGTTCCCAATTAGTACAATTTCAGGCGCAATCAGGGAGGCAATATTTAATTGAGTTTTGTTATACAGTTTATTGATAAGATTACTGAACTCATTTAGCTTACTTTCAATATTATTTTTGATCTCATCGGCTCCAACATCTTCCGCAAAATCAATCGATAGCTCAATTGAAGCCTTTAAAGTGACAAAACTAGCATGAAGTGCCTGATAATGCTCTTTCAACTTACCTTGCATTAATGACTGGCCCTGATCAAGTAATAGATTAGAGGTCGCATTTAAGAAAAGATCCAATCCTTCCACCTCGGCTAAGCTGAGTTTTTTATTTCTAAGCGCTCGGTAGGTAAATTCCCCGGGATGGGCCAAGCGAAAGTTTAAATTTTTTGTAAAAAGTGAAAGAACTCGTTGAACGTTAAGCTGATTTCCATGCACACTTAACTCTAAAATATTTTCACCGGTAAAACTTTTAGGTGCTTCATAATAACAAGCCACCACTTGATCAACAATATTTCCTCTATCGAGAATATTGGTTAAAAAATTTTTCTGAATTTTTATTTTTTTTAAATCGCTACTGAAAAAACTTTGAAAACTATCTAGCGTAAATTTTCCAGACAATCGAATTAAAGCAATTGCCGCGTTTTGGTTACTACCACTACTACAGGCAATTATTAAATCGTTGGCTTCAAAATCTATAATCATTCGATAGTTTTATAAACAATCCATTGTTGTAAAATTCCAAAAAGTGTTGAAACAAAAATATAAAGTGATAGTCCTGATGGCATATCTTTCATGATGAAACCAAAAATAAGTGGCATAAACATCATCACTTTTTGTTGCATAGGATCTGTCGTTGGAGTTGGCGTCATTTTTTGTTGTAAAAACATTGATCCAGTCATTAAAACTGGTAATACATAGAATGGATCTTTATTTGATAGATCATGAAGCCAGAAATAAAAAGGTGCGCCTACTAATTCAATGGCATTTGATAAAACAGTATAAAAAGCAAAAAAAATTGGCATTTGTAATAACATTGGTAAACATCCGCCCAATGGATTAGCTCCAGCTCTTTTAAATAGATCCATCGTCTCTTTTTGCATTTTCTGAGGATCAGCTTTATATTTTTCTCTTAGTTTAGCTAGTTCCGGCTGAAGAACTTGCATTTTCTTCATACTCTTAAAAGATTTATATTGTAATGGAAAAGTAAGAAGCCTTACAAATATAGTTAACAGAATAATTGCTAAACCATAGTTTGGAAAATGCTTATAAAAAAATTGAAGAGTTCTAAGTATCGGGACTGAAATTACACCTAAAATTCCAAAATCAACTGAAAGATGTAACTTATCTCCTAATGCAACTAAATCATCATAACTTTTTTTAGAATAGATTATCTTAAATTCAAATTGAGTTTTAGGATTAATAAAATCAACCGCTAGTTAACCATTATCGGCTTCAGCATAAACTCTAAAAAGAATTGGCTCTTCATTTTGTACAACTGCTGCTAATAAATGATAATTAAAATCTAATCCAAACCACTTAAGGGTATTTTCGCCAGAATCAGTTTTTCCAACAATTTCAGTGTAAAGCTTCTTATGTAGAATTGAAAATTTTCTCTCCTGCTTATTTTCTAACACTTTTTTAGATGAATTAAATATAATTCGATATTTTTTTGGAGTTACGCTATTAATTGTATATTTAATAAAACCATTGTCATTAATTTCAATCTTAACTTGAGAGCCATCAACTTTTGAAATACCAGTTATAACATTACTATTTTCTGAAAAAGTAAGATTATATTGACTCAAAACTTGTTTTTGATTCTGAATTTCATAGATTTCAATAGGATTATCGCTACCAACAAACTCTTTAAAATTAATGTCTTTAGGTTGATGAATATTTTTTAATACCAAAGTGTCACTAATCTCATATTCGTTTCCATTTGCAAGCTTAACTTTTGCCATAGAAACCGCTGTTATCGGAGCCGCTGGTGTATTTGTTTCTACTTTATTAGGTTCAGTGGCAGGTTGAGGCGTAGTTGTAGTTGTAGAAACTTCTGTTGGCGAATTATGAGATGGTTGATATTTAGGAACAATAAAAAATTGCCACAAAAATAAAATTACTGCCGAAATTGCCACAGCCAGCACTGCCCGCTTTTGATCATTACCCATTTTTTACCTCATTATTATCGTTTGGAACAAGATTAATACCACCCTCACACAAGGGATTGCAACGAATTACTCTTACGATCGAATATCGTGTAGCTTTAAGCAAAGAGAATTTTTCATAACACTCTAGAGCATAATGGGAACAACTAGGATAAAAACGACATCTTGCACCTAGAAAAGGTGAAATTGTAATTTGATATACTCTAATTAAAATTTTTATTATGCTTTTGATCATAAATTTTATCTAAACTATTTATAAATCTTTTTAATAAACTATTTTCATATGCACTTATGTCATCAAATTGCTTTGGGCGTAAATTAATTAATAGATCGATACCGAGACTTTTATATTTGGAAGTTCTAAAGGATTCACGCAAAATTCTTTTTAATCTATTTCTAGCTACACTGTTTCCCACTTTACGCGAAACGCTAATACCTAACCTTGTATTCTTAGAGCTTATTAAGCTCCTTTTATAATAGATTTTAAACAAAGGATCAGAAATATATCGTGAGTCAGAATGCAGATGTGCGAAATCCTTCTTTTCTCTTAATCGAAAAGATTTACCAAATGCATTTATTTTCTCTTGAATCACTGCTATTTTTTACCTGTAGTCACAGTTAGAACTGCTCTACCCTTTCCACGTCTTCTTTTTAGAACGTCTTGACCACCTTTGGTTTTCATTCTTGCCAAGAAACCATGTTGACGCAAACGTTTAACTTTTTTAGGCTGCCATGTACGTAATCTTTTACTCATTACCAGAATCCTTATTGTCAAAATTTTCTATTTTTCAAGCTGCATATAAAACATAAAATCATAAATTAATCAATTGATAATTTTTTAAAATCCATGATACATGCTAATATCCTTTTTATTTAGTGTTTTATTTCGCAAAGTGTAAATATAGGTACCAGAAAATGGAAAACGAATTCCCAATTAATAAATTTTTAGACTTATCTGAGATTAGTAATAAGAATATTGAACAATCTACAATAGATTTGCATCTTGAAAATATAAAAAACCCAAATGAATTTGATGATCAACAAAATAAAATAAATTATGACGATAAAAATAATGATGAGATTAAATTTTTAAGCGAGAATATATTAAATCACATTAAAAATAATCTATCTCCACAAAAATATACAACATTTTTTGATAATTTATTTAATTTAAGTAATATAACTGAAAAGTCACTTGAATTTACAGTAACTACTCCGTTTATAAAAACTATAATTGAAAAAAATTATATAGGCTTAATTGAAGAAGGTGTTCAGCTTATTTTAGGTAAAAAGTATGAAATAATAATAGATATTTATTCTGGCCCTCAAACACAAATTGTCTCATCTAGAGAAATTTTGGAAGATGTTGAATATAAAGATAAAAAAAACTTAACAGCAAAGACGGCAAAAGATGTTAAGTTTTCTCTAGATTTTATTCCTACTCAGAGTGACCTTATTCATCAAATAGATTCTAAAGTTATAGAACATTTAAATGATGAATCTTATGGAAATCTAATTGATCCTAAAAAAACTTTTGACAGCTACATCGTAGGTCCCTCTAATAATATGGCGTATGCTTCAGCTGTTGCTATTGCAAAACAGCCTGGTAAAACCTACCCTTCCGTCTATTTTCATAGTTCATCAGGGCTTGGGAAAACACATTTACTTCACGCAACAGCTAACATGATTAAAGATCTTCATCCTCAATTAAAAATATATTTTACTTCTGCTAGAGATTTTATGACTGAGATGATTGATTATATAGCAGAAAAAAAGATTGCAGAGTTTAGAAAAAAATATTCTGAGAAGATAGATGTTTTAATTATCGATGATATTCATGAACTTAAAAATAAAGCTGGAACTCAAAATGAGTTCTTTCACGTTTTTAATGAACTCCATGCTAAAGGAAAACAACTTATCTTTACGTCAGACAAGCACCCTAAAGAGATTGATGGTTTAGAAGAGCGTATTAAAACTCGCCTATCATGGGGATTAGTTTTAGATATACAGGCTCCAGATATTGAAACAAGAATTGCCATTTTAAAGAAAAAAGCGCTCGAAGAAGATATTTTTCTTCCAGACGACGTTTTAACTTTTATTGCAAGTTCAGTTAAAAATAATATTCGTGAACTAGAGGGTTCTTTAATTAGATTAGGTGCCTATTCTTCTGTATTCAAAGTTGATATCGATTTAGAAATTGCTAAAGATCAGTTAAAACTTACAGAGGAAACAGCAAAAATCGATGGATATACCATAGAAAACGTCTCTAAAATTGTTTCGCAGTACTTTAAAGTTCCCCTGGTCGATCTAAGATCAAAAGTACGTTTGAAAGAGATTACCGATCCTAGACATATCGCAATGTATTTATCCTATAAAATTTGCGGTGCAACCTTAATAGAAATTGGAAACTATTTTGGAAAACGCGATCACACTTCAGTAATGCATGCTATTGAAAAAGTTAAACATTCAATTAAAACTGATCCTCAAGCTTCGCAAACTATCATAGATTTAGAAAAAAACTTCTAAAAATTGACTATCCAGCTTTGACTACTCAAAAGTTATCCACATCTATATGTTAATAACTTTAAAATGTGGAAAATATATTTACATTATTCACAATTTTATCCACATTAGGATATACGTTTAGACGTTTTTAAACTATTGATATTAAAAGATTATTTCAATTAAAAAAGTTATCCACATTATCCACATTAAATAAAATTCACAATTTCTATTTTGTGAGTAATAAGTTTTCCACATGTGGAAAACTTTGTGGATAACTTCTGATTCTCTATGCGTAAAAGTAAGAGAATGTAAGTGACGTAGATTATTTGTGGAAAACTTTGTGGATAAAATGTGGAAAACTATTTTTGATGTGGAAAACTTTAATCATCTCCGTTCCTATATTGAGTTATTCACAAATTCTAAACACATATCAATGTGAATTAAAAAGAAGTCTATCTATTTAAAATCACAAAAATAATATCAGTTATCCACATTATCCACACTATAATTAGTATTAAGTATTTAAATAGAAGATAAATAACCTATAATCCAATCAATAAAACCTAATGCCTTTTAAAGCTTCATTTTTTTGTGTATATTCGTGACCTATGCAAATTAATATTCAATTAGAACAATTAAAAGAAGCTTTAAATAAAGTTCTTTCTGTTATTGAAAAAAAAGTAACAAGACCAATTTTATCTCAATGTCTAATTGAAATAAAAGATAATCAACTAATAGTTAAGGGAACCGATTTAGAAGTATCGGCAAAGTATATTTGTGAAGCAAATCCATTACCAAATGAATCCACCATTCTGTATAAATGCAAAAAATATTTTATGAAATTTTAAAGAAGTACCTAATGGCGAAGAAATTAATTTAACTTACAACTCAATCTTAATGTAATAAAATTAAATTTTAAAAACAACTCATATTCATTTTTTATATCGCCATCAAGTTTTCCTTTATTAAATTTTAGAAAATACTCACAACTATTCACAATACCTGGAAAAAGTTGTGCAAGAGATTTTCAAATAAAGCAACTCACGCAATTTCAAACGATGAAACTAAAGTATATTTTAATGGAATATTTCTCCAGACTATAAATAATAACTTTATAGCAGGTACTGCAAATGAATTATAGGTTGGTAAAACTTAACTATGAAAATCTTATAAAAGAAAAAATATTATTTTTAGAAGATGGTATTATTTTACCTAGAAAAGTTAATGATTAAAATTAGTTGATTCCAATCCTTATAGTGATTTAAATATATCACTTGATGAATCCTTTATTTATGTTAATGATAATTACTCTTTATCTATAAGATTAATTGCACGTGAATTTCTAACTATAAAGCCGTTATTCCTACTAAGACATTATACGAATTAAAAATTCAAAAAAATGAATTAATAGAAGCATTAAAACGAATCAAAATAATGACATCGGAAAAATAGTGAAGTTAAACTATTTAGATAAAACAACTATGCTATTACTTACTATTAGCTCAAGTCTAAGTGAAGCTGTTAGAAAAATAAATATTGAAATATTCTGGACCTAATATTGAAACTAAGTTTAATGCTAAATATTTTTCTTGAAATGTTAACTGTAGCAATTGATGATGAAGAGTCGGTATTAATTCGGTTATTAATGAAACTAGCCTTTTATAGTTATTCTCCTAATAAAGAGTTTACGGAAAAAACGCAATGCCTATGAAATTATAAAATGGAGCGTTATAAAATCAAAAGCGCTTAAAATTCAAAACTTTAGAAATCTGGATAACACTGAAATATTTTTTCAGAAAAGATCAATTGTATATTTGGTGAAAATGGAAATGGTAAGACAAACTTATTAGAATCCATTTATCTTATCATGAATGAAAATCTTAGAAAAATACAAGTTTTCCACAAATTCTAAGTATTGATGGGGAAAACTCTGAGATATATTTTCCAGCTGTTTTAAATCAGAAAAATATAATAACCAGAAGATCTTTATTCTGGTAAAATTGATCAAGATAAACTGGACTGCTTATCTTAATAACGTCAACCCTTATAAAGTAAAAACACCCTCTGTTTTTATAAATCCATTTGATTCATTCTTATTTCATACACATCAGCTCAGTTTAGGCGAAAACAGTTCAATTCGTTTTTAAGCATTTATTTTGAAGGAGTATGAGAAGATTCTTCATAAATATGAATATTCTATCAAATTAAACAGTCTGCTTCAAAAAAAACCTTATGAATTTAAAGAACAAATTTTAGCAATAGATGGCTAGTGAATATTCTATTTTTAATTCAAAAACGGCAGGTTTATTGAAGAGCTTAATAAAATTACTCAAACACTTTTAAAGAAATTTTCGATCAACAGCATGAGATTTTTAATTCAGTATAAAAGCGATTGGAAAAAACTATAACGCAGCCTCTATATTTGAGACTTTAAGGTCAATTTTAAGCACTTAGGTAAGTAAGTATACAACTGTGGGTCCACACGTTGACGATTTTCAAATTAATTTTGACGGAATAAATGCGTTTGATTTTTGTTCTTTAGGCCAACAAAAGATGGGTTTTTTAAGCTTATTATTTGCCTATATAGAGCTTTTTAGGTACAAATTTAATAGTTATCCTATTGTTCTAATTGACGACGTTTCTGGCGAATTAGATGAGGTTAGATGGACGCGATTAGTTAAATATTTACGATCGCGAATTTTTCAAGTTTTTATAACAACAGCAAATAAAAATTTTAAAAATGAATTGGAAAAAATAGAACATGTTAAGAATTTTCTTATAAAATCTGGTAAAATTATCACTTACGATAATAACAGCTTGGAAGTAATTGAAACAGGAATTTAAATTATGGCAAATGATGTGACAGTTGAAACAGAATCGATCTCTAAAGTTAATACTGAATATAATGCAGATAAAATTAAAATTTTAGAGGGACTCGATGCTGTTAGAAAAAGACCTGGTATGTATATTGGAGATACTGGTGTTCGTGGTTTACACCATTTAGTTTACGAAATCGTAGATAATGCGGTTGATGAATCGTTAGCGGGTTTTTGTACTAAAATTGATGTTATTATTCACTTAGATAATTCAATCACTGTAAATGATAACGGTCGTGGAATTCCAGTAGATATGCATCCAACGGAAAAAGTTTCAGCCGCTGAAGTTGTTTATACAAAACTTCATGCTGGTGGAAAATTTAATGAAGATGGTGGTGCATATAAAGTATCTGGAGGTCTTCATGGTGTAGGTGCTGCAGTTGTAAATGCACTTTCAAAATGGGTAAAACTCGAAATTAAAAAGAATGGAAAATTACATGAAGTATTTTTTGATTATGGAAAATGTGAAAAAGGATTGAAAGTATTAGGTGATCTTCCAGCTGATGAGAAAAAAAATACAGGGACTAAAGTTACATTTAAACCTGATAATGAAATTTTTGAAGTTTATGAATATAACTATGATACTCTTGCTAATAGATTTAGAGAAACGGCTTTTTTAAATAAAGGCTTGATTTTAACCATTAAAGATGAGCGTTCTGAAAAAGGTGAAACATTCCACTATGAAGGTGGGATCATTGAGTATGTTAAATATTTAAATAGAGCTAAAAGTCCGATTCATAATGAAGTGGTTTACTTTACACAATCTAAAGAGACCTATGAAGTAGAACTCGCTATGCAGTGGACGGAATCATATACTGAGACGATTGTAAGTTATGCTAATAATATTAATACGGTTTTTGGTGGAACACATGTTTCAGGTTTTAAAACTGCACTTACAAGAGTTTTAAATAACAACGCTAAAGATAATAATACATTTAAAAATATGAAAGTATCTTTAACTGGTGATGATATGAGAGAAGGATTAACTTGTATCGTATCAGTTAAACTCATGAATCCTCAATTTGAAGGGCAGACTAAAGGAAAACTAGGAAACTCTGAAGTTGAAGGCATTGTTAACTCACTAGTTGGGGAAAAATTAAAACAATATTTTGAGGAACACCCAAATGTCGCAAAAACAGTTTTAAAGAAAACGTTAGATGCGGCGGCGGCTCGAGAAGCAGCTAGAAAAGCTAGAGAGCTAACTCGTAGAAAAAGTGCTTTAGAGTTTAGTGGTCTTCCGGGAAAAATGGCTGATTGCCAAGAAAAAAACGCTGAACTTTGTGAAATATACCTAGTGGAAGGGGACTCTGCGGGTGGATCAGCTAAGCAGGGACGTGATAGAAAAGTTCAAGCAGTTCTTCCTTTAAAAGGAAAAATTCTTAACGTAGAAAAAGCTCGTTATGACAAAATGATAAGTAACGATGAGATTAAAATGCTTATTCAAGCAATGGGAACTAGTATTGGTAAAGAATCCTTTGATTTAAGTAAACTTAGATACCATAAAATTATTATTATGACCGATGCGGATGTGGATGGTTCTCACATTAGAACGCTTTTACTTACATTATTCTATCGTCAATTTCCTGAGCTAGTGGAAAGAGGCCATATTTATATTGCTCAGCCTCCGTTATTTAAATATAAAAAAGGTAAATCTGAAAAATATTTAAAGGATGAAAAAGAGTTAGAAAAATATCTAGTTAGTAGTGCTCTTGTTGATAGTAAAATATCTATAGATAAGAAATCTGCTGCAATTGAAGATGTTAAAGTTGTTGTTAATAAGTATCGTAGTTACTATAAAAATTTACAAAACTATGATTTCCAGCTCGATTTTGATTTTCTTCAGTATTTGATTGAAAATTCAGTTCTAAATAAAGATACCTTCGACAAAACTGAAGCACTTCAAAAAATTTGTCAGGATTTCAATGATTATTTCAAAAAGAAAGATGATACAGTCTTTAAAAAATATGATTTTGAAGTAGTTCAAGATATTAAAAATAATTCTAACTCAATTAAAGTTAAAATAATTTCTAGTGTTAAAAAGAAAAACTTTAGAATTAATAAGAATTTCATTGAATCGCATGAGTACCAGGATCTATTAAACAGCTTTTCAGGTGTTCAAAAGTATCTAAATTTAGAATATATCTTTGAAAATGATAAAAATAAAAAAGTTTTTGCGTCCCTCGGAGAATTTTCTGATTTCTTAGTAAAGGACTCAAAAGCTGGAGCTTATATACAGAGGTATAAAGGACTAGGAGAGATGAACCCAGAGCAACTTTGGGAAACAACCATGAATCCAGCTAATCGAACATTAATGCAAGTTAAATTAGAAGATACATTAGATGCTGACCAGATATTTTCGATTCTGATGGGTGATCAAGTGGCTCCAAGAAGAGATTTTGTGGAAAGCAATGCTCTGAATGTGAAAAACTTAGATATTTAATAAGTGATAAGGAAATAAACAATGACTCAAGAAAATAACGATTCAAAACATAATCATGGAACAATTCTTCCACTCTTAATTCAAGATGAAATGAAAGAGTGTTATCTTGATTATGCCATGTCGGTAATTATCGGGCGAGCTCTTCCAGATGTTCGCGATGGACTTAAGCCGGTTCACAGAAGAGTACTTTTCTCAATGTATGAACAGAGTAACTTTAGTAATAAAGCTTATGTAAAATCGGCGCGTATTGTAGGGGACGTTCTCGGTAAGTATCACCCACATGGTGACGCTGCTGTTTATGGTACCATCGTTCGTATGGCCCAAGATTTTTCACTTCGTTATCCGCTAGTGGATGGACAAGGAAATTTTGGTTCAATTGACGGTGATAGTGCCGCTTCTATGCGATACACGGAAATTAGAATGGATAAACTTTCAGAGGAGATGCTGGAAGATTTAGATAAAGAGACGGTTGATTGGAAACCTAACTATGATGACTCGTTAAAAGAGCCAGTTGTTCTTCCAACCAGAATTCCAAACTTAATTGTAAATGGTTCAGCTGGTATTGCAGTAGGGATGGCAACTAATATTCCTCCACATAACTTAAAAGAGGTTATGACTGCACTGGTGGCTTTAATTGATAATCCAAATTTAACCATTGATGAACTGATTCGTTATATTCCAGGTCCAGATTTTCCAACATATGGAACAATTCACGGTGTTGAGGGAATTAAATCAGCTTACCATACTGGTAAAGGTATTATTCATATTCGAGCAAAAGCCGATATTGAGCCATTTGGTAAAACGCAAGATAGAGAGAGAATTGTTATTACGGAATTACCATATCAAGTAAATAAAGCAAAACTCATTGAGAGAATTGCCGAAATGGTAAATGAGAAAGAGTTAGAAGGAATTTCTGACATTAGAGATGAGTCGAGTAGAGAAGGTATTCGTGTTGTTATCGAACTTAAAAAAGGTGAGATTGGCAGCGTAACACTCAATAGACTCTTTAAACATACACAACTTCAGGTATCGTTTGGGATTATTTTCTTATCGATCCACAACGGGCAACCTAAAGTTCTTAATTTAAAACAACAACTAGATTACTTCATTGATCATAGACGTGAAGTGGTTTTACGTAGAACGGCTTTTGAACTTAAGAAAGCCAAAGAAAAAGCTCATATTTTATTAGGTCTCAAAATTGCGGTTGAAAATATTGACCCGATTGTTGAATTAATTAAAAAAGCTGAGAACCCAGTTCAAGCGAAAGAACAATTAATTAAACAATACTCATTAAGTGAAATTCAATCTCAAGCTATTCTTGAAATGAGATTACAACGCTTAACAGGTCTTGAGCGTGATAAAATTATCAACGATTATAATGAAGTTATGAAGTTAATTGAAAAATTAACTTTAATTCTATCTTCTGAAGAACTAGTTAATAAAATTATTAAAGATGAGTTCCAAGAAGTGCTAGAAAAATATGGTGATGAGAGAAGAACTCAAATTGAAGGACGTGCTGACGAAATTCAAATTGAAGATCTGATTAAAAATGAAGATGTAATCGTAACAATTACTCAAAAAGGTTATATTAAAAGAATGGCTATTGATACTTACCGCGCTCAAAAACGTGGTGGGGCAGGGGTCAAAGGTGCGGTTAATGATGATGACTTCTTTACTAGCATTTTCATTGCTAATACTCACTCAACTATTCTCTTCTTTACCAGCAAAGGTACTGTTTTCAACCTGAAAGTGTTCAACTTACCAGAAGGTAATAGAACTAATAAAGGTCGAAACGTTGCAAACTTGATTGCCCTTCCAGCAGGTGAAGAGATTAGAGAAATTATTCCTATTCCAAAAGAGAAAGAGAACTCATACCTAATTTTCTGTACGGAAAAAGGTACGATTAAAAAATCTTCATTAGAAGAGTACAACAATATTAAACAGTCAGGAATTCGTGCGATTAAGATTCTAGATGATGATAATCTAGTTAACGTACGAGTGAGTGATGGTAAAAAAGATGTTCTCATCTGTTCTTCAGCTGGAAAAGTTATTCGTTTTAGTGAAGAAGATTGCCGAGCGATCGGACGTGTCTCTCAAGGTGTAAAAGGTATTGAGATTGACGACAACGAAAAAGTTATCGGTATGGAAATTATCGATGATAGCGTTGAAATCTTATCCGTAACTGAAAATGGATATGGAAAACGTACGCAATCAAGCGAATATAGAGTTCAGTCTCGTGGTGGTAAAGGTGTTATCGCTATGAAACTCAACGAAAAAAATGGCGCGATTGTGGCGATTCGTCCAGTAAGTGACAAGCAAGATCTGGTTGTAATCACAGATAAAGGCCAAGTAATCAGAATGAAAATATCAGGAATCTCTCTGATTGGTAGAAACACTCAAGGTGTTAAACTGATTAATTTAAAAGCTGGAGAAAAGGTAACTTCAGTTGAAAAATTAATTGAGTCAGAAGAGGATGGTATTGAAATCGAAGGAAGTGACGATCAAAACAAAACACCACTTTCATAAATGGTTGCTTTTCGTTTTAATCATTTCTCTATTTGGATGTGATTTCAGTCCTGTTATTCAGAGTGAAATTTTAATTGCGCAACAATATTTAGCTGATCAAAAATATGAGAAAGCGGTCGCTACATATGAAAACATAATTAAAACTAATCCATCTCAATTAATCAAAATTAAGATTTATTACCAGCTAGGTGAGCTTTATTCAATTTATCTATTAAATGGTCTTAAAGCGCGCGAAAATTATGAAAATATTAAAGAAAATACGGAAGATTTAGTTTGGAAAATTAAAGCTGAGGAGAAATTAGCTGAATTAAATTTTAGCTTATTAAAAGATTTTAAGGCGGCAAAAAAGAATTATGAAAAACTTGTTAGTTTTGAGCCTAAGCTTTCTAACCAAGATTTTTATGAAAATAGGTTAGGGTTAGCAAATCTTAATGATGGCGATATTGCAAAAAGTCTTGAGCTTTTTACCAAAATCTCAAAACAGCCTAACCATAAATATTATACGGAATCCTTTTTTAACTTGGGTCTAACTATGTTCCAAGATAGAAAATGGGAAGAAGCCATTAAATATTGGTTAGAGTTTTTAAAAAGAGCCAATAAATCAAGCAAAACTATTGAAACAAAATTTTTAATTGGAAATGCTTATGAATCAATGGAAAAATTAAAAGAAGCATATGAGTTTTATTACACAATTTTAAATGAGTACCCTAATCCCGCGGTCATTAAAAGTCGTTTAAATAACATTTATAGCCGCAGAATAGCAAGAAAGCGGTAAACAACTGGAAATTCGATGAAAATACCCGAAAACAAGTTGGTCGTTGTAGGTTTAGCGCTCGGATTACCCTCAACTATTTTGGGTATTAGCTTTTTTTTGTATACGTTGTTAAAAAAAAATATTATTTCTGAGGCACTTTTTCTAATAATTTTAGTTGCCGTCATCTTTAATACTTTTTGGCTAATGATTAGATATGTTCATAAGAAAAAAAATTAATCTAAAACGATATTTTATTTCAAGCATAATTATGTTTGTATTATTAGCGACCATCTCATATTTCATGGGTAATTTTGCAAAAGAATTGCCAACACTTATATATGTATGCATTGCAACTATTATAAATCAAGCCATGTTGATTTATGGGGTAAATATACTTCTTAAGCGCAATAGTTCAACACCTGTAACTGAATTTGAGAGATTGTGCGGCGTGCTCGTGTGGCCATTGAAAATATTAATTTTAGGTCACGCATTTTATATGGGTGTACAAATGGTGGGTGACAGGATAGTAATATCACTTATATTTTATATTGTTCAAATAGCTATACTTTTGGTAAATATTAACAAATTTGAAAATAATGGATATCAGCCGGTATGAAAAACACAAAACTTTTTAGTTTAGCAAAACTTCTGTTGTTAATTGCCTTTACTCCTTTCAATTCAGCACAAGCTGAAGGACATGGATTTACCTATTTTTCAGGAATGGCACATGCACTAGCTGTAGGTGAACATGTAGTAACATTTGTTTTTGTTGGGATATTAATAATATTATTTGGTTTAATTTATAGATTTAAAAGTTCTTTAGTAGAAAATGCTTTTATTCCAGATAAAGGAATAACTTTTAAAAATATAACAGAGGCATTTGGAGAATTTATTTATAATCTTTGCCGTTCAACTCTAGGAGAGAAAGAGGCTCCTAGATATTTTGGAATGGTTTCAATTATTTTCCTTTATATTTTTCTCAGTAATTTTATTGGATTAATTCCAGGATTTTTACCACCAACGGACAATATTAATACAACACTTGCTTTAGGTCTCTTTGTTTTTGTTTATTATAATTACCATGGAATTAGAGCACAAGGTTTGGTTGGACATCTTAAGCATTTTTGTGGTCCAGTCTGGTATCTAGCTTTTTTAATGTTACCAATCGAACTTATATCTCACGCAGTGAGACCAGTTTCTCTTGGTTTAAGGCTACGTGGAAATATGTTTGGTGATCACTTAGTGTTATCAATCTTCTCAGGACTTGTTCCGTATGTAGTACCTATTATCTTTATGGTTCTAGGTTTATTTGTTTGTTTTATTCAATCTTTCGTTTTTAGTTTATTAAGTATGGTTTATATCAGTTTGGCCACTGCTACTCACGATCATGAAGAGCATGGACATTAATAATTAACGTCATTTTTATAGGAGTATGACATGAAAAAATTGTTATGGATTGTTATGTTAGCTGTAGCTTCAAGTGCTGCTTTCGCGGGTGAAGGCGATGATAAAGGTTACCTAGCTATGTCTTCAGCTTTTGCTATCGCAATCGCTGCTTTCGGTGGAGCTTTCGGACAAGGTAAAGCTGCTTCTTCTGCATTAGAGGGGATTGCAAGAAATCCAGCTGCTGCAGAAAAAATCTTTACGCCAATGATTATTGCTCTAGCTCTAATCGAGTCTCTAGTAATTTACGCATTCGTAATTGCATTCTTAATTAAACCGTAATTTTTTAAATAGGGTGGTGGTTTAAACACCACCCTTAATTGATTTAATGGAACTAATTTTTGGTATTCATAGTATAAAAGAGGCGATTTTTAATCCTAATAGAAATTCGCACGAACTCTATGCTACAGAAAAAGGTTTAACTGATTTTCTAGAAAAAAACAGACTCAAAAAATCTGATCTGAAACTCTCAAAATTGTTAATACTCGATTCTCATCAAATTCATGAAGCAGCTAAAAAATTTGCCAAAGAGTCTGATTTTGAAATTGATCGTGTACCCTCTCAAATATTTTTGAGAACAACTCCACTCGAAATTAAAGATGTAACTTGGCTTTATGCCCAAATTAAAAATAAAAATGTTAAAAAAATAATAGCGCTGGATCAGATTACCGATGTTCATAATATGGGTGCTATTTGTAGAACGGCTTCTTTTTATGGTGTAGATGCTGTTCTTTTTTCTCAAAAAAATGATTTAAAACTTTCACCGGCTTTTTTTAGAATTGCATCTGGATCAAGTGAGTATTTATCATTGGTAAAGACCAATAATTTGCCTAAAACAATTGCAAAACTTTTAGAGTATAATTCGGAAGTGGTAGGGTTTTGTGAAACAGGTGATGAAGCAGGTGACACAAAACTTAATTCAGATGAGTGCGTGGTACTGGTTTTAGGTGCTGAAGATACCGGACTATCATTTGCAGTAAAAAGATTACTGGTTAAAAAATTTAAATTTACTCCAAAGGGTAAAATTCAAACACTAAACGTCTCTGTCGCAGCCGCTGTTGCAATGGAAAAATTTTTTTAAATCTATAATGCACTTTGAGTATTGCGTTGATCCGTAATATTTAGCTCGCAGAAGATGACATTTTTCTTTACATTTGATGACAAAATAACTAATTTTCTGCTTTAGGTTTTTAATACGTGCTGGCTTAGCTCAGTTGGTAGAGCATCGGTTTTGTAAACCGACGGTCGTAGGTTCAACTCCTATAGCCAGCTCCATTTATAACCTAGGAAAGATACAAGGTGAATTGGCGAGATTCCCGAGTGGCCAAAGGGGTCAGACTGTAAATCTGATGGCTTACGTCTTCGAAGGTTCGAATCCTTCTCTCGCCACCATTTTAAAGTGGTTGTTAGTTTGTCTTTAAGCGGGTGTAGCTCAGTTGGTAGAGCACCAGCCTTCCAAGCTGGGGGTCGAGAGTTCGAACCTCTTCGCCCGCTCCATTATTCCCAGGAGGAGATGTGTACTCTCGAAGGCAAGAGTCATAGAGAGCATTCCTCGTAATAAAAAAATTTATTTCTCGCTCACGTGGCTCAGTGGTAGAGCACTTCCTTGGTAAGGAAGAGGTCACGAGTTCGATCCTCGTCGTGAGCTCCATTATTCCCAGGAGGGGATGTACACTCGCGAAGGCTGGAGCCGTAGCGGGTGCTCTTCGCAAAAAAGCCGCACTCCTTTTTTTAACTTCTCAATAGAAAACATTTGTGAAAGTAAACAAGCTTCGTTATAATTTCCAAAATTAAATTTGCATAGTTAAGGAGATACCATTATGGCTAAGGAAAAATTTGATCGAAGTAAACCACACGTAAACATTGGAACAATCGGACACGTGGATCATGGTAAAACAACATTAACAGCAGCGATTACAATGGTAATGGCGGATGTAAACGGTGGTGAAAAGAAAAATTATGCCGACATCGATAGTGCGCCAGAAGAGAAAGCAAGAGGTATTACAATCAATACAGCACACGTAGAATATCAAACAAAAAACAGACACTATGCTCACGTAGATTGTCCGGGACACGCCGATTATATTAAAAATATGATCACAGGTGCTGCTCAAATGGACGGTGCGATTCTAGTGGTGAGTGCGGCCGACGGTCCAATGCCACAAACAAGAGAGCATATTCTTCTAGCTCGTCAGGTAGGGGTTCCATCAATTGTAGTGTTCATGAACAAAGTGGACATGGTAGATGATCCAGAATTATTAGACCTAGTAGAGATGGAAATTAGAGAATTATTAAGTGTATATAGCTTTCCAGGAGATTCTATTCCAATCGTAAAAGGATCAGCGTTAGCAGCAGTAGAAGGAAGAGATCCAGCGATAGGAAAAGAGGCGATAATTAAGTTAATGGACGAAGTAGATAAATATATTCCAACACCAGTAAGAGCGATCGATAAAGATTTCTTAATGCCAGTGGAAGACGTGTTCAGTATTTCTGGACGTGGAACAGTGGTAACAGGAAGAATTGAGAGAGGGATTATTAAAGTTGGGGAAGAGATCGATATTATCGGTATCAGAGAGAAACAAAAAACAACGATTACTGGAGTTGAGATGTTTAGAAAACTTCTTGATGAAGGAAGAGCTGGAGATAACGTTGGACTACTGCTTAGAGGAACAAAAAGAGAAGAAGTGGAAAGAGGTCAGTGTTTAGTAAAACCAGGATCAGTAAATACCCATAAAAAATTCGAAGCAGAAGTTTACGTTCTAACTAAAGAAGAGGGTGGAAGACATACGCCAATTTTCAAAGGGTACCGTCCACAGTTCTACTTTAGAACAACTGACGTAACTGGATCAATTGAATTAAAACCAGGTGTAGAGATGATCATGCCAGGAGATAATGCTGGATTTAACGTAGAATTAATCATGCCAGTAGCAATGGAGAAAGGATTAAGATTTGCGATTAGAGAAGGTGGTAGAACGATTGGTGCTGGTACTGTTGCTAACATTTTAGATTAGTTTAATTAATTAGTTTTTATAATTAGATCACTGGTTATATTAAAATAATCAGTGATCTTTCTTTTTGGGCGTATAGCTCTAACGGTAGAGCGGTTGATTCCAAATCAATAGGTTGGGGGTTCGAATCCCTCTGCGCCCGCCACTAATATTTAGAAAAACACCTTTTAACGCATTGAATTTTTGTTATATACTTAAAACAATTATTTCGATAGAATTAATTAATAATCTAGAGTAATTAAGCTAAAAGGTTCGTCGATGATAAAAAAAATATTAAAATATCAGATATTTTCACTTTTTGTTATTACCATCTTTTCTGTAATTGCTTTCTATTTTAAAGATCATTTTCCCGATAATGTTTATTCTATTTCATCAGAAACAACTAGTGTTAATTATTTCTCTTATTTTGGTTCATCATTTTTAGTCTATTTTGATTTTTATGTAGGTGTTTGGTCATTTCTAAGTTTTATAATTTACGCTGGTTTTTATTCGTTAATTTATTCTAAACGAGAACAAATTTTAGATCTTTTTCATATTGTTTTTTTAAATACTTTTTTATCTATTGCACTTAACTATACTTTTCCCGTACTTCTTGGAGAGGGTTTAAAATATATAATCAACGAGTTAATTGCTACTGAGTGGAAGATTTTACTATTTTTAGTCTGTTCTTTTATGTTTTTCTATTTTTCTTTTAAAAAGGTATCCAATTTAAATTTATCCAGCAAGTTTAATGAACAACTTGAAAAAGTTAAAACATACTTTAATCAAAAATTGGAAAAGTTTAATTTTAAAAACCAAGTTGTTCAAAAGTTCAAAGATAATTCAAATCTATTTGTTCAAAAACTTTTAAGAGGTGAAAAAAGTGAACCTGTTGCTAAAAATGAAGATCGTAAAAAAGAGGTAGCGGCTTTAGCTTTAAATGCAGCTAAAACAGAAGAAGCTGAAAAAATTGATGAGATTGAATCAGAGCAAATAGCAGAAACAGAAAATCTTCTGACTGCCGAAGATGAAGAAGTTGTCGATGTTAGTGAGGAACAACAGATAGCAGAAGAGGAATCTGAAACCAATCAGACTCTTGATTTAGAAACGGAAAGTTTACAAGAACAAGATAATTTTACTGAATCAGTTACCGTTGAGGCGGTTGATGATGTGTCAAATGTTAATTATGAGGAAGAAAACCAAGAGTTAGAAACTCAAGAAAAAGTTGTGACAGCAAAAACACAAATGGAAAAAAGAATGAGAACAATTTTACCAACTCATTCAAAAGCGGATTTAATTTCTTGCATTAGAGGACAAAAGAAAGTCAGAATGAGTGCACATCCAGATGAATCATATTTTCGTGATATTGTTCAGCGACTAGAAGATAAACTTCATGAATTTAAAGTTGATGCTCAAGTTATAAATATTCTTAAAGGGCCAGTGGTTGATACGTTTGAATTAGAGCTTGGTGCGGGATTAAAAGTTTCTAGGTTAACTTCTATCATTGAAGATTTAAGTTTAGCTCTCTATGGTGCTCCAATCAGAATGGTTTATCCTATGAAAGGTAGAACTACGGTAGGAATTGAAGTTCCAAGAAATCCACGTGAAATTATTTATCTAGATGAACTATTAGATCTATCAAAATTTGATAATAATAAAATGAAATTACCGGTAGTAATGGGCAAGGATGCTTTCGGTGAACCATTTATTATTGATTTAGCTGCAACTCCTCATATGCTAGTTGCGGGTTCAACTGGTGCAGGTAAGTCTGTTTTCATTAATACACTTTTAGTTTCACTGTTAATTAATCTTCAGCCTAGTCAATTAAAACTGATTTTAATTGATCCTAAACAACTAGAGCTAGCGCTTTATTCAAAATTACCACACCTATTAATGCCAGTGGTGACAGATAGTAAACATGCTTCATTATCACTAATGTGGGCTTGTCAGGAAATGGATAGAAGATATTCTATACTTAAAGAGTTAGCGGTAAGAAACATTGAAGGATTTAACGATAAAATTAAAAGATCATCTGTAGAAACATTAACAAAAATAAGTCATTTATACAAAGATCAAATTCTAGAAACAGAGAGTGATTATCAACTACCATACATTGTAATTATCATCGATGAGTTTGCTGATTTAATTCTTTCAAAAATGGGTAGAGATATTGAAAACAATGTCTGTCGAATTGCTGCCAAAGCCAGAGCTTGTGGAATTCATTTAGTATTAGCAACACAAAGGCCTAGTGTGGATGTAATTACGGGTTTAATTAAATCTAATTTTCCAACCAGAGTCTCTTTTAGAGTTACAACGGGTGTAGACTCTAGAACTATCTTAAATACGTTAGGGGCAGAAAAACTTTTAGGTAAAGGAGATATGCTCTATAAACAAGGTATTGAGATGGGAAGACTACACTCAGCCTATATTGATGAAAATGAGATTGAATCATTAATGGAAAAAATTGGAACAGATTCACCAATTTACGATGAAAATGCAATTGAGTTTATCGAAAATGAAGGGCATGTTGACGATGGTGCTTGGGGTGGAAATAGTGATGAACTAGCTTATGATAATAAATTTACAGGAGAAGGAGAAGATCCTCTTTATGCTGAAGCAGTTAAAGTTGTGCTTGAGCTTAGAACAGCGTCAGCTTCTATGCTACAAAGAAGGTTAAAAGTCGGATATAACCGTGCAGCTAATTTAGTTGAAAAAATGGAAGAAAATGGAGTGATTGGCCCAGGTATGGGTCCTAAACCTCGTAAAGTTCTGGTAGGAAGTGAATACTTTAAAGATGCACCTTAAAATTAGATGATCTAATTTGTCGTATTAAAATTTTTTTTTACAAATAAAAATTTGGTGTAGAATTTATTAATAGATTTAATCAATTCTAAAGTACAAGGTACTACATGAGCCAAATTCTACTAATAGAAAAAGATGAAAAAGTTTGTGAAGTTTATTCAATGAACTTGCAAATGTATTTAGGCGCAGAAGTTCTAATTAAAAATAACCCAGATGAAGCTTTAGCTCTGATTAAACTTCTTCCTTCAATAAATATTATTATTACTAGAAATAAAATTGATGATGTTGATGTATTAGAAAAAATTTTAGACTACCTAGAAGAAAAAGGATCCGATACTCCAGTATTTTGTCTTGGTGATTATGCAACTACTTCGCCTAAAGTGACAGTCTTTAAAGAAATTCTAGATTATAAATCAGTGATTAAAAAAGGTGCTTCTATACTAGGTGTAACAGCTGAAAGTATGGTGAAGAAAAAAATTAATGAGTATGTTCCGCTTCCAATAAATATTTTAAGAAGCATGGATTCTACAAAATTTACAGTTTATATTAGAATTAAAAAAGATAAAAACGAGTTTGAGTATGTAAAGCGATTTCATGCGAATGACTCGATTGATTATGCGGCAGTAGATAGATATATCGATAGTGGACTTCGGAATATCTATGTTCCTGCCGCAGAAAGATTAAAATTTGTAAATGAATATACCAACACCGTGTCGGCAAAGCTCCAAGACCAAAGTTTAGCAGAAAATATTAGATTGTCGGTTTTATCAGATACACAAACTTATATTCAACAACAAATGACCCAAGGGACGGCCTTAGAACCTGAAATGGTAGATTTAACCAATACTTCTATTAATGCTATGTCTACTTCAATTGATAAAGAACCTGAACTTGCACAAGTTTTAACTGATTTATTAACTGCCAAAGGCAGTTATATGTATAAACATTGTCATTTGTTAACCTATTTTTCATTTCATATTTTAAATAAACTAAGTTGGCGTAAAGTAGATTATGATAAGAAAATTTCATTTATATCTTTTTTTCATGATTTATCACTTCCAAATGATGATAAATTAGTTAGAATTCACTCTAAAAAAGAATTAAATGCAGCTACTAATTTAACACCTGAAGAAAAAGATTTGATCACAAATCATGCACAACTTAGTGCAAATTTAGCTAGAAAATTTCCGCAAATGCCTACGGGCGCTGATTCAATTATTTTACAACATCATGGTTCATTTAATGGTTCAGGCTTTGCCACTGAGTTTGTAAACGAACTTTCACCAATGACAATATGTTTTATTATAGCGGAAGAGTATGCTCATTACATGATTGAAGGTGCCATAAATAAAAAAATAGATAAGAAAGCTATAAAAGAGCAGCTTTCTGCAAAATATCCTAAAATGTTATATCAAAAAATTATTAATTTATTATGAGTACAACTACAATAGATCCAAATTATGTAAGTAAATTAGAAAGTATTATTAATTGTGCTGATAGTTTTGCAAAGATTTCAGGTGAAGACTCAGTAATTAAAAAAATTATAAGCGAGTATCAAAAAATTGTAGGAGCCCAACAGGCATTACTTTTTTATCCAGAGAGCCAAGATACCTTAAAACTTATCGATGAAAACAAAAACAGTATTTATTTGAATGATAGATTTTCAGTAACCGATCCTTTTTTTATGGAAATATTTAAGTGTGGAAATATTACGTTTTTTAACGATATATCTGATGTTCCAATGGATCTTTCAATTTTAAAAATTGAACTTATCAATTCAATTATATTTACACCATTATTTAGAAGAGCAACCTTTTTAGGTATGTTGGTGGGGATTAATAATGAAAATAAAGGTGAGTTTAATAAAATGGATAACGATTTAGCTAGATCTTATGCAGTGATTGCAGCGATCTATTTGGATCAACTATTTCTTCAACAATTTGCTTTTACTGATTCATTAACAGGTGCATACACTAGAAAATATTTCAACGCCTCTTCTCCCGTGGAATTTGCAAGAATTAAAAGAAATAAACGAGATTGTTCAGTGGCTATGCTTGATATTGATCATTTTAAAAAGATTAATGACGGATTTGGACATCAAGCTGGAGATTTTGTTTTAAGTGTACTTGGAAAAAAAGTATTAGAATTAATGAAACAAGGAAATCTTTTTATTAGGTATGGTGGGGAAGAATTTCTTGTATTAATGCCAGAAACCAATGCCGAAGCGGCAAAGCTTTTTGCAGATGGAATTCGTAAAACTGTTGAAAAAATGGATTTTGTTTTTGAAGGAAAAAAAATTCCAGTTACCTTAAGCTCGGGTGTTTGCGATATTACTTTGGCTGGAGGAATTGAGGTTGTACCAAGTTTATCTGAATTAATTAAAAAAGCCGACGTTGCTTTATATTTTTCGAAACACAATGGAAGAAATCAAGTAAATACTTATAGTAAAGAGCAAGAGTCAGTTTTAAAATAAAAATTGGACAATTATTAATTAGCGGTTATTCTATTTGTAATGGAAAATAGTTCTGAACAAAAAGATATTTTAAAATACAAAGTACGAATTCAAGAAAAGGATTATGGACCCTATTCAAATAGTCAACTTAAAGATCTTTTAGCTAAACACAAAATATCACTGTCGGACCCTTGTTTTAATACAGAAAAAAATAGATGGCTCTATGTAGGAGACGTGGAAGAGTTGGTTGAAATAGTTCCTACTAAACCAAAAATTGATTTGATGTTACCTAAATATTATACCTTAAAACAAGACGAGAATAAAGCTTATGGCCCATTTAATAAAAGCCAGATTATTTCCAAAATAAAGACAAGAGAGCTCTCGTTTTATAGTTATATTTTTCATCAAAATGGATCTGATTGGGAGAGAATTAAAGATCATCCTGATTTCAAAAGTTTTATACCCAAACTTCCAATTATCGAGGGTCAAAGTATAGCTGATGAAAAAACCGAACCGGTGTTCTCGGGACAAAGAGGTGTTGAGTTAGAAGATTTACCACCGCTAAATCAAGCGCTAGTTCCTCAAGATGAAAAAGCAGATAGTTTTGACGATCCCAAGTGGGTTTTTGAGAAAAACGAAATTTTTCCATTAACGTATCGCTATCATGAAATTATTAAAATGTTAAATAGTGCCGTTATTACTTTTGATCATAAAATTAAGATTGCGGATAAAAAAGAATTCAATGCAATTAGATATATTCCAGAATTTAAATATGAAAGAATTTTAGAGTTTACTGAAAAATCAGACAAAATACCAGAAGGTCTGGTTGCCCATCACCCAGGAAGAGCATTTGTTAGATGCTCATTTTATGGAGCTGCTATTGTTAAGTACCAAGATAAGCAACTTCATGGAATTTGTAACGACATTAGTGCCGGTGGTTGTTTTATTGAATTAAGACCAATGCCAAGTTATTTGGCAAAAGATGAAAACATTGTTGTCAAAATTCTTCCAGGTGATATTCCACTAACCTTTGAAGTTAAAGCTATAATTAGAGTGGTTGTCACTAAAGGCAGTAAAGGAATTGGGGTATCATTTATAGATCTTCCATCTAAAAAGGTAGAAGATATTAACAATTACATCCAACAGTTCTTTGCTAAAATTAAATAATTAAAACATCTTTAAATTGTTTTTTAAAGACTCTAATTTACTTTTGCAGTCGTTATATTTTTCCTGAACTTCATTTAGCACTTCAGGCGGAGCGTTCTTAGTAAAGTTTTCATTATTCAATTTTGCTTCAAAAGATTTAAGATCATTTTCATTTTTAGTAATCTCTTTTTGAATACGTTTAATCTGTTCATTAAGGTCAACAACACCTTCAAGCGGGATGAAAACTTCAGCAAAGCTAGTCGCATTCATTATAGATTTTTTAGCACGTTCAACCGATGTTGCCTGGAACGTAATCTTTTTTACTTTGGCTAAGTCTTGTAGGTAGCCAAAATTTGTTTCAAAGTACTTTATAATTTTTTGATCGTCACAATAGAATAAAACCTCAACTTCATCTTTAGGTTTAATATTTACACTTAAGCGCAAATTTCGAATTAGTGTAGTTATCTCCATAAAGTTTCTCATAGAATCCACGTCTTCATTAAATCTGAACAGACTATTATATTCTGGATACTCTTGAACAATCAGCAGGTCTTCATCTTTATTTTTTAGGTAACTCCAGATCTCTTCACTGATATAAGGTGTTGTTGGATGAATCAGTTTAACAATCTCTCTAAAACAGTGTTTTAAAATAGTAGCTCTTTGTATCTTAGCAGTCTCATCTGTTCGGTTAAAGATGTTTTTAGATAATTCAATATACCATGAACAAAATTTATCATAAACAAACTGATAAATACTTAATGAGGCGTCATCAAATCTAAACTCTTCTGTAGACTCATTTATACTTTTTACTACATCGTTTAACTCAGTTAAAATAAATTTGTCATGGTGACCGAGTTTACTAATTTCAGGCAGCTTACTTTCGCCTAAACTCAAAAATGGTTCAATAAATCTGAATGCATTCCAGATTTTGTTAATAAAATTTCTATAACCCTCGATTCTTTTTGGATCCAAGTTTAAATTTCTATTATAGCCAGATCCAGCGGCAAGAGTGAATCTAAGTGCATCCGCACCATAGAGTTCGATCATGTCCAAAGGATCTATACCATTATTAAGTGATTTACTCATCTTACGGCCAAGTTTATCGTTAACAATGGCATGAATATAAATTTTTTCAAAAGGAATTTTATTAGTAAGTTTAAGTGACATCATCATCATTCTGGCTACCCAGAAGAAAATAATATCAAAACCAGTTACTAGAACTGAGGTTGGAAAGAAATCATTAAAGTCACGTTTAACCATTCGCTCTTTATCGGGCCAACCAAGTGTTGAGAAAGGCCAAAGCCCAGAACTAAACCAAGTATCTAATACATCAGGATCTTGTTTAATGTTTTTTGATTTACATTTTTTACATTCAGTGGCTCTATTTTTATCTGCAAATTGGTGATTACAATCCTCGCAATAGAAGACTGGAATTTGATGACCCCACCAGAGCTGGCGTGAAATACACCAGTTTTTTGGATTAGTTAACCAAGCAAAATAAGTATTTTCCCAACCTTTAGGATAAAATTTAGTTTCATCACTTCTAACTTTTTCTACTGCAACACTTGCCATATCTGTAACATTTAAAAACCACTGTTTGGAAATCATTGGCTCAATAACAGAACCGGTTCTTTCACAATGTCCTACCTGATGAACATAATCTTTAACTTCAAGTAATTGACCAATTTCAGTTAATTTTTCTGCAACTTTTTTTCGAGCTATTTTAGTTGGAAGGCCTTTGAACTCTAGTGCTTGTTCATTTAATGTGCCATCTTTATTTAAAATATTAATTTGTGGTAATTTATGACGTTTACCAATTTCAAAGTCATTAAAGTCATGTGCAGGTGTTACTTTTAAGCATCCTGTTCCAAGTTCCATATCAACATATTCGTCACCAATAATCGGAACTTCCCGATTGCAAATGGGAATGATCGCATTTTTACCAATTAAATGTTTAAAACGATCATCATTAGGATTAACTGCGACTGCAGTGTCTCCAAACATGGTTTCGGGTCTTGTCGTTGCAACGGTTAATATTTCAGTACTATTTTTTACTTTATATTGAATATGATAGAAAGCACCTTTAACTTCTTTGTGCTCAACCTCAGCATCACTAATAGCAGACTGTAAAATTGGGCACCAATTAACGATGTAATTGTCTTGATAAATGAGCCCTTCGTTATATAGGCGTACAAATGCTTCATTAACAGCTTCGTTGGCTTCTGGGTCCATGGTGAAAGTAGCGTAATTCCAGTCGCAACTAACCCCAAGCGCTTTTTGCTGTTTTACGATGAAATCACCATATTTATTTTTCCAATCCCAAATCTTTTTAACAAATTCTTCTCTAGGATAATCATGACGTTTTTTCTTTTCTTCTTCCCATACCAGTTTTTCAACCACTGATTGAGTGGCAATTCCTGCGTGATCTGTACCCGGAAGCCAGAGAGTTTTGAACCCTTTCATACGTTTAAAGCGCGTTAAAATATCCTGGGTAGTAGCATCAAGTGCGTGACCCATGTGTAATTTACCAGTTACGTTGGGTGGAGGCATGATTATTGAAAAATTTTTTTTAGTTTTTCCTGGTATTGGCTTGAATTTTCCGTTATTTTCCCAGACTTCATACCATTTAGTTTCCACTGATTTAGAATCATAAACTTTTGGTAGTGTAGATAATTCGTGTGCGGTAACATCTGTTTTGGTATTCATTTTTAATCCTATATAAATAATTGGGATTGATGCAAACAGTAAATAGCGGTTATTGTCAATATAACGCTTTTTTCACCTTTTCGCACGATGAATCTTAAAAAAATATTTATTGAACCATTGACACTACGGGGATGAGCCCCAAGTTAAAAAATAGAAACACGTTTATAAAAATCAATAAATGTACATTAATTTAAAAAAGGGCTAAGTGACTTATGGAAAACCAGTCTGAAAATTTTGAAAATAGTGAAGAGAAAAAGGTAGAAGCTGAAGGTGGCGCAGAGGAGCAACAGGCTGAACCAATAGCTGCTGACAAAGAAGAAAAAAACTCAAAAATTGATTATAAAGAAAAATATTTTTACTTAGCGGCTGAAATGGAAAATATGAGAAAACGCTTTGAAAGAGAGAAAGATTCTCTAGTAAAATATAGTATGAAAAGTTTTGGGGATCTGATGGAAGTAGTTGATAACTTTGAAAGAAAATTATAAGCGCACTCGATTTGGATCAGGTATGACCGAAAGTTAAAAATATTGTCATGGGTATTAATATGGTTGGTACCGAATAATTCATAGATGTTTTAAAGAATACTGGATTGACTCCAACGTGGAATTCATTGAAAATCTCGATCCTTACCTCTTGTAGCATTAGGCATTGAAGAAGTTGAAGGTAAAAAGAACAAGAGATTATTAAGGTATATGAAAGGCGTAGCTATATATTAAATGGTCGATGGTTTAAGAGCAGCGAAGGTTATTTTGGCAAAATAAAAGTAAAATATCAATATTTAGAGGAGAATTTGGTAGAAAAATTATTGCATGGATTGTAGGTGCTAAATTGAAACTTCGTGTGGGCATTATGGAAGGTGGAGAATACAACTGTCAGCTTAGCTACGCAAATAACGGAGTAAGTTTTAGTCGTCAGGGGCGCGTATACCGTTGATAAATCCAGTTAATTTTTGTGGGTGAAGATTAATCGGCAAGAAAAAATATACTGATCAAGAAGTAACAATTTAGCAGTTGCACCTTTGAAGTATTCGCAAAAATAAAAAGTTGGTGATGCTTGGTTGTAAAGCGATGGAAAGCAGGAGGAGCCAAGAGGTTTCTGCTCGTGTTCTGGAAAAAATGAAAGTATCTAGATGGAGCCATAGGGTGAAAAAGTAACGGAAGCAGTTATTACAGTTCCCGCCTATTTTGGAATATTAAAACGTGGAGTAGCTGCAAAAAGGAGCTGTGCCGTATTGCAGGATGCATTAGACGTTAAAAGAATTATTAACTGGTACCAATTTGTAGCAGCTTTAGCATATGGTTTGGATTCTAAAAAAGATCAAAAATATTGCGGGTATTCGACTTAGGTGGTACATTCGACGTTTCGACGGAAATTACATCGGATGGTGTTTGGGAAGCTAAATCAACTATTGCAGATACATTCCGTTGGTAAAGATTACCGAATCATTAATTATTTACTTTATCAATTCCGTAAAAGAGAATGGCGTTTTTCTGATTTAAGAAATATGCGCAATGGTACTTCAAAGATTATGAAGCTGCTGAAAAGCTAAACACGAGTTATCAAGCGTAACTCAACCGATGAACCTGCCATTTATTACAGCAGATGTCTGGTCCTAAACACTCAAATGCAAACATTATCGGAAGCGGCAGGAGTTTTTAATTTCAGATCTAATTGAAAAAAATTAGTCGTTTCAGAAATTGGTGATTAAAGATTCTGGATCAGGTTTAAGCGATATTCACGAAGTAATTCTAGTGGTGGAGCAACGAACACCAACGTTCAACAAAAAGTTAAAGAAATTTGGTAAAGAGCCAAAATGAAGTGAACCTGTAGATACAAGCGTTGTTATTCAAGGTATTAGCGCGAGATGCGCAAAGATACGCCTTTTATTAGACGTAACCTGCTTACTTGGTATCGAAACTTAGGTGGTGTATTCACGAAATTAATAATAAAAATGCTAATGGACAATTCCTTCAAGAAATCTCAAGTGTTCTCAACAGCGCAAGATAACTAACCAGCTGTATCGATTCACGTACTCGAAAGAGTTTGCTAAAGATAACAACTTTAGGTCGCTTTGACTTCCGAATTGGTATTCCGCCATCTCCAAGAGGTGTGCCACAAATTTAAAGTGAGCCGATATCGCTGATGCCAATTCGACCGCAATGTATCAGCAGGTATATGCTAACGAAGCAAATCTCAATCAATTTAAGATCACAAGTGGATCTGGATTGACTGAAGAAGAGAGGATTAAGCGAATGGCGGCAAAGAAGCGGAAATGGAACGAAGCTTGAGTTGGTAAGAGAAGAGAAGTGGTTGATGCAGCGAAATAGTTTAGACTTTAGTTTTCGGTGTAGAAAAATGCTTAAAGAGGCTGAGATAAAGCTCCTTCTGCTGATGTTAAGTCTGAAATCGAAGCTGCTTTAACTGAAGCCAATCTAAATGCCAATATTAGAATCTTGATGAAATCAAAGGTGCAAAATTTAGATTACAAAATGCTTCATAAATTAACTATCAAGTGAACAGGTGCAGGCCTGAAGCTTCGGGGCTCATAACGAAAATGGTTCAGAAAGCTATTTTTGAGTCAGCTCAAAAAAGATAGTAAAGAAAATGAAGACAGATGCGGGTGGTTGATGGATTCTTAAAGAAGTTTAATTATGGAAAAAGAGTATCATTATTAAACGGAGTAGCGAAAGGCGCTTCAAAAGAAGAAGATATTAAAAGCTTATCGGCATTAGCGGTGCAGTACCATCCGACAGAACCAATGTTCCGGCGCAGAAGCTAAGTTTAAGGAAGCCTCTGAAGCAGCAGGAAATTTTATCAGATGATCAAAACGCGCTGCATGATCAATTTGGTCATGCTGGTCTGGTGACGGTGGGGAGCTTGCCTTAAAGGTTTCCGCTGTCGGTGATTTTTGCGATACTTCGGGGACATCTTTGGCGATATTCTAGGTGGTGGACGTGGTGGTTCACGTGGCGGTGGACGTCGTGATCAGCGGGCGGGGTGGGGAAGACGTGCGGCTCATGGTGAAGATCTTCAAATCAATTTAAAAACTACTTTGAAGAGCATTTGGTTGTAGGTGCGGTTTCTTTTCTTATGAAATATTGCATGTGGAACTTGTCACGGCTCTGGAGCGGCACCCGGGCAGTGGTCCACCCATTCACGGTCATGGTGAAGTACGGATGCCAGTTGCAGGTTTCTTCATCGGTAACTACTTCGTCCTGGTGCTGAGATCAACACTAATTTTTGATCCATGTGGTAATTGTTGTGGACAGGACGTAAGAAGAAAAAGTGGAATTGTTTCTGGGGCAAAGGTTCCAGCGGGTAATGGTTGATACAGGCTGGATTAAAATTATTCAGAAGGTGAAGGTCTACATGGTGGATCGTCTGGGGATCTTTGCGTATTTAATTGAAGCCGAGCCAATAACAGATGGAACGGAAGAGTTTAGCGTCATACACTTGTGCCTATGTTTTCACAAGCAGCCCCGTGTGGGATATGGAAGTGCCTACGCTTAGCGGAAAAGCTCTCTTTAAAGCACTGGCACACAATCTGGTAAAAGATGAGGATTTTTAAACAAAGGATAACGAAACTTGGCGGTTACGGTTTAAGTGATTCGATTTTAAATATTCATGTCGAACCTCCTACAAAGCTTTCTGGTGAGGAATTTCCATAAAAAGCTTGCCGAACTCTACTCGGAAGTCATAATCCTATGGCGAGGGGTTTAAAAAGTTAAAATTTTTCAATAAATTAATGTTAGTTTATTTTTAGTCATCTTAGCGTTTAGCAAAGTAACGTTAAGATGATAACTTTACCAAAATTTACTCGGAGAAAGCTTTACCAGAAGATTGATGAAACAGAAACTAATGGCAAGGTAAATCTCAAGATGCAATAAATAAATTACATGCAATGAATGAGAAGAGTCTGATTTCTAATTCAAAGTGCTTCAAAAATACACGAATGTGAAGGATTTAATTTCTTTTCAGCAAAATGGAAAATATATTGAAAGTTTAAAGTTTTTCAACGTGGAATTCAATAATTCACCAATAGATTTATACCGATTGCTCAAATTAATTAAATTGAATAGCATCGACCAATAACAATTTTGAAAGTGCCTTAGTAAAATCTGAAAAGTTAAAATTGAAGAGAGCTATTTTCTGAAAGTGAAGAAAAAATATTTAATTACAAAATTTAGTTTGTCGGCATCATTAGGAAAAACGGAAGAGGTTGATTCATGCCATGTTTAAGTTTTAAAGATATTAAAAGATTTTAAATATTCGAAGTGTGAACAGACGAGAAGTTATGCAACAGTTTTGCTACCTTTAAGGAGTGGTGAAAAAATGAGAATTTTTAGTATGCTAGCTGATGAAACTATTTATACAGCGGCAGGACTTTTAGCTATGAAGAGGCAGAAAAAATATTTGATACGATAATGATCGTGAAGCTAAAAACTTTAGCAGAATGGGTAAAGTATTTTAGCAGTCATGAATTAAATTTGATGGTATTGATAATTTTTATTAAATTTAATTATGTCCCTTCATCATCGATCTCTAAAAGGGATCATTGGCGTTGTACTTCCACTTCGCCAGGAAAAAAGCTGAATTTTCTCAAAGAGCCTTGAAGGTCTCAACTGTGCTTTAAGTCAATATTACATACCGAATACGAGTTGCTCAAAATTAATAGTTAGAGATTCTAAAGGAAGTGGAGTTATAGGTGCTTATCAAGTAAAAGATTTGATAGAAAAAGATTCAGTATATTGTAATTGAGGTCTTTTTCCTGAGGAAGCAGTAAAGATGAATATTTATATGCAAAAAGAGCATGCCATTTTTATTTCACTTCAACTTTAGTAATGGAAAAAGAGAAGAAAGATTTAATTGAAAATTCAGGCTCATGCTGAATCGCATGTTTTGGCATAAATTTTAAGATGATTTATTAATTCAGCCGGTAAAAGAGTTTCAATTATTTATCCGAATTGTGAGAAGGGCTTAAACTATTTAAATGAGTTTTGGAGACAAGCTCAAAATAAAGGAATTACCATTACTGGCGCTCAATCAATTCCTAAAGATATTAAAGATGTTAGAGAACCAGTTCAGAATTTATTAGGACTTAAATTCAATCGCGAACGTAGTGAAGAATTGGAATTATTATCGAATATTTATAAACTTGAACAAAATAAAAACAGAAGAGTTCAGACTTTAACTCCCAAAATTGATTACGATTGGGTTTATATGCCACTTCTACCCACTGAAGCACTTCAAATAATTCCGGCGTTTTCATATTTCGATGCTTTTGGAACTACTTTTGTAGGGGATGCTAGTTGGAGAACGCTCAATTTTATTCAAGGTGTTCAACGAGAAAGAAAAATATTTTTTATCGGTGATAAAAATAGTGCTTCGACTGAGGATTTTAAGAAATTTTATACCAATCTATATGGCGAATCACCCAAAATTGTTGAAACATTTTCATATGAAGCAATTAAGGTTATTTTCCCAATTTTAACCACATTAGAAGTAAGCAGAAGAGATGATATTGAGAAATATCTTTTACAGCAAAAAGCCGTTTCCGGAATTAGTGGATATTGGAGTCTGCTGGATAATGTCTGGATTAAAGATATGAATCTATTAAATGTTGATAGAGGTAACATCAAAGATTTTACTCCAACAGCGCCAGCAACTACCAACATTTAATAAATAATTATTTTGTTTTATTAGCTTTTGAAGCTTGAATTTTCTTTTTGATTCTTGCCTTTAATTTTGCTTGTGCTTTACGTCGATCCATTTTAATAGTTTTTTTCTTACGACCTTTAGACATTTCCATTTCCTTTTTTTGTGCGGTTAAAGAGGCTGTATACTAATGAAACTTTTTTGCAAAGACAAGATCATTGTGGGTATTTTAAATAGTAGATATTTTTAAGATTTCGACAATATTCTTCCAAATCTAAACCATAACCCACTAAAAACTGGTCTTCAATTTTTTTTCCGATTAAATTGGCCCGTAAAGGAATTGTTCGCTTATAGGGTTTATCAAAAAGTGAAATAAACTCTAATGATTTTGGTTTGCAAAGCTCTAATCTATCTTTTAGGAAATGTAATGTTCTCGCTGAAGCAATAATTTCTGTGACAATGAGAACATGTTTATCTGTAATATTTTGCGTTATATCTCCTTCCATTCTAAAAGTAGGAGTCCCTGTTAATGGTTTAACGCCGACATGATTGTCTTTAATTACAGCAATTTTTACAAAATCTATAAAAACTTTTACCTCTTTAATCTCTCTAACTAGATCTGCTAAAAAGAAATGACCACCTTTTAACACACCAACCAAAACCAACTCTTCATGGCGGTACTTCTCACTAATAGTATGCGCAAGTGAGGCAGTTAGATCTTTAAGTTCTTTTTCATCAACGTAAGGTACAAATTGATTATCTATAAATTGGTTGGGAAATTTTTTTGTTTCACTCATAGTTTTCTACTTTTCTTTTTTCTATTTACTTTGAAAATTATATTATACACTAGTTATTGTTTAGGTTTATTAATAACTTGTCCAGTAATGATCCACATGATAAATTTTACCAATTTTTAGGGAATAATATATGTTTGAAAAAATATTTGACTGGTTTTCTAATGATTTAGCAATTGACTTGGGTACAGCTAACACGCTTGTATATGCAAAAGATCGGGGATTGATTGTCAATGAGCCATCTGTAGTTGCCGTGCATCAGGGCCATCGTGGGCAACAGAAAATTCTTGCTGTCGGAAAAGAAGCCAAAGAAATGCTAGGAAGAACGCCAGGTTCAATTCGCGCTATTAGGCCAATGAAAGATGGGGTTATCGCTGATTTTGAAATTACACAGGCAATGCTTAGATATTTTATTCAAAAATCAATCTCTGGTTCTAAATTAATTAAACCTAGAATAATTATCTGTATTCCATTTGGTATTACTCAAGTAGAAAAGAGAGCTGTAAAAGAGTCTGCAGAACAGGCTGGTGCTCGTGAGGTTTATTTGATTGAAGAGCCGATGGCAGCTGCAATTGGTGCTGGACTTCCTATTACCGATCCATCTGGAAACATGATTGTCGATATCGGTGGTGGTACGACTGAAGTTGCGGTTATTTCGCTCGGTGGAATTGTTTACTCTAAATCAGTCAGAGTGGCTGGTGACAAATTTGATGAAGCAATTACAAATTATATTAAGAAAAAATACTCACTATTAATTGGTGAACGTACCGCTGAGATGATTAAGATCTCTATTGGAAATGCCTATCCATTTGATGAAGAAGTTAAAACATATGAAGTGAAAGGTAGAGATTTAATTGCGGGAGCGCCAAAAACTATTGAGGTGACTTCTGATGAAATTAGAGATGCGCTTTCTGATCCTATAGCTGAAGTCGTTGAAGCAATTAAAATTTCACTTGAAAAAACTCCACCAGAGCTTGCAGCTGACATTGTTGATAATGGAATTATATTAGCTGGCGGTGGTGCACTTCTTGCAAATCTTGATATTCTAATTAAAGAAAAAACAGGTCTCCCTGTTTCAATTGCTGAGGATCCACTAACTTGCGTAGTTAGAGGATGTGGAAAGGTATTGGAGTCTTTATCTTTATTAAGACAGGTTACAACGTTGACCTAATAGGTGTCCTTAATGGATAATCGGGATGTAACATTCGTCAAAATAAGCAATCAAGAAGTCTTGAGCAAATTTGATCGTTTAAGATCCTCAAATGTTCAATTTAGATTATGGAAAAAAGGTTCTGAGGTTAAAGAGATTTTTCATATTTCACTTTTTGATTCGGCTAAAGCAGAATTAGTTCTATTTCCTGAAAATTCTAAAAGTAGTTTAAAAGAGCAAAACATTCTCTATACCTTTGAACAAAATGGTCTACAGTTTTTTTCATCGGGTTATTTAAAATATAATAGTATAACGGATGTCTATACGATTGAGATTAAAGAGAGTGTCTATAAATGTGAAAGAAGAGAGAATTTTAGAGTTTTAACGGATCTTGTCTACAATGTATATGTAGGAATTAAAATTGCATTAGAGCTTAAAGAACAAGAGCAATCTAACGTACTTGATATTAAAACTGGAACAAGAAGAACTGGTTATACTGGAATTTTTAAAAAGTTTTTAGAGTTAATTGGTGATAAAGGTGATCAAGAGACTGGTGTTCAATCAGGATCATTTAGAGTTGTCGATTTATCCACTACAGGACTTTCTCTATACATTGGAGAACCTGAAAAGAAATATTTCGAGGAAAACGAAATATTTAGCAATATTGTTATCGTCTTTGAAAAGGATGAATTTTTAATTGATGAGATGAAATTGGTTTATATTGCCGATAATTTACACTCTGGAAACTTATTAAAAAAATATAGAGTTGGATTTAAATTTACAAAAATTGATCAAAAGGTTTCAGCAAAATTATACACAAAACTTTTCCATTCGGTTAAAGATCGCCAAATTGATCAATTATTCGAGGACAAAATAAAATGATCAAAGGTTTGGTCATCTTACTTTGCGTTTTATTTTATAATTGCAGTTCAACCAAAAGTAAGGGATTGGCTTCAGTAAAAGTATCAGATAAAGATGTTCAGTACATATTAACAGATAAGTCTGGTAAATTCATTGTAACCAAAACAACCAAATTTAATTCAGCTAAAAACCAATTTTCAGTAAAGAGAGAAGTTTATCCAGACGGACTAAAAGCTAAAGAAAATTTACTTGAAGAAGGAATCACTGTTTCTAACGTTGGATATCTACAAATAAATAAAGAGAAGGTTCCAGCTCTAAGACCTAAACTTTCAAGATATTTAATTTGGTTAGATGGGAAAAAATATTATTCTGAAATTAAAATAAATGTTTCTAAAAAAATTATAACCGTAGATAAATCAAGCCCAGAAGATAAATGGAATGGAGTTGAGACTTTTAAAATTCCTGAGCACAAAGGTATATTTTGTTTTTATAATCAATTAATTGAATGTGTTAAAACTACGGGTTTTTTTAGAAAATCAGCAGAAAAAGAGGCTGGTAGTATTAGCATACAACTTATTTGGGATGGTTATCCATATATTCATGAGCAATATGAAGGTGCGAGTTCTGAATTGTTTACTGTAGCAACTATGAATTTCGAAAGTATTTCAAAAGATGGTTTTATAAATTATAGCTTAAATTTTGATGATCAAGTAATTTTCTTTCAAGTTAGCAAAGAAGGTGTTTTAATTAAACAAGATTGGATTTCGCAAGAATTCTCTTTAAAAAAATCTAATTGAGAGGGAAAAGTGAATAGAGATTAGGTCAATTATTTATTACTGGGATTAAGGGGATAGTTTTAGATCCCGAAGAAAAGATTTTCAAAAAAAGAAAAAATAGAATGGTGTAATTTTATTTGCTTCTAACTTTGAGTCTCCAGCACAAATGGCAGAATTAGTTAACTCAATTCAAGAGTTAAACAAAAGCATTCCATTTTTTATAAGTGTTGATCATGAAGGAGGGCGAGTTTTAAGATTTAAACCCCATCTAACTCATTTTCCTTCAATGCTAAAGGTTGCTAGTTTAAATTCACCTAAAATTTGCTATGAGATACATGAAATTATGGCAAAAGAATTAAGGATTTGCGGAGTAAATTTAAGTTATTCTCCCGTTTGTGACATTTTTACCAATGAACAAAATAGGGTTATTGGTGATAGAGCTTTTGGCAGAGATGCAGCTACAGTAGAAAAATTTGTTTCATCAGCTTTAAGAGGACTTCAAACTAATGGTGTAATTGGTTGTGCTAAACATTTCCCAGGTCATGGAGATACTTTAAAAGATTCTCATTTTGAACTACCATTTGTAAAAACTAAATTAGAGACTTTAAAACAAAGAGAATTTTTACCTTTTGTTAAGGCCATTAAAAATAAAGCAGAATTTATTATGACTGCTCATATTTTAATGGATGAAATTGATGATAAAACACCAGCTACTTTCAGTAGTAAAATTATCAACATACTTAGAGATGATTTAGGTTACAAAAATTTAATAATTACCGATGATATGGAAATGAAGGCAGTTACAAAAAACTTTGGTATTGAACAAGCAGCAGTACTGGCATTAAATGCCGGATGCGATGTACTTCTTTATCGATCAGTTGAGTATGCTAGACGAGCTTTAACGGGCGTTCGTATGGCGGTAGATAACCAACAAATTAGTTCTAAAATAATAAATAAGAAAATTGATATGGTTCTTGATTGTAAGAAAAGAATGATTCCAGAATTTTCTAAAATTTATATTCCTAATCTGGAAAATAAACTTAAGCAGATAAATGGAAAAGAGTATTTAGACTCCCTTCTAAAAAAACTTCAAATGGCTTAAAGTTTACATGGCCATTATTACCGCTTTTGACCTCACTTGTCATTGTTTGATACCATAATCATATAATGAAAAAACTCTAGTATTGAGAGGATGACATGCTTTTATATGCGGCCTTAACTTTAATAGGAATAGCAGTATATCTTGTTGCAAGTACTATTTTGGCAGAAGAAGAGCGTTTTAAGACAGAAGAGCAGCTAGAGGAGAAGAAAAATAAAGTTGATGACAGGAAATATGGAACAATCCTAAAGCTGTCACGTCCATTTATTAAAAGATACACACTTCCCTATGTATCTAAAATGAAAAATAAGCAAAAAATAAGAGAAAAATATAAGAAAAAAATAGCGACAGCGGGTCTTACACAAGTATTAACAGCGGATGAAGCTTATGCATTTAAAATTTTTTTAGCAGCGGCTTTCCCAGTACTTTTTATAGCGATCAGGGAATTTTTGGGCGAATCTTGGTCATTAGTTTTTATGCCGGTTATGGCAGGAATTGGGTATCAGTATCCAGATATTTGGATGGATGGGTTAATTAAGACACGAAAAAGTCAGATCATTATGGGGATGCCTTTTGTTGTAGATATGTTGGCACTTTCTGTTGAGGCAGGGCTAGATTTTATGGCAGCAATTACAAAAGTGGTTGCAAAAGCTCCGCGTGGTCCTATTGTTGAAGAGTTTGAACAATTAATTAAAGAGACAAGAGTAGGTGTCCCAAGAGCCGAAGGGTTGAGAAGTTTAGGTTGGCGAGTAGATGTAATTCAGGTTTCGTCGTTTTGTGCTACTTTAATTGCAGCGGACTCAGTAGGAGCAAATATTGGGCCACTTTTAAAGCAATTATCAGCAGAAATCAGACAAAAAAGATCAGCAGAAGCGGAAAAAGCTGGAGCAACTGCAGCTGGTAAAATTTTATTTCCGATGATGTTTCTAATCATTCCTGCGGTATTTTTAGTAATCATGGCGCCATTAGCACTTCAGTTAATGCAAGGAAGTAACTAATGAGTTTTGTGAAAATAACTCATAAAAATAGTAATTATGTAATTTGTGAAAAGGCAAAAATTGCAAACTCTTTAATAGATAGAGTTATTGGATTAATGTTCAAGTCTAATATCAAAAATACTAATGGTGATGGGTTATTAATTGACCCATGTAATTCAATTCACACATTTTTTATGAGATTTAACCTAAATGTTATTTTTATATCTAAAGATAATAGAGTAGTTAAAATTATTAAAAACTTAAAACCTTGGCGTATTACCTTAATCTATTTTGGAGCCAAAAAAGTTTTAGAGTTAAGTGCTGATAGTTTACAAAAAATTGACCTTAAAAAAGGTGATGAATTGACTGAGGAACCATGTATAAATTAGTTGCGGTAGGTGGCAAGATCCGCGGACAAGAGTTTGTTCTAACCGAAGGTGAAAACATCATTGGCCGAGATGCAGGGGTTAGTATTTCTATTCCCATTGAAGGAATTTCCAAAAGCCATGTGAAAGTTACACTAAATAAAGATCAAATTTTTGTAGAAGATTTAGGTAGTAGAAATGGAACGTTTGTAAATCAAAAAATAATTAAAAAAGCCAACTTGAAGGTTGATGACTTGTTGGCTATTCCCAATGCTATTTTTAAACTAGTTTATGTAAAAGAAAAAAAGATAATTGTTAAAAAAGTAGTCACAAAGTCTAATGCTTCCAAAAAAGATAAAGATGATGATAAGGTTTTGGGTTTTGGAACAATGCCCAACACGCCAATTGGAAAAATTATCTTTATTTTCAAAAGCAAAATTATGCCACCATTATTTACTCTGTTGGAAGAATATGAATGGAAGGTACTCTTTGGTATTACATTAAGTGTATTTATAACTATAACAATTGCGCTTACAATATTTCCCGTTTTGCAAGATAGTAAAAAGATACTCCTTTATGAAACAGCTAAGCGTGGAGCACAGTATGCAGATGAGGTTTCTAGAAAGAATGCTAGAGCACTTGAAAGAAAAAACTTAGACCAGGTCGATACTTCTTTTTTAGATAATACTGAAGAGAAAATCGAATATGAGTTATTTGATTTAGAAGGACGAATTGTAAGACCACTAGCTAAATTAAATGAGTTTTTAAAAGATGATTTTTCGATTAGAGCTCGTGACTGGGCTATTAAAAATAAAGATGGCGGGGATATTGTTTTAAAAGATTCACTTAGTGGTGGCGAAATTGGAATAGCAAAAGCGATTAGAGCCTATAATCATAATTTAGGTGCAGAAGAGACAGTGGGTATTATCGCAATTCGTTTTTCACCTAAAGCTCTAGTTCTAGAGGGAGCTCAAAATTCAAGAGCATTTTTAGAAGCTTTAATTACTAGCGCTTTGGTCGCGATAGTTTTTTTTGGAATTGTCTATTTTTTAACAGTAAGACCATTAGAAGAATTAATTTTTCAAGTTGAACAATTTTTAAAAGGGAATATTAAAGAATTAAAACCAAAATTTTTAATGGGTGAAATTAAACCTTTGATAAATACTTTAAATGGAGTCTTTCAGCGTCTACGAGAACTTCAAGGTGAAGGTGGTGGAGACGCCATGAATGCTGAAGAGGATGGTCCATATGTGACAAGATTACTGGAGTTTTTAAAAGGAACAACTGGACCCACAATGGTTTTAAACTCAGAAAAAGTAATTAAAGGAATTAATCCTACAGCAGAAGAATTAACAGGAATTAGAGCAAGTTTATCACTTGATCAACCACTACTAGATGTTTGTAAAAATCAGGGATTATCAGCCACCATTATTGATCTTTGCGATCAATCAGCAAATGCAAGTGGAATGTCTTATGATGGTGTTTTTGAAATTTCAGGAAAAAACTACAAAATTTTTATAACGTCACTTATTGGTAAAGATAACTATGCTAAAGCATTTTATGTAACTTTTGTATTAGACATGTGAGAAACATATGGATAAAGGTGTATTAGTTTTAAAAGATTTAGATCTGCCTAAAAAAACTGGAAGTTATTTTAGGCTAATAGCTTTAAACGGAAAGAATAAAGGAGACTCTTATTTTATAACTGGAAATAGAGCTGTTGTAGGAAGAGGCGATAAGGTTGAAATACAAATTCAAGATACAAAAGCATCAAGAGAACATGCTGAATTTGTAAAATCTGGTGGTAATTTAGTTGTAACTGATCTTAAATCGCAAAATGGTGTCATGGTTAATGATTTAAAAATAAGCCAACATGTTTTAAAAGAAAATGACAGGGTTTTAATTGGTCAAACTGTTTTAAAGTTCAACAAAGTTGATATCAAAGAAGAGTTAGATACTAAGCAAAATACAAAGCCGGTCAAATTTGATTTTAACAGTGAACCGACACTTCCAGAGGAAGCAGAAAATTTAAAAGGAAAAAATAAAAAACAATTAATTATCATTGCGGTTGCTGTATTAGCAATTCTTTATGTTTTCTTGGGTGGTGATACTGAACAACAAAAATCTACTAAAAAAAGAGATAATGGTGTAGATAAATTTAAAGATATTTCCGACAATTTTGCTGGGTCATTTCAAAAGAAAAAACTAGAAGAAGAAAAAGAGCTTAAGAAAAAACTAGGTGTAATTATAAATAGAGGTCTTAGAGAGTTACGCGAAGGTAATTATTATAGAGCAATTGGAGAATTTAACTTGGTTTTAATTCTAAATCCTAACGATTCTAGAGCCTCCTTCTATTTAAATAAAACAAAACAGGCATTGGATGAAGAGATTTCACAAAACTTTATAAATGCCAAAAGAAATATAGAAGCACTTCAATATAAAAACTCTTTTGTTCATTATTGTGCTAATATTAGATTGTTGGCAAACTATCCTGATGATCAAAGATATAAAGATTCTATTGCAAACATTCAGGATGTGGAAAAAATTTTAGGATTAACACCGGGTGAAATTAAGTGTTTATAAAAACAGTCTTTTGTTACAAAGTTATGACTTTTCAAATAATGAAAATGGAAACGTCGACACTGGTATAAATATTTTCATTGGAAGATCTAAAGATTGCCATGTGGTCCTAGATGATAAGCAGATTTCGAGACAACATGCTAAAATAATTTTTACAGATAATGGGTGGACTTTAGAAAAAATTAGTCCTCTGGGTAATCTTTTAGTTAACGGATCTCCGGTTGAGAATAAATGTGTATTAAATAGTTCAGATTCTATTGTACTTGGATCATTCTCTATTTCAGTTGAGTTATCTGAGAGTGAACAAAATATTAACTCAAAGCCGGCACCTATAAATACACCAGAAGTAACAGCAGCAAAAGTAGAAGAGTCTGAAAAGCCTGAAGAAGCACAAACAACAGAAGAAGTAGCGTCACCTGCTGATCAGCCTGAACAACCACTTGAAGAGAATGGATTTTCTAGTTCTAACGAAGTTGAAAACGTAGAAACACCAAGCGAAGAAACGCCAGCTGAAGAAGTAGCTTCTGGAGAAGATAATGGAGAGAATGAAAGCTCTACGCGTATATTTTCTTCGTTTATGGAATTTGAATTAAAATTAGAAGGGCCGCATGCTCCATATGATATTTATAAAATAACTCAACCAGAGATTTATATTGGAAGGGATCCAACCAGATCTCAAATTGTTATTAGAGATACAGAAGTTTCTGGTCGTCATGCGCTACTTAGAAAAGGGGCATTGTCGTGTAAGTTGATGGATCTTGACTCCTCAAATGGAACAATTCTTAATGGTAAAAGAATTAATGAAGCCGATTTAAATCATGGAGATGAGTTTCAAATTGGTACAACCAAGTTTACTTTTTTAATTAAATCCGAAATGCTCAAAGATGAAGAAGAGAGCTTGATGCCGGTTGAGCAAAATCAGGAAATTGAGGTTACTGAAGAAGTTGAGGAAGAGATTGAAGAAGGGTTAGACTTAGGTGAAGATAATTTAGTTACAGCTGATTCTGGAAGTGGTGGAAATTTCGGTGGAGACGAAACAGATGCAAAACCAGCTGGTAAAAAATCATTAATTGCTTCTTTATTATCCAAAGATGCCTTGAAAGATCCAGAGAAAAGAAAAAAATTAATTATTGGATTAGTAGTTATTATCGGGGCATGGGCATTGTTGTCGGAAGACGATACTTCTAATAAAAAGCCTACGGAAAATAAATCAAAAGTCGAAAAATCAAATAGATTAAATGTTGATAGTGGTGAAAAACAACCTAAAGCACCTCCGGTGGAGGGTTCACCAGCAAAAGTCGTGCAATTAACTAAAGAACAAAAAGAGTTTGTTGAATCTTCATATGTTTTAGCAAAAAAATTATTCAATCAAGGTAAATATGCTGAAACTATTTTTGAAATCGATAAAGTATTTGCCATTACTCCGGACTATAAAGAATCAAAACAAATTTATATTTTAGCCAAACAGGGTTTGGCCAAATTAGAAGAAATGGAAAAAAAGAAACAAGAGGAAATAGATCGTAAAATAAGACAAGAAAAGGTTGTAGGTTTACTAGAAAAAGTTAAAGTTGCCGTTAAAAACAGAGAAAAAATTGTAGCAGAAGGTCTCTTTTCACAAATTATGCAACTCGATCCAGAAAATGCTGATGTTCCTCAATTAAAATTAGAATTAGAAGCTTGGGTTAAAGAACAAGATAAGATTGCGCTTGAAAAAGCAGAGAAAGAGAGTGCTAGAAAGAAAATGGTGGATGGAATGCAAGAAGGTAAAAATCTATTTTTAAGAAAAGAGTGGTTTAAAGCAGTGTCTGCACTCGAGCTATATTTAAAAGAGAAAAATTTAGACGAAGATTTAATTAAAGAAGCCACGAAAATGGTTGAAGAGTCTAGAGCTAATTTAAAAGCAACCGTTGATCCGATATTAGAAAAGGCTCGTTCATTAAAAGAAGGACAAGATTTCAAAGGAGCTTACCAAGCCTATCAAGAGATTTTAAAAATTCAACCAGGTAATCGAGAATCACTAGATGAAATAAATAGCATTAAAGATGTCTTAGAACTGCGCGCTCGAAAAGTTTATCGCGAGGCAATTGTATCAGAATCATTAAGTTTATTTGATGATGCAAAAGAAAAATTACAAGAGGTACAACAGATTTCTCCCAACGATAGTGATTATTATAAAAAAGCTACTGATAAGCTTAGAGATTATTTACAATAAAGGATTAAAACTTGAAATTAAAAAGCTTTGCCGCTGAAACCAATAAAGGACCATATCTTCAAGTTAATGAAGATCTTTATGAAGTAGATGTAATTAATCAATTATATATGATTTTGGATGGATTTGGTGGATCCGGTATTGGAGACAAGGTCGTACAAGAGATAAAGGATTATGTTAAAAGTTTTTACACAAAAATTTCTCAAGACCCAGATTCTACTATGCCTTTCTATTACAGTAATAAATATGTTTTAGAAGGAAACGCACTTTTGAATGCAATGTATCATGCGCACCGTTTGGTTTGTAAAAATAATGCAAAAATAGAGATGAACAAAAGAGCAGGAGCATCTGCGGTTATGATTTCACAATCAGAAGATTTATTAACGATTGCATCCACTGGCAATTGCGCAGCATATTTATACCGAAAAGGTCAGTTTAATAAAGTCTTAATTGAAGATAGTATGCGTTTTTTAAGTAAAGATGATTTTGATTTAAATTTTAAAACAGCACCATTAAGCGCATTTGGTCTGTTTGATGACATTTATATTCAAACAAGAGAAATAAAATTAAATCATAATGATTTAGTTATATTTGCAACTGACGGAGCATATGGAAGAGCTCTTGAGCAAGAATTTAAGTATATTTTTGATAAAACACAAAATAGTTTAGCTGAAAAAATCAAACAGGTTTTTGATCTTAATAATTTAAGGGGAAATCTTGATAATCAAACCATGTTAATACTTGAATTTTAATATTGCTAATTGATCCAATTCATTTCAAAATCTTAGTATGTCTAATGAATTTAGCAAAATTTTAGTAGCCGATGATAGTTTAACTATTCAAAAAGTAATCAAAATCACTTTGAGCGATCAAGATTATGAGGTTTTGGAAAGTTTGACGGAAAAACAATTAATGGAGACGCTCAAGTCTCAGTCTATTGATATTGTACTTTTAGATTTTGCACTAAGTGAAGTTATTTCTGGCTACGATCTGGCCAGAAACATAAAAAAGGCAAGCCCTGATTGCGACATCCTAATGATGTACGGAGCCTTTGATAATATTGATGATAAACAACTAAAAGAAATTGGAGTTGAAAAGAAAATTGTAAAACCATTTGAAAGTGGAAAATTTACAAAATTAATTAATGAAATACTTGAAGCCAAAAAGTCAAAAGTAACAAAATCTGTTAATGACAAAAAAATGCATAAGCTTGAACCTGTATATGAAAGTGATGATGAATCAGAACTTTGGGTAGTAGATAACAAGAGTAGAATCAGTACACCGAAACCAAAAGTTCCCAATCTGGATGTTGATAATAAGAGTGCTTTTACAAATGAACTTAAAGATTGGGAAATTGAATTACCTCCAAAAATTTTAGCTACAGAAAATGAGAGTGATGATATTTTTGAACTTCCTCCGGTAATAGATTTTCCAAACGTAGAATCGGTAGAGATTTCTGTTCCAAAGCAAAATAAAAAGCCAAGCTTTGTCTCTTTAGATGCACTTAATTTAGATATTGAAGAAGAAGACGATGTTAAATGGGACGAAAAAATTGCTCCCAAAATTGTAAAAGAAGAAGATAGTAAACGTGTTAAAAAAATAGAAAAAGTTATTGAAGAGGATGTTTCTGTAAATGATTTTTGGTCTGTTGATAGCGACGAAAATGCATACGCTAAAATTGAAAGCGCAGTGGGTGATGCTCTAAAAAATAAAAAAATTATTGTTGAAGAACCAACACTTGAAAAACATGTTAAACAAGAAGTTATAAATGAGTTTAAGATAGATGAGAACTTTGAAAAAGAACTTCAGAGAAAAATTGAGCCAATTTTAGAAAAATTAATTAAAGAATATTTCGAAAAACGTATTGATAAAGTTGCTTGGGAAATAATACCAGATCTTGCTGAAAACCTTATTAAGGTAGAGCTTGAAAAAATTGCAAGTTCAGTCTTAAATCAAAAATAATTTAAGCATCAATAAAAAGTGATCCATTTAGAATTCTTTCTATTTCAATTGTCCCATTTTTTTTAACTTCAAGAAGTGCTTCACCTCTATCATCAAGGCCAATAAATTTTCCAATGTGAGTTGTATTTCTATCAACAATTTTCACAATGCGATCTAAGTGTATACAATATTCTTTCCACATCTTTTTAATTTCATTTATGCTTAAGCGATTACTTAAAACATAATTATAAATTTCAATTGGTAGAGATTCTTTGTAATTAGGATCTAGGTTATATAGTTCTATAAAACCAAATTTACTATATTTGCTTTCCTCTGGTGTTAAATTAATATTGATACCTATGCCAACAACTAATGTGGAAGAATTGATAGCATGAATAAGTATGCCGCCACATTTTTCTACATTTCTAGTTAAAAGGTCGTTTGGCCACTTTAGATAGAGAGATATATTAAATTTTGTTTGAAAAAATTTAACTAGTAAAACGCCTATTTCCATTGATGTTAAAGTTGGTTCTTCAAGTAAAGGCATTAAGGTGAATGAAAAGGCTATGGCATTTTTGTAATAATGCCACTCGTTACCAGTACGGCCTACGCCTGCGAGCTGATTTGATGCACTGACTATGATTTCACTATATTTTTCTGGGTTTATATATTTTTTAATATAATCTTGGGTGGAGTGACATTCCATTAAATGTATGGTTTTAATAAAAATCCTTAACATTAAAAATTGAGATTAATAACTATGGAATCTATTCAAAGAAGTACTCCTCGTCAAATTGTAATAACTCCCAATATCAATCCCTATGCTGATGGTAGTGTTATTGTAGAGTTTGGGAAAACTAAAGTGCATGTGACAGTAATGCTTGAAAACAGTGTTCCTCCTTTTTTAAAGGGTAAAAATCAAGGGTGGTTAACAGCAGAATATTCCATGTTGCCAGGCTCATCTCAAACTAGAATCAAAAGAGATAAAACAGGACCATCGGGACGCTCACAGGAGATTCAAAGATTAATTGGTAGAAGTTTAAGAGCTATAACTGATTTATCATTACTTGGTGAAAATACCGTTAATATTGATTGCGATGTACTTGTGGCTGATGGAGGTACAAGAACAGCCTCTATTACAGGTGCTTATGTAGCTTTAAGAATTGCCGTAGAAAAAATGTTGAAAAGTGGAAAAATTAAAAGCAATCCACTTAAAGATAGTGTGGCTGCAATTAGCATTGGAATTTCTAAAGAAGGGAAAATTATTGCGGATTTAAATTACGAAGAAGACTCAAGCTGTGAAACAGATATGAATATTGTTATGACTGGTAAGGGAAAGTTTGTAGAAGTCCAAGGAACGGCTGAAGGTGAAGCATTTAGCGAAGAGGAATTAAGTGGTTTAATTAAATGTTCAAAATTGGCCATGAAAGAGGTTATTAATGCTCAAAATAGCGCCTTAAAATCTATTGGAATAGTTTAAAATTTCATGAAATTAGTTTTAGCAAGTAACAATCAACATAAGGCTCAAGAGTTTAATGAACTCTTAAATCAAAAATATTTTACTATTTCACCATCACTTAAAAAAATTAATGTCGACGAGACCGGAACTACTTTTTTTGAAAATGCTTTTTTAAAAGCAGAACAGTTTTATAATGAATTAAAGACACCCGTTCTAAGTGATGATTCAGGGCTTGTGGTTGCGGCACTTCCTGATGAACTTGGCGTTAGATCAGCAAGATTTGGTGGAGAAAAATTAACTGACCGGCAAAGAGTTGAATTATTATTGGAAAAAATGAAAAAATTTCCGACACTTGAGAAACGCAAAGCTACTTTTTATTGTGTTTTGTGCGTCTATTTAGCTCCAAATGAAAACTACTTTTTTGAGGGAAAGATGGATGGATATATTAGTCATGAGATTAAAGGTGAGCATGGATTTGGCTATGACCCGGTGTTTGTACCCAACGAGTTCATTGGGGAAAATGCTAAGAGCTTTGCTGAAGACCCAGATTTCAAAGCTAAAAATTCACACAGAGCGAAAGCGTGTCGATTGATGGAAAAATTTTTTCAGGAAAGAGTCTAAAAGAAATTGCCAATACGGAGAATTTACACTAATTTCACTATTCTTAAGCAGAAAACATGGTTTTTCGGGGCGTAGCGCAGTCTGGTAGCGTATCTGGTTTGGGACCAGGTGGTCGCTGGTTCGAATCCAGTCGCCCCGACCATTTTTCAAATCCATTACTTTTTATTTGTATTCTTAATTCAAAAATTTCAGATGAACTATTTGCTAAAAAGACTATTGATGCGGCCCTTGAAAAGATGAAACTTAAGACTTGTGATTGTGGTGCTGATAGGATCAATTAATTTTGTTTCTTATTCAACTGTAACTCTTACAGATATTGTTTAATTCATTATTAAACCTTGATATGCATAGATACTTTATTTTTCAAGGGGAGTTTATATGAAATACTTATCAACATCTATATTTTTATTTTTAATAACTTTAGGAAACCTATTTGCTAATAAAGAGTGTTCTTTATTAATAGATACTAAAATTGCAGGTTATTATAATGAAGTGGATCTAATTAAGGAATTTACAACAAAAGGTTATGATGTAGAGATAACGGACGCATGGTTTATGAGAAGTACATATAAAGCATCATTACGTTTAACACAATTAGAGGATCGAGTTAATTTGAATTTAAAAAACTATCAAGCCAAAAAAAATACTGATATTAATTTAAAATATTTAAAAAATTCAGTCAAAATGTTGGCACTGATTCCAAAATGTGAATTAGCCCAAATATTATTAAATGGAGTTAAAAGTTCAGTAACCTGTGAATTCAATGAAGATATATCAAATGGAAAATTGATATGTATTAATAAACACTATAGTTTTTTATCAAGTGCAAAATCACAAACTATTAAATTTTCAAAGTTGGTGGGTAAAAATATTTGTGATCAACAAGATAAAGGCTTTTATGCAGAATCAATTTCAATTGATTTTGCTTCAGATGCTGACTATTGTAGTGAATATATGGGAATTCCCGTGGGGTGTCCTGGGAAAACCGGGGCAACTCTAAGTTTTTCGTGTATTTAGATGACACAAGTTTCTAGGCAGTATTTCAAAGATAGATTTGTAGTAACCATCACGGTTCAAGATCGGCATGAAGGAGTTCGACTGGATCAATTTATGGTTGACCACTTTGGAACTATATCCCGTCAATATATTAAAAAGAAAATTGCTTCCGGTGAAATCATTATTGTTAATCGTCCAGTTACCCTAAAATCCAGCGTGAAAGTTCATTATGGTGAAGTGGTCAAAATGGAAGTTAAGAATGTGGATGATGAAGTTATTTATTGGAGAGGTGATACTTTCAATGTGAGTCAGTATCCAGAGGTGCTGTTTAATAATGAGCATGTAGCCGTTGTGGATAAACCACCCTACATGGCAACTCACCCAACCGGACGCCATCTTTTTAATTGTGTGACAGTTTATTTGGCTGATTTTCTTAAAAAAAATGTTCACAGTGTTCATAGAATTGATCGAGAGACTTCGGGTATTTTAATTCTGGCTAAATCAGTAAAGGTCGCGAGTATTTTAACTAACTATTTTGAAGCAAGACTAGTAAGAAAGGTCTATTTTTTTATTGGGGTTAAAAATGAGCAGTATAAAAATCCGACATTTCCATTTATTGCTAATGAGAGAATTAGAAGAAATGATGATGCTCCTGGATTGCAAAAATTAATTTCATCATATCATGATCAAAATTCGCAGGAAGGAAAAAAGGCTCAAACAGAGTTCAATCTATTGTATGAAAATGAAAAATATATTGTGGGTCTGGCTTGTCCTAAAACGGGTAGACAGCATCAGATCAGAGTACATGCATTAGCTAATGGGTTTCCTCTTCTTGGGGATAAGCTATATATTGGAGGAGCAGATCTCTTTAGTCGTTTTAAAGACAATTTAGCTACAGATTATGATCATGAATTAATGGAGATAGCTAGACATGCACTTCATGCTGTTGCAATTAACTTTCCCGATAAATATTTAGAGGATACACCATCTTCTTTTATGTCTAAAATTCCTAGCGATTTAGAAGAATGGCTAGTAAACAAACTCAATCTTGATATAGTGGAAATCAACCACTTAATGCATGAAAAAATAAAAGCTTACTTTAATGCTTAGGTAATCTTTGCTCTGGTACACTTGAGTAATAGAGGGTGTTAAAATGTGATGATGAGAATTCTCACCATTTTGGTTCTAATTTTTTACTCGATCAACGGATTTTCAAAATATGATCCGTGTAGATACTTGTATGAGTCCTATTGTTCTACATTTTCCAATAATGATAGATCGGCTGGTGCCTCGTTGCCATCAACTGCCAGTGCTGTCAGTTTTAATCCGTCATCAGTAGCTAACATAGACGGATTAGGCGTTGAGACGGTTGAGTTTAAAGGTGATTTTGATTTTAGTTTGGCTTCAGGTAATGGAGTTGTTGGAGCTGGATTGGCCACAGCAAATCCAGAAAATACCTTCTATGGAAATTTAGCAATCGAAGATGAATAAAATTACGAAAAAAGAATTAAAGCTTTTGAGAAATATGATTCACTTAAATATAATTTAGTGGCGGGATTTAATCCTCTGGGTAAAAAAAATACAGGGATTTTCAAAAGTTCGGTGGGTTTAATTGGAAAATATAACAAAGCAACTAATAGAGTAAAAGGAGGAGCAGGTCTTAGTTTTGAAATGGGGCCACTTAATTTTGGAGCTAGTTATTATGGTGATGATTATCGTAACAATGCTTTAGGAAAAAGTTATAGTTATAATACGACAGCATTTTCTACAGGTTTAAAATTGCCATTTTTTTCATTTGATTATAATCATATTTATAATCATCCCAACAGTGACGTTCCAGCTTCAAAAATTGAGATTTTTAATGGAACTATTTTTGTTAAAGATTACATGCTAACTTATGGAAAAAGATTTGAGTACTCTTTTCGTGAAAGGTTTATTTTTAGTCAGCGAGTTTTTGTGAGAGGAGCTTTGAAGGAGGAAGAGTTTTTCGGAGCACAAGTTCAATTTAAAAAGAGATTTATTTTTGGAATTTTAAGAAATTACTATTTGCTTCGTGAGTGGAGTCTATCATTTGCAGCTTTTTTCTAGAAATGACAATACTCCATTTATACCTTGATTATTTTCACCTTCTAGTATTATTTTAGGTTTGGTTTTAATATTTTTTAAGAATGGTTCAATGTTACTTACACCAACAGAGTTTTCAAAATAGTTAAACATAGACTCATCATTAGGAGCATCACCAAAGAAAAGGCACTCTTTGGTTAGAATATTTTTATAGAAATTGCTTAAAACAAATTCAACACCTTTGGCTTTTGAAACTGTTCCAATCCAAAAATTAATATGAACGTTAGATGCTGAATAGTTCACTTTCTCTTTTTGAAAAAAATCAAGGATCTCTTTTTTTAAGGTAGGGTTTTTATTAATCAAATCAAGTTCAATCGCTTGATCAGTTAAACGTCCATAAGAGTCTTTACTTAGAGGTACATTTTTAAAATGCGTTTTAAGTTTAAGCGTAATCTCTTTCAATCTATCAATTTCAACCAAAGTTAATAGTGGGTACTCATCAAATTGGTTATTTTGATTTTTGTGAACAACGATACCACCACCTTCCATCACAACCATTGATAAGGGGAGATGACTTAAAAAAAAGTGTCCCCAGGAAAGTGATCTCCCAGAGACAATTATTAATGGCAGTCTATTTTTTTCACAGAGTTTAATAACCTCAAAAAGCTTTGAGGTTATATAAGATCCATCCGTCAGAGTTCCATCGAAATCAGAAAAAATTAATTTTATTTTTTGATTATTGAATTGGATATGAGAGTCCTACGAAGATAGAGCTATAATTGTGAACCATACTTAAATTTAGTTCAGTGCTTGCAATAAGTTTTTCGTACCCTTCCATTGGAATATTGGCAGTAGCACCAAGACTTAAGTTGGCATAAGGTTGATACTTATTAGTGCTATGGTCCAGGATAATTCCGGTTGGAATAGCAACATAAGGATAGATCTCTTTTTCATTAACAGTAAAACCCTTAGATGCTTTTGGAGCTAAACTTAAAGTTGTTTTTCTACTTTTTAAACCAGCGCCATTTTCAATAGAACCACGAATAGCGAATCTAGGTTGTTGATCAAAATCGGGAAAATTTCTGATTCTAGGGGCAAAAACAGTATTTGATCTATCACCAGTGCTGATACCAAATCCACCGTCAGTTGTTAATTCTGGGTTTAGTTTGTAAGAGAATCTGGCTTGACCTCCAATACCGCTGCCATTGCTTAAATTTCCAGCAAACTCAGCAGTAACAATTTTTGCGTAGGGAGCGAGTGGGTGGCTTAACGCCCATGCCATTTGAAAAAGTTAATGGGCTTAAAGTTAAAAGAAAAATTGGAGTTAATAATTTAAACATTTTCATTTTTAGTCCCTCAAGATTTATGGATAACTAGACACGTCTAAAATGGTACATGAAAATTATTAAAACCAAAACACTGCGCCGAGTCTTTTGAATTATCTCTTTTCTACTTATGAATTTTTGTTAATAATAACTAAATTAAAAAACTTAAGGAAAAAAATATGAGCAGTACAATCCAACAAATCACAGAGTATTTAGGTGACGAAGCACAATCATTATTAAAGCATAAGGCAAAATATTCAGCCGACCACTTAACTTTACCTGGTCCAGGCTATATGGAAAAAACATTTTATAATTCTGATCGTAACAATAGAGTTTTGGGATCACTTGAAAAAATTTTTAATACAGGAAGGTTAGCTAACACGGGCTTCGTTTCTATTCTTCCAGTTGATCAAGGTATTGAGCACTCAGGAGGGCATCATTTGCTCCAAATCCCGATTACTTTGATCCTGAAAATATTGTAAAGCTTGCCATTGAAGGTGGCTGTAATGCGGTAGCGTCTACTCTTGGTGTCCTTTCAATGACTGCAAGAAAATATGCTCACAAAATTCCGTTTATTTTAAAAATTAATCACAATGAATTACTAACCTATCCAAATAAATTTGACCAAGTTATGTTTGCTTCTGTTAGACAAGCCTATGATATGGGTGCAGTTGGTATTGGTGCTACTATTTATTTTGGCTCTCCTAGAAAGTACACGTCAAATTGTTGAAGTAAGTAAAGCATTTGAAGAAGCACATAGTTTAGGTTTAGCAACCATTTTATGGTGCTATACTCGTAATAACGCTTTTAAAACAGATAAAGATTATCATGTGTCAGCAGATTTAACAGGTCAAGCAAACCATTTAGGCGTTACGATTGGCGCTGATATTATTAAGCAAAAACTTCCTGAAAACAATGGTGGATTTAATGCCTTAAAATATTCCAAGACTCACGCAAAAGTTTATACTGAACTAACTACAGATCACCCAATTGATTTAACTAGATATCAAGTTATTAATAACTACCTTGGTAGAGTTGGTTTAATTAACTCGGGTGGAGCTTCAGGAAATAATGATTTAAGCGAAGCGGTTAAAACAGCTGTTATCAATAAACGTGCTGGTGGTATGGGATTAATTTCTGGCCGTAAAGCGTTTCAAAGACCAATCAAGGATGGAATTAAGATTTTAAATGCCATTCAAGATGTTTACTTGTGTAAAGATGTAACAATTGCTTAGTAGTTTCTACCAAAGTTTTTGATTACACCGATTTTGACACCATATCCTGGGTCATCAATATTTTTGGCCACACCAACGTATCCATCAAGCTTTGTACTTTTTGAAAGTTCTGTTCTTAATTCACCATAAATGGCTTTAGACCTATATGTATAATTAGATGGACTTTCTCCTGTTTTGAATTTTATTCCAGCACCAACTCTTAGAAAGTCGAATGGTTGAACAGATACCATTGGAGTCAGCTCAGCAAATATTTCGCTTTGATTACTTTGATTGATTCCAGTTCCAGCGCTACCTCTTATAACAAAACTTACAATTTTGTTAAAATTTACGTTAAACTCAGCATCGATAACTGGCATTGTGAATGAACCATAGCGAGATGAAATTTCGGTCTTTTCGTCAAGTTTATGAACTCCTGTACTTAAAGAGGCACCGGCACCTCCTGAAATAATATTTTCTTGATCTTCCCGTTTTTGTTTGGCTTCATCAGACTCAGCGAGCTGTGCAGGTAATTTTATTGTGGGTTTAGTTGTTGTATTATTTTTTGCAAAAGCAATTTTGCTAGATACAATTCCTAAAACCACTAAAAGAATTAAATGTTTCATAAGTTACTCCAAAATATATTACTGTTCTTTAGAAAAATTTTTCATAACTCCAAATTTAATACCATATCCTTCTTCACCAATATTTTTTGAAACACCAACATAACCATCAATATTAAACCGTTTAGACATATTCGTTCTAAATTCAGCATAAAGTGCAGCATTATTATAGGTATAGTTTCCAATTAAATATCTACCATCAGCGTGTTTAAGTTTTACACCAACACCAATGGTGGTCTCTTTGGTTGGTTTAACATTTACCATTGGTAATAATTCAATAAAGACTTCATTTTTTTGATTTACTAGACTAAATCCACCACTAACTCGAGTCATAACAGATACGAATTTATTTATATTAAGTCCAGCTTCGGCATCGAGAATTGGTAATGGTAAAATTTCATAACTAGTACTTTCTTTATGTTCACCCACCATCTGCTCAGAATATCCAGCAGAAATTCCAGGGCCATAAACGCGTTTATCGGCCAATTTGTCACCATCTGCTTGGAGTGGTTGTAGTATAAAATAACTTAGCATAATGGTTAAAGCAGTTAACTTTTTCACGTAAAACTCCTAGTGCTAATTAATAGATTTCATTGATAAAAGCTGCAAAGCAAATGCCAATAATAATTAGCTAAGTTGATAAAAACACATGGGGTTTGAGTGTCTAATTTTTAGACAGTGAATATTGGTCAGACAAAATATACTAAATAAAAAATAGAAATATCACGATTCGAATTCATCACAGAAAACTAAGTTTTCTTATCAAAGGATGGATTTATGAAAAGACGCTTAATTAAACTTGCTATTTTTTCAATTTTTACGATGAACATTTTCTCCAATGTATACTCTATGGGATCTACAAATAAGCCCAAGCCTACACCACAGCCTCAACCTGAAGAGCCATCAAATCCTGGCGGTTATAAATTTGGAAAAAGAATTGGTTATAATCCTTCAGGCGTTACTGAAAACTCAGGTATGGTTTATTCAAAAACCTATGAGAGAATGTATATGATTAATGATTCTGGTAATGGGAACTATTTTTTTGTTACTGATATGAAGGGTAACTTGATTGAAAAAGTTAAAATTAATAATGCTAAAAATGTTGATTTTGAGGGATTAAGTTATGCTCCTTGCGATCAGGACAAGTGTATTTATATTGGTGATATTGGTGATAACAGTGAAGATAACTCCACTCACCATGTTTATATTATTAAAGAATTAAATACTTTTAATAAATCAGCATCGCTTAAAACTGATATTACTTTTACCTATGAAAAAGGATTAACTCCAAACGCCGAGTCTTTAGCAGTACATCCGATTACTGGTGATATTTATATTGCTACCAAAAACTACTCAGGACACTCAACGTTTTTATATAAAATAAGTAAATCAGTTTTTTCAGGAAAAAGTAATGTTTCTACGGTCGCTAAACTTGTAGGGGAAGTAAGTTATACAACATTAGAAAGTTCTACTAAAATTGATTATACTCATACGACAGATATGGCTTTTTCTCCAAGTGGTGAAAAATTCTTATTACTTACTGACCAAAGTAGAACAGTTTGGGAGTTTTCAGTTGATTTATCAAAGTTTAATTATCTAAACGTGAATGATGTTTATGATCATTATAAAGTTATTCCAGTAGACTATTTGGGACAAGAAGAATCTTTAACTTACTATAATGAAAATGAGTTCATATATACAACAGAAGGCGATTCAGCACCCATTTTACAAGTGAAGATTAATAAATAGTTAAGATGGAAATCTATTCACTTTTATTAATTGGTTTAACTCTGGTTGTTTTAATTTTTACCATACGAGAGTTTATGCGTAAAAATCATAAAAAGAGTGCTAATAATGTTAGAAATTCAGTTTTTACAGCAAAATCTCTAGAATCACAAAAAGTAAAAGAGGGAATATTGGTAGATAAACTAAAAGAAGGAAATGGTCCCGGTGCAGTCGCTGGAAAAAAAGTTTCAGTGGACTACCGGGCTTTTTTAACTGATGGTACTGAGGTTGATTCTTCCTACGAAAAAGGTGAAGTATTTACTTTTACTATGGGAAGACATCAAGTCATTCCGGGATGGGAACATGGAATGATTGGAATGAAAGTTGGAGAGGTTAGGCGATTTAAAATTTCACCAGAACATGCCTATGGGGAAAAGGGACACTCAAAGGTTCCTCCCAATTCAACTATTGTCTTTGAAGTTACGCTTTTAAAAATGGTTTAGTTGTTCTAGTAATGATGGTGGGTTATAATCATATTTTTGTGCTAAGCTGATATTAAAGCTAGTATTTTCGGGTCTACTTTGAGCTAACGGTGTGCCATGATAACTAGTTGGTTTTAATAAATTTATATTAAAATTAAACTTATTACAGATCATTTTTCCTAAATCAAACCTATTAATTTTTTCAGGTCCCCCAATATGAATAATTTTTTCTGGACAATTTAGTAAATAAGAAATTGCTTTAGCGGCTTCATGACCAGTCAACGGGGTTCTAAATTCATTAGTAAATAATGAATAGTTCTCCCCTTTTTTTAGTTTTTCGATTAAGTCATAACTTGAACTTTTTCCATAAGGCCCACCATCACCAAACATTAAAGGCATGCGCATAATGGTATAATCTAAATCTTGCATGTTTAGTAAAAAATTTTCACTTGTCACTTTAGATTTAGCATATAAATTAATGGGATTAGTTGCGTCTGTTTCAGAATATAGTCCACTGCTTTTGCCATCAAAAACTAAATCTGTAGAAATAAATATAAAGCGACGATTATTTAACCCACATAGTTTAGCTAAAATTTTAGTTGAATTAACATTGACTTGATTGGTGAGGGTTGGATTTTGGTCACAATCATTTAGTTTTGTTATTGCAGCTGCATGAATTACGAGATCAGGATTATAATGGTTAAATAATTTTTGAATATCACTTTCATTTGTAAGATCTAATTTAACTGAGCACCAATTTTTAATTTTTAAAATATTTTTTGAATGTGTTCCAATAATTTCAAACTTATTACTCATATTAGAATATAAATTAAAGCCTAAAAACCCACTTATACCAGTTATTAATAATTTCATCATTTCCCTCTTATTAGTTATTCTAATAATCCTAATTCAGAGATTAGGAGAATTTTGTAATACTTTACTATTTAATTGTGGTAATTCCAAGTCTAATTGTTGCGGATTTGATTCTATGGCATTAACATAATCTTAATCCACAAGAACTAAAGAAAAGATTATGCTAAGACGATTAGTTTTAAATTAATGTCAAATTAACAGTTGGAAATACATTGATTAATTTTAAGATAAATATTTTAATAATAATGCTGTTACAAGTAGTAACTTCTTTAGTTTTGGCACAACCGTATTATTCTTCAGAAAATAAGAAATTCCCCTGGTTACATTATATAGCAAAATCTTCACTAGAAAGAAATATCGTAAATATTAAATCTGGCAGATATCTAATGGCAGGTGAAAAACAGTTTAGTTCTCTTTGGACTAGAGACTTCTGTTTTGCAGCCAAAGGGTTATTGTTTTCAGGAAATGCTGATGTGGTTAAATCTCAACTTAATAAACTTATTAAATCAAAAAGAAAACAGGATAGCTTAATTCCAAGGACGCTTGATTCAATATCAGCGCAAATTCGTGTTTTTGTTACAACGACAAGTGCTGGTCGCATTCCGATGCAGTTAATTAGCCCACTAAGAGATCCACTCAGACCTGAATACACAGATCAGTATGGAAGTGCTGCAATTGATTCAAACATTTTATTTCTTTATGCAGCTTTAAGTTATGTTAAATTTACTAATGATTATAAATGGTGGTATGACAACCAAAAAGCCCTAAAAGAGATTTACGATTTCTATATTCCTAAAATGAAAAATGGATTTATTGAACAAGATAAATTTTCTGATTGGCAAGATAGTGCTAATCGATCCGGATTTACTTTTTATACAAATCTTTTATATTACATTGTATCTAAAGACTTAGAGCAGTTTAGCTATTTTGGTATAAATCCAAATGAAAATAAATTATTTAGACAAAAATTAATTGATACTTTTTATGATGAAAATGTGGGGATTTTTAATGGAGTAATTGGTATAAAACTCTACTCTTTGGAAGGTAATCTAATTGCAATTGAAAATAATTTGTTTGAAGACGAAGAAAAAACTAGGGAATTATATTTAAGTTTAAAAAAACATAATTTGTGGAGTTATAAAGTCGATTTACCAGGAATTGCAACTTATCCAAATTATCCAAGTAACTGGGTAAGTCCATTTTTGAAATTTGTAGGGTTAAGAAATTATCATGGTGCAATTTATTGGTCATGGTTAATTGCTTATTCTGCAAAAATTTCTTATTTAATGAATGATAAAAATGAAGGCCAGAGAATCTTAAATAAACTTCAAGAAATTGCACTTAGAGATGGTGTGATATATGAAATTTATCGTCAAAATGATAATTTAACGGTTTGGAATTCATTTCTTTATAAGTCAGAAGGACCTTTTAGTTGGGGATCGGGCGTAACCATTGAAGCACTTCATACTGCAGAGTTAGCAGACTAAATCATCGTCACCGTTAAATGATAGTGTTAATTTTCCTTTTTCTTTTAGCTTGTTACAAAGTTCAATAACTTTTTGTTGAGCTTGAATCACTTCCGATTTCTTCATTGGAGGTAGTGATTTTAAGTCATCTAGAAACAGTTCTTTTTTGTTTTTTGACATAATTATTGTAAATCTTGCAACTAACTCTGGAGAAGATATTTTAAGTGACTTCAACAAAGTGGTCTGATCTACTTCTTTTAAAATGATTGCTATCTCATTTTTAGGTATTTTTAATAGATCTTCAAAGGTAAAAAGTAATAAGGAAATCTCATTTGATTTTTGTTCATCTTTCTCACTGATTCTACTTAAAATTCTTTTAGACATTTCAGGATCAAGAGCATTAATAATTTCAGCGGCAACCTTGTTTCCCCCTAATTTAGCGGATGACATTAGCCCCATTTTCATAAATTCATTTTTTAAAAGAGTATCAAGATTGTGAATATCTGTTGGTGAAACGCTATCAAGTTTTGCAATTCTTTCTACAATTTCAGGATGTACTTTTTCGGGTAAAAGCTTAAGTACAGAACTCATTCTGGGTGTTTTTAAAAATGCCATGATGAGGGCAATGGTTTGTGGATGTTCTTTCGTTAAAAAATTTGCAAGCATTTTATCATCGACTAAATCAAGTGCTTCTAATTTTAACTCCTTATCCAGATTTTTGTTTTCACCATAAATATTCTTAAAACGATCTTTTCCAAGAAGAGACTCATAAACGTTTTTTGATTTAAATTCAGTAAAAATAAATTCATTTTGTTCAGATAATATTTCGTAAACTTCATTCAAAACATTATTAACTACCGATATAGGTGTTCTTTTAACTTGATGCATTCGTTGTACAAGCTGGGCCACGTCATAATCACTTAGATGTTGAAAGATTGATTTGAGCGTGTTTTGGTCCAAAATATTAAGCAAAATAGCGATTTTATCTATGTCTTTTACAATAGTTAGTAGATTAGAAAATGGAGCACCGTCAACCTTGTTCTCCTCTCCAATTTTTTCCATTACTTTTTTTAATTTGGCTTGATTACTCATAAAATATATATCGACAATATAAGTGAAATCTTTAAACCATTTTTGTCGGCCATTTGTGTTGAGAAATAAAATTTATTATGTTAAGTTGACACTTATATGAAATCACATCCATTATACGAACTCGCTAAATCGCGCATTGTATTTCTTGATGGTGCCATGGGTACCATGATCCAGAACTATAAGTTGCAAGAGAAGGATTTTAGAAATAATGAACTAAAATCGCACGGAA
>JAXLVO010000007.1:0-96680 GCA_046328975.1 Bacteriovoracaceae bacterium | reverse complement strand
TACTATTCAAAACTCTCGCTTGGTAAGCATTTGGTAAGCGATGGCTGAAAAATTACGAAATTTCTTGAAATGAAGAAAGAGATTTAGGTTTCTCTCTGTAGTGTTGTTAGGTACTTAGGATTATTAGGGATCTGCCAATTTGAAGGTTCTCCACCAGTAAGCGTGTAACGCGGCAAATCCAAACTAATCTACTCTCTTAATCAGACATGGAATCAACTCTGATACGATTAAAGTTTACCACAACTAAATTTTATCCAAGGAGAATCCATGTCTAATGAAACTTTATCAAAACATTTATTAATTCCCAATCTTATTTTTGAAAAATATCCCACTACCCTTAGATGCAGGTCTTTTGTTTGTAAACCTATTGATTTGATAATCTTTTGCCCCAACTGTAATTCTAAAAAATTTCATGTCCACCAGAATAGTAAGCGCAAGGTTAAGGATATCATTCAAACTCATGAGAGTGCCTCCAGTCTTTTACACATTAACATTACTCGCTACCGCTGTGTTAAGTGTAAAAAAACTTTTACTCCTCCGATCCCAGGCATTGATCCTAGAGCAAAGTTTACTGAGCGTTTTAGGCGAAAAATACTCTGGGCAGCTGATCACTTTGCTGATCTTAAAAAAGTCTCTACCCATTTTAAAATTGGTAATGCTTCTATTTATCACCATTACTACAGAGCACTTAATTTAAAATTAAAAAATAGCTTGCATAAACCTTGGCCTAAACAGATTGGCATTGATGAACATGCTTTTTGTAAAAATAAAAAACTTGGAATTAGAAACTTTGTCACACTCGTTGTTGATCATACAAAAAAGCGCCCTTTCGAACTATTACCTTCTCGTGATAAAAAAGGGCTATTGCTAATGACTAAACATATTGCAGGTGCTAGTTCAGTGGAATTAGTTACTATGGATTTATCCAATACTTACAAGAGCTATATCAAAGAAATTTTTCCCCAGGCAATGATTGTTGCTGACCACTTTCATGTGGTTAGACTTTTACATCCTGCCATCAATAAACATCGATATGAAATAACAGATAAAAACAGAAAGCATCCTCTTCGCAAACTTCTACTAAAAAAAAGAGCATCTATTGATTGGCATGATAGAATTGAAATTGAACGATGGCTAAAATCCTATCCCAAAATGAGAGCTCTTTATAATGCCAAAGAGAAACTTCATACACTCTACCAATGTCGAGGCATAAACAAGGCCAGGGAATCATTTAAAAACTTAATTAAATCGTTAGAGGGAACTATTTATAGTGAGCTAGTAACTTTTAAAAATACTTTATTAAAATGGGAAAATGAGATCTTGAATTATTTTATAAGAAGAGTTACTAATGCACGAACGGAAGGCTTTAATAACGTAGCAAAGTCAATAATAAAGCGTAGTTATGGACTTAGGAGTTTTCCTAATTACCGAGCTAGAGTTTTAAATGTTTGATTTAGTTGAGTTAGGTTGTAGTGTCACACGCTGAATTGGAAAGAACCGAATTGGAAAGAACCGAACCATTGGAAAGAACCACTTTCGAACATTAAAAAATTGGAGCGGGTTATGAGACTTGAACTCACGACCTTCTGCATGGCAAGCAGACGCTCTAGCCAACTGAGCTAAACCCGCATTTGGAAATAAGTGTGGCGATGCTACGTTTTTCAACATAGAAATGTCAACAGAGAAAATAGGTATTGTTATTTGGTTTTGCGGCAAGTAATGTATATCTTATGAGAATTACACAAATCTTAATAGCAATCCAAATAATCCTTTTAATAGTACTCAATAGCTGTGGCCACTCTGAACAGAAAAAATCTACTAGTAAGAGGTTAGAACTCACCTTAAATCATGGTGAAAAATGGAAAGTGGATCCGCCGCAAAAACAAGGAATGGATTCGGTTTATAAATTACTAGCTACATTTAAACGGGGAAATATTAAAAAAACTGTTTCTGATTTTAATAAATTGGGAACAAACCTGGATAAAATTTTGAGTGATATTTCACAAGAGTGTCGCATGGAAGGCAAAGCTAAAGAGGAATTTTTAGAATTAATATCTGTGCTTAGTGAAGATGTTAATCAAATTAAAACAACTGAAGATATGGCAGTCGCCGAACGCTACTATCAAAAAACCAAAGATGATTATGAAAATTACTTTTTCTTTTTTGAATACTAATTATACTCTTCTCGAGTCTCAGCTAAAACTTTATAAGATCTAACTTTTCGAAGCGAATAGGTTTTAATTTGATCACTCTCTAAGCAGTGAGCTTGGAGTACTGAACCTAGTGGCATAGGTAAAAAACTCAGAGGAACAATTTTACGAGGACCACCTGGAGTTGTTCCACCTTTGTAGATAATTTCAATCACTGGTCCTTGGCCTAAAGCTACACCATTCTCTTTTTGCATTAACTGTAATAGCGGTTTTAAGTGTGCTGGAATATCAAAACTTTTTTGCGGACTAAAATCATCGATACTAAAAAGATAGGCTTTCTCTTTTAATGTAGAAAGAGCATCACTCTCTTGAAGCTTTTGTATCCCGTGAGCAAAAATATTTAAGCAGGCCCAAGAGTCATCTAGCGCTCGATGGTGATTTTCAATTGCCGGCAAATTTAAATGTTCAATTAACGTTTTTAATTTGTGGTTAGTAGCCTCTTTGTGCGTATATCTAGCTAATTTACAGGAATCAAAAATTTGTGAAGGAGAAAAAGGCATTTTTAAATCATGTAGGGCCATAACCAGAAAGCCTATATCAAATTTTGCATTATGAGCAATAATCGGTAATGATTCTAAAAATCGGGTAAATTTAGGTAGAACCTCTCCAATGAGGGGAGCATGTTCAATCATTTCATTAGAAATGTTATGAATGGCAAAATTTTGCTCGGAAATTCTTTTTTGGGGATTAACTAACGACTCAAAAATCTCAATCGGAGCATCAGGTTTAATTTTAACAGCAGCCACTTCAATAATCTTATCTCCTAAGGGGGAGATTCCTGTCGTTTCAAAATCAAGCGCCACTATCCCTCTTGGAAAAATTGAACAGAGGGCCAGCGTGAGATCCCTTGAAAGTGAATGTGGCATTAAGAACCATCCAATCTTTTAGTAAACTTGTTGAATAAGCAGCTAATATACTTTAATTTATATATTGATTGAATCTATTAATGGAGAATTTACCATGAGTCAATTTGATGTAGTCGTTTTGGGGGCGGGACCCGGTGGATACATTGCAGCAATTAGAGCTGCTCAACTAGGTAAAAGTGTTGCAATTATTGAAAAGAGTGAACTCGGTGGAGTCTGCTTAAATCGTGGTTGTATTCCTACTAAAGCGCTTTTGAAATCGGCTCATATGGTTCATGAATTAAATGATTGTGCTGAACTTGGAATCGATCTTGCGCTTAAAGGTCTTGATGGTGGTAAGGCAGTTAATCGCGCAACAAAAATCTCAAGTCGTATCTCTAAAGGGGTCGGCTTTTTAATGAAAAAAAATAAGATTGAAGTGATTAGTGGTGAAGCCAAACTAGTCGACGCTAAAACTATTGCAGTTAACGGTACCAAAATTCAAGCGCAAAATATTATTCTCGCAACTGGTGCTCACTATAAAACGTTTCCAGGGCTTCAACATGATGGAAAAAAAATTATTGGAGCCTGGGAAGCAGTAAAACTCGAAACGATGCCAAAATCAGTGGGAATCATTGGTGCTGGAGCGATCGGTGTTGAGTTTGCCTACTTTTGGAATGCTTTCAATGTTGACGTTCATATATTTGAGTTACAAAAACATCTACTACCAATTGAAGATGAAGATTCAAGTATCGAAGTAGAAAAAGCCTATAAAAAATATGGCATTAAAATGTCACTGGGAATTGAAAAAGTTTCGGTGCAAGCTAAAGGTGATAAAGCGCAAATTAAGATGGTTCAAAATGGTAAAGAAGAGATGCTAGATTTTGATCTCTGTCTGCTTGCCGTTGGAATGGTAGGAAATATTGAAGGCATTGGCTTAGAAGCCGTTGGTGTGCAAACTGAAAAAGGTTTCATCAAAGTTAATGAGTATGGACAGACCAATGTTCCAGGTATCTATGCAATTGGTGACGTCAGTGGTCCACCGTTACTAGCGCACGCAGCTTCTCACGAAGGAATTGTGGCGGCTGAACATATTTGCGGAAAGCATCCACACGCAATTAATAAAATGAATATTCCAGGCTGTACTTACTGTCAGCCGCAAGTAGCTTCGGTTGGTTACACCGAACGAGCACTTAAAGAAAAAAATATAAAATATACCGTTGGAAAATTACCATTCGTAGCGAACGGTAAGGCCGTTGCGAGTAATGAGAAAGAGGGCTTTGTAAAAGTTCTGATGGGTGAGTATGGTGAGATGTTAGGTGCCCACATTGTGGGAACATCTGCCACTGAACTTATTCATGAGTATACTCTTTTTAAAACGATGGAAGGAATTGATGAAGAGATTTTTGGAACAATTCACCCGCATCCAACTTTAGGTGAGTGGTTAGGTGAAGCAGTTCTGGCAGCAAAAAATAGAGCTTTAAATTTTTAAATAAATAGGGAGTCTAAAATATGGCACGTACAAAAGTGATAATGCCGCAAATGGGTGAGTCGATTACAAACGGAACCATCACTAAGTGGAATAAAAAATTAGGTGATACGGTTGCGGTGGATGAGATTCTGCTTGAGATTTCAACCGATAAAGTTGAAGCGGAAATTCCTTCTCCGGTTAGTGGACGTGTTTTTAAACTCTATTTTAATGAAGGTGCTACGGTTGATGTGGGTGTTTTAATAGCAGAAATTGAAGATGATTTAAGTGTACAAATTGGTGGTGAATCTAGTGCTCCAGCTAAAGCGGTAGCAGAGACTCCCAAAAAAGAGGCGCCAAGACCGGTAGTTGCTCCTATGGCACAGGCTGAATCAACTGAAAAAAGATTTTATACTCCATTAGTGAAAGCAATGGCTAAAGAGCATGGTGTTTCGGTTGAAGAGTTAAAAAATATTAAAGGGACCGGATTATCAGGCAGAGTTAATCGCGATGATTTAACAAAATATTTAGAGAGTGGTAAAGCAGCTCCAGCTCCGTCACGACCAACTTCAGTAAGTGCACCTCAAATGCAGTCAGCGCCAGTCGCACCAGCTCCTGCACCAATGAGTTTTGAGGCTTCTGATCGTATTGAAGTTATCCCCGTTGATAATATGAGAAAAACCATTTCTAAAAACATGGTTGAGTCAAAACGTATTTCACCACATGTAAATTCGATAGGTGAAGTGGATATGTCTCATCTCGTGCGATTTAGAGAAGCGTTTAAAGATGAGTTTTTCAAACAAGAGGGATTCAAATTAACTTATTCACCATTCATCATTCAAGCTTTAATTATGGCTCTCAAAGAGTTTCCAAAAGTTAATGCATCTTTTGATGGCGAAAATATCTATTTGAAAAAAGATATTAACATTGGTGTTGCAGTTAATATTGTAGGTAAAGGCTTAGTGGTTCCGGTTATTAAAAATGCAGGAACATTAAATATGTTAGGTCTTTGTCGAGCTCTTGATATGTATGCTAAAAAAGCAAGAAATAGAAAACTCACTATGGATGAGCTTCAAGGTGGAACTTTTACTTTCACAAATGTAGGAAGTTTTGGAACTTTAATGGCAACTCCAATTATTCTTCAGCCACAATTAGGTATTTATGCTTCAGGTTTAATTCAAAAACGGGCGGTCGTAATTGAAGGCGACGCAATCGCAATTAGAAGTATGATGTATGGAACGCATACATATGATCATAGATTAGTTGACGGTGAAATGGGTGGAAACTTCTTAGAGGCGGTTCATAACTTCTTAAGGAATATGAAACCTGAAACGATGTTTTAATTCCAGAGTTTTTTGAGACGCTCACTTAATCTTTTTTCAACCCCATTTTCGGTTGGTCTATAAAATTTAGGTAAAGGATCTACTGTATATTTTTGATGGACAAAATTGTCGGGATAAGAGTGTGGGTATTTATATTTTGAATCACTGTTTTTGGGAAAATTTTTTAAATGGTCTGGTACTTCTAAAGTTGAACTACCTTTTACATATTCTAAAGCCTCGTTAATTCCATTATAACTAGCATTACTTTTAACGGTAGAGGCTAAATAAGTTGTAATTTGTCCTAAGCTAATTCGTGCTTCTGGTAGTCCAACTAATTGAACGGCTTGGAAGGCTGAAATAGCTAATGTTAAAGCAGTTGGATCAGCGTTACCCACATCTTCACTGGCAAAAATAATTAGGCGTCTTGCTATAAAAAGAGGATCTTCGCCGCCATCAATCATAACGGATAACCAAACTAATGCAGCATCGGGATCACTGCCACGCAAACTTTTAATAAAAGCTGAGATAACATCATAATGCCGATCACTATCTAAATCATATTCACGAGAATTAGTAAGAATGATCTCTTTAACTATCGATTCATTTAATTCATTAACAGTATAATTGAGCAAAATTTTTTCAAGTGAATTAATAGCAAGTCTTAAATCTCCATGACAGAAACTAGCTAGAATTGCTAGATAGGATTCAGGAATATCACTGTTTTTTTTATCAGCAGTATATTTTAAAATTTTTGTAATGCTAGCTGAACTTGGATACTTTAATTCAAAGTGCATAATTCTAGAAAGAATTGGTTTAGTTAAAGCTGACCTAGGATTTTCAGTGGTAGATCCGAGTAATAATATTTGTCCTTTTTCTAAATAGGGCAGTAGAGCATCTTGTGCTACTTTATTTAATCTATGTATCTCATCAACAATGAGAACTATTGGAAAAAAATCAACATGACTTTCAATTAAACTTTTAAGTTCTTTTACACCATCCATAACCGCATTGAACTCTTTTATTTTTTTGGCTGGAAAATGGGTATTCGCTAATATTGATATAATTGTTGATTTTCCACAGCCTGGTGGCCCATAGAAAACTAAAGATTGGGTTGGTCTATTTTTTAAAAGATAGGGATGTTTTGTTAAAAATTCACGTTGGGAAAGGAGCTCTTCAATTTTAGTGGGCCGATTACTATTAGCAATTGGCCCATCTAAAAGTGTATTACTTGGTTGACTAAAAAGTGAGGTTTGATTGTTGCTCTTCATACGGTTGAGCGGAAGATACCAAATCAATTGTGATATTGGAACCATCGACATGAACCCGAGGATTATTTTGAGCAGCGAGATCTCGTAAAAGTTTATCTTTAATGTTGATTCCACCAACTGTTGCTGTGCTTAAATTAACTTTTAATTGGTTTTGCGCTGAAAGTACTTCAGCTCGTCCAGTAAATTTAAGTCCAATGGTGATTACTCGCTTAGCATTACCTTCTAGTGTAAATTGGTGATTTACTACTTTTAATCTTAAGTTAGTTAATTTTTCTGGCCCACCATTTTCATATCCATTTTCAAAAATTTGTAGATAACCTTGTAAAATATTTGGAGGTAGAGTGAGGTCAGTTGCTTTTGCAGCTGTATTTATCGTGCACAAATCTAGAATTTGCACTAATTCTCTTTCACCTGGAATATCGTTTGGTGCTTTACAATCTCCACTGAAATTATTCAGCGTGTACTCATCGGTTTGTGATTTTAAATAGAGTGATCTAGAGTTCACATTGAGACTGCGCTCTTTTAAATCAATAGTAGTTCCTACTGCTCTAAAATCAGTGAGAGTGTTGATAATAGAAGGAAGGTTGGTGAGACGTGTCTCTACACCATCTTTAATCACAATTAGCTCATTTTCATGTTTTTCTATATCGATACGAACATCGCGTTCGGTGGTTTGTCCTCCACGAGAGTGGCTGTAGTAGCTTAAAACGGCAATGTTAGCAGAACCATTAGCATTTTCATAACTGGCGTTGAGGTTATTAACTAAGAGTGGTCGAAGCATTGACCAACCCAGAGTCGGCACTAGAAAGAGAACTGAAATCACCATTCTTTTCATGAAAAAGTCCTTTTTTTATAATAAGTCACTATGTGTCAATGATATCACGCTTAGACGGAACTGAAGGTAGGTGCAATAATTTCCGCCTCAATGGTTAAAGTGTTTGACTAAATTATTGATATCCAATAAGGTTCTTCATCTTTACAAAGAAGGAGGTGATTTTAAATGACTAAACAGACTATTGCAGTAAAAGTGGATGAACGTTTAGGCGTCGAAAAATCTTTAAAGAAATTTAAACGGTTGTGCGAAACTTTCGGTGTTGTTAGAGAATACCGTAAACGTCAAGAATACAAAAAACCTTCTGTTAGAAACAAAGAAAAACTAGCAGCCGCTGACAAACGTAGAAAGAAAACAATTGTAAAAAACACAAGATCAGCAAGAATCTAATTTAAAAGTTTTGAGAGCGTAATAAATTTATGCTCTCAAAATATTTCTCGTAGTATTTGATTCCATTCCGAATGAATTCTATCTAACATATCTTGGTGGATACTTTTATCAAGCGATGATTTATGGTGAAAATCATTCCAGTCAAAATTGAAAGACTCAAAGCGATTTCCAAAAAATTCATAATCGTTGTTTATTAAAACATTATCACGAATGGGCTTAAAAAAACTATTCCATAAAACTTCAATATCTTCTTGTCTATTAAGATTTACAAAATAGCTAATTAAAATGTCTACATTGATTACATAAAAATGGAGATATTCCTTAATTTGGTTTGTGATTTTAGAATTTAAATTTTCTGGTGAAAAACTATATACAATATTTAAACTTTCAATAAGTTCAGAAAGTAGAAGATAGTTTTTTAAAATATTTTTAATAAGTGGTTCTTGGAAAAAAAGCGTATCTAAATTTTGTTCAGGAAAAGTTAAAACACTTCGTCTTTTTAACTTTAAAATTAATTCTTCGTTATTGTTAAGTACAGTTCGAATTTTTAGAATTTCAGCGTAGGTTTCATTATTAGGCAAATCGATATTAGAAATCTTATGAAATGATTCAAGTAATGCAAAATTATTTTTGCCCAATTCAGCTATCGTACTGTTTTCAGGTGCAAATGATTTTATGATGTCATAATATCCATCTAAAATATGCGCTAATTTTGGCTTAAATACTCTTGTGAATTCAGCTTCATCTAGCTTAAATTTTTTATTTGAAAAAGAAAATTCTTTAGCTTGTAAATTTAAGCTTAATAAAAAACTTACTAAAATAGAAATTAGGTTAAACTTTCTGAACATCAAGTGATAACTTCCATGAGTCAATTTCAAAGTTAATAAAATTTTTGGATGTACCGGATTTTATATCAACACAGAGAGTTTCACTCATGATATAGTCTTGGTTATTAGAAATAGCATCATGTATTTCTGGACTACCTTCAAAAGTAATTTTAATTCTATCTGCTACATTTAAGTTAATATCCTTTCTGGTTTTTTGAATTCGGTTAACAATTTCGCGCGCCAATCCTTCACTAATAAGTTTTGGATCAAGTTTACAATCTAGATCAACTGAAATAAAGCGATTGGAGAGGGTATCTGTTCCTGGACGAGCTTCACGATAGATTAAAATATCTGATAATTTAAAAGATTCACCTTCAAGAGTTAGTTCACCTTTGTTTTCTAATTCATTCAATGTTTCAGCACTTAAATTAGAAATTAACTGAGTAAATTTCCCAAAGTTTTTACCAAGCCGTTTGCCCAGTACCGGAGAGTTAGGTTTAGCATATAACTTGATAAAATCGTTTTCATTTTGTGAAAATTCTATATTTTTCACGTTGAGTTCAATTTTTATAAAATCAGTTAATTTTCCAATTTCATTTAAAACATTTTTATCCTTATGAACAATGGTTAAGCGACTAAGTGGTGTTTTAACTTTAATTTTAACTTGATTTCTTTTTTGACGACCAAGTAAAACTACTTCACTCATACGTTTTACAGCATCTTCTAATTTGTTATTGATTAAATTTTCTTGATGCATAGGAAATTTTTCTAAGTGAATTGATTCTGATTTTATTAATTGAGGGAAAAGTTTTTTTAGTTCAAGGTAGACATGCTCACTTAAAAAAGGAGAAAAAGGTGCCATTAATGTGCTTAATTCACGAATAGCAGTAAACAGAGTTGAGTAGGCAGCTTTTTTATCGTGATCAAGTCCTTCACTCCAGAAGCGTCTACGGTTAAGTCTGATATACCAATTAGTTAAATCTTCAATGAAACTAAAGAGTTCAGGTACTACATTGTAGAGATGGTAAAGCTCCATTTCTCTATTTACATTTTTAATTAATGTATGGAGTTTAGAAATAATCCACTGATCTAAAATATTATCTGATTTAACAAAATCGCGAGTTGCATCCCACTTATCAACTTGAACATAAGTGTGAAAAAATTTAAAAGAGTTGTACCATGGCAGAAGTGCTCTTCGTACCATCTCTTTTACTCCAGCGTCTGAAAAACGTAACTCTTCAGCTTTTACTAAGCCAGAGTTAATTAAAAAGAGTCTTAAAGCATCAGCTCCGAATTCTTCCATAAGAACATCTGGTGGCGTATAATTTTTTAGTCGTTTAGACATTTTTTTGCCATCAGCAGCTGCCACAATTCCATTTACAATTACGTTTTTGAAGGCAGGTTTTTTATATAGGGCAGTTGAAAGAACCGTTAAGGTGTAAAACCATCCACGTGTTTGATCTAATCCTTCAGCAATATATTCAGCTGGAAATCCCTCTTTAAATATTTCTTGGTTTTCAAACGGGTAGTGTAATTGAGCGTACGGCATATCCAGATTCAAACCAACAGTCGAGGACTTCAGGAATTCCCATGATAGGTGCCCTCTTCACCTTCACAGTAAATGTTAAATGGTCAACATGTTCTCTGTGAAGATCAGTTACTTTTTTACCGGTAAATTTTTCTAACTCTTCTAGTGAACCAATGCAGATCTGTTTATCAGTTTTATCATTAATCCAGATTGGAAGTGGTGTCCCCCAATAACGATTTCGTGAAATATTCCAGTCACGCGCACCTTTGAGCCACTTTCCAAATCGCCCTCTTTTAATGTTCTGGTACCCAATTGATCTCTTTATTTTGTTGGACTAAGTCACTTTTAATCTCTTCGACTTTAACATACCAAGAAGGAATAGATTTATAAATCAATGGAGTATCTGATCTTGGACAGAAGGGATAAGAGTGAACTAACGTTGATTGATCGTATAATTTATTAGCTGTTTTTAAATCTCGAATAATATTTTTATCAGCTTCTTTAACATAGGTATTTACATAATCAGAAACTTCGCTAGTAAATTTCCCGCTATCATCCACCGGACAAACAATTTCATAAATTTTGTGGGCTTTCATTACGCGATTATCATCTTCACCAAACGCTGGTGCGGTATGAACGACGCCCGTTCCATCAGTTGTGGTTACATAATCATCAGTCAAAATCTGAAAACAGCCTTTACTTTTTAAAGCTTTAAAATAAGGGAAGAGTGGCTCGTAGGTTTTTCCTTTTAAGGTTGACCCTTTAAAGCTTTCAAGAATTTCTAATTCATTTTTCTTTTTATAATAATCTAGTCGATCTTCAGCTAAAATAATTTTAATGTTTTTATTCTTATCTAAGACTTTAACATAAGTAATATTATCATTCACACAGAGTGCAAGGTTAGATGGAAGTGTCCAAGGAGTTGTGGTCCATGCAGCGATAAAAGTATCTTCATTATCTAATTTAAAAAGAATTGTAATGGCCGGATCTTGCACGTCCATATAATTACTTGAAGCTTCAAAGTTCGAGAGAACCGTTCCAAGTGCAGTTGAAAATGGTACTACACGCGTTCCTTGATAAATTAGATTTTTATTCCAAAGTTCTTTGAAAACCCACCATACTGACTCCATAAAATTAAGATCCATGGTTCGGTAATCGTTTTTGAAATCAACCCAACGGCCAAGTCTATTTACTGTTTTTTCCCACTCTTTAGTGAATCGTTGAACGATACTTCGGCATTCATCGTTGTAACCAGCTATTCCCAATTTTTTTACAGCTTCTTGAGCACTTAATCCTAACTTTTTATCAATCTCATGTTCAATTGGAAGTCCATGGCAGTCCCAACCAAATCGTCTTGAAACGTAGTGACCTCTCATCGTAAAATAGCGAGGAATAATATCTTTAAGTGTACAGCCAACAATATGTCCGTGGTGAGGAAGTCCTGTTGCAAAAGGTGGCCCATCATAGAAAATATAGGGCTTACCTTTACGTGTTTGATCCAATGACTTTTCAAAAATTTTTTTATCTTCCCAAAATTTAAGTACTTCATGTTCCATTTTAACAAAGGAGAAGCTCTCATTTTGTTCATTTACATCTAATAAATCTGGATTTTCTGGACTCTGGCTCACTAAATGCCCCTTATTTTTGATCAACTATTACGATTAAATACCTCGAAAAGAGGAAAAACTATTCCGGTATAATAGCAAATTTTTTTTTATCTTTGAACCTTTAAGCTCTTAAATAAAAGCGGTCGATACTGATTTTATGCAACCTTTCTTTTTAAAAATATGGAGTTTTTTAATTCTCACCGCGCTAATAATGGGTCATCAGGTCTATGCGGAAGAGGAGTTAGTTAATGATTCGGTTCCATATTACTATAAAGACCAAAAACAGAGCCTGGTAAAGTGGGATGAGCTTGACCCCATTGAGTGGCTGGATCTCGATTATTGGAAGCGTATTCGGGCCATTAAAGATTCTATTCCTGACTGGAAAGTGAAACAACGAGATCTTTTTAATAGCGAAATTTTTGGTAGAGTTTTAAGTTGTGTGGGATTTTGTAAAATTTATCGCGGCTCTGGCTTTGCGAATGCCTCATTTAACTCTGTGATCAGAGAAGGGGATGAGATTCAGACGATGAAAAATAGCTATATGTGGCTTTTTATGCCGGATGGAACATTAATTAGAATTTCGCCACAAACTTCAATTTCCTTAAAAGAGTTTAATGTAGCTACAGACCAATTTTTTACACAAGTACGTCTCAATTTTGGAAATATTTTATGGCTTTCTCGCTTTATGGAGACTTATCAGGAGAGTAATTTAAAAGAGACCGATGCACTTTTTCTTCCTATGCGAGTGATGGAGGCAAACGCTGAAGTGGAAAAGAGAATTTTTAAAGAAAATGAGCTTGAAAAATATTTAGAAGAGAGTGAGATGACTCTGCATCAATTTAAAAAACTTAATAGTTTAATTTCAAAAAACAATGAGAATATTTTCTATAAAAAAACATATGCCTATATTATTTTACCCAATGCTACTATTCAAGGTAGAGATCTGATGATGGAGATCTACTATTCAGCTGGACATAATAGCTATTTTAAACAGCGAAAAATTTCAGATTTTCTTCAAAGTGATTCGGTGAATGATGCTATAACTGTGCAATTACGTGGTTATCAAGATGAGGAGTTGCAAAATATTAGAGAGGGCGCTTGGTATCAGGTTGATCCAATGGGAAAAAATTTAACTGAAAAAGCTGATTTTAACCGGCTCTTTGCTTTTGGTGAATTGGTTACCAAAAGGATTCCTACAATTTTAATAGCACGTGAGTTATGGTTATCTACCTACAACTCTTTCTTTTTTATGCAAAAAAATGTAGATGAAAAAAATCTAGCGGTCGATTATGGTTATCGTCTTTGGAATGAAAAGGATAAAAGTGAGATTTCAGAGCGAATCAAATATTTAAACCGTTATGTGAAAAGAATTGAGACGGGAAATTTACGAGCTTTATCCAAGTTAAAAGAGCGGCTTGTGCATTCTGAAGAGGAGAATATTGAGACTTTCATTGATAGATTTTATGATCAATCACTTGCGCGATATGTCGGGCAATTGTCGGTGGGAGAGAGTGATTTAAGTGAAAAAGACAAAAAATTAAATAGTACTAAGCATCCTTTCTGGAAATATCTCCATTTATCTGGTAATCCTTGATTTCTATGAAGTATAATTTAATTTTAGCAAGTGGAAGCCCTAGACGAAAAGAGTTCATCTCTTTTTTAGAGATTCCTTTTCAAATTAAAGTTCTCCACACAGAAGAGAATAGTAATCATACAAATCCCGCAGATCTAGCTATGGAAATAGCTGAATCCAAAGGAAGAGTGGTCTTAGAATCAGAACTGCAAACTCAAAAGAGCAATTACTTTCCTTTTGTGGTTGCAGCAGACACAATTGTTACTTTTAATAATCAAATTTTAGGTAAACCAACTGATGCTGAACACGCAAAAGTGATGTTAAGAATGTTAGCTGCTCGTGAACATGATGTAATAACGGCAGTCTATATTGGTTTTTTAAACCGTGAAACTAAAAAGATTGTTGAAAGATCTTTCTTTTGCAAAACTATAGTAGAATTTGCTGAGATTTCTGAAATTGAATTAGATGCTTACATTAAAACTAAGGATCCTTTAGATAAAGCTGGATCTTATGGAATACAGGGACATGCTTTAACCTTTATTAAAAAAGTTAATGGATCCTATTCTAATGTTGTAGGCCTTCCAATTTTTGAATTAAAGCAAGCTATGATTGAATTGATTAATCCAAAAAATTCATTGCAATCAGAGTTTAACTAAGCCAAACTGATCAAGTTAATTTGTGAGGATTTAGATTCGTGAAATACTTTGTACTCTTTTTTTTCTTTTCAATTATGGCCAATGCTCAAGACGCCAAGCTCGCCCAATCATACCAAGAATTAAATGAAATTTTAAATAAGATTGAAAAAGCCGATATTGAGCTATATCCGCAAAAAATTTTAGAATTTAGAAAAGCTTTTGATCTTTTTATCGATATGAAAAAGAAAGTATGTAAAGGCGAATATTCCACGATTATTTTTCAAGATAAACTTCCTAGTGCTTCTGAACCTAAAAAAGAGTTAAGTGGAGATGAGAAAAAAAATTGTACTAAAGAATTAAAACTTTATCAGCGCGATACTATTTTAAAATTATATCAGTTTAGAAAAGCTTATTTAGAATATTCACATAAAAAATTGATGGAAGAGTTAGACTTAGTTAAAGAGCAAAGTTTAAAAAACTTAGATGCGATTTACTAAAGCTCAAAATGTTTTCCACTATTTGCTTCTTCTCAGTGAACCAAACGGTTTAATGCTCAATTTTTTAGTTAAAGATTGTTTTTTAACTAATTTAATTGGACGCATTGAACTTTTAACAGATGGAATGTTGTTAACAACCGTCTGTTTTTGATCCAAATTCGGAAGAATAGTAGTCCCTAAATTTTTCATAAAACCCACATTTTTCAATAAATGAATTAGAAAGATTAAAAAGTAATATTCTTTTCGTCTTAAAAATTACAAAAGTAAAGTCTTTCAATAAATATAGCGCATATGGTCAATGCTGTAAACAAATTAATATTTAATGATAAACAAAATAAGATTTATTGTGCATAATTTTATAAATTAATCAACATTTTGAGGTAATTTGACATGAAACTTATTTTAGCTAACCTATTGTTTATACTATTATTCACCTCATGCGGTGGGATAAAAACCATGGCAGTTAAGACTACTGGTGGCATAATCTCGGATGGGGCAAATGATCTCCAATCGGAGAGTAATTGGACGGTTTTTAAGGAGGGAAGTCTATCTAACCTAAAATTTATTGAGGCACTTTACTCCCTTGATAAAGGCAATAGAGATATGCTTTTCGGTCTAGTTAAAGGCTATACTGGATATGGTTTTGGAGTTTATGAGACACTTTATCTGGATGATTTCTATAAAGAAAATGATGCTGCTTTTAATAAAAATCAGGCGCTCTATTTTTATTCAAAGGCAATCGATTATGGTTGGCAATTTCTTGCAACTTATGACCTAACTTTTCAACAAGTTTTAGATTTATCTAAAGATACTGATAAATATATTAAAACGTTAAATGATAAACTAGGAGATTCGCCTAAAGATTTAGAGACAGTTTTCTTTTTTGCTCAAGCGCTTGGTTCAAGTATCAATTTACAAAAGACTGAACCAAGTATGGTTTCACTATTATCGATCGTCGAACCACTTATAAGATGGGCGTGCAAAAAGGATCCTAAGTTAAGTTTTGGTTCGTGTGATCTTTTTTATGGAGCTTTCGAAGCGGGACGTCCAAAAATGTTGGGCGGAAACTTAGAGAAAGGAAAAACTTATTTTCAAAAAGTGATGAAAGAGTATCCACAAAATGCACTCGCGCAAGTTTCGTATCTTCAATATTATGTATTACCTGTTGGAGATCAAGATGAGTATAAGAGAGTAAAAGAGTCGCTGCTAGCTCAATTTGAAGAGAACAACAAAACACTGCTTTGGAGACCGAGTAAACAGCTCAACCCAAGTACGGCCGACAAAAATTTGAACCTATTTAATTCTATTGCTGAAAAACGATTACAAATTATAATGGATAATGAAAAGAAACTATTTTAAACAATCAACAAAAATAAGGAAGAAATTATGCGCATTCTAAGTGTTATTCTTTTATCTTTGTTTCTCTCGTTCTCACTTTCGGCTGCGGTAACAATCAAAGCGTCAGTGTTAGCACCAGAAGGAACTAATTGGGCCAACAATTTAAAAAAGATGGCAAAAGAGATTGATGAGCAGACTAAAGGTAACGTTAAACTGAAAGTCTATTTCGGTGGTGTTCAAGGTGATGAACCAGATGTCTTAAGAAAAATTCGGGTTAAGCAAATGAGCGGTGGACTTTTCACTGGTAGAACTCTCGGTGATATTTTTGGAGATATCCGTGTAGTTGAACTTCCATTTAACTTTAAAGATGATAGAGCGCTTGCTTACAAAACTTTAACAGGTATGACTCCTTTTTTTAATAAAGGTTTAAAAGACAAAGGCTTTGTAAATTTAGGTTTTTTTGAAATTGGATTAGTTCACTTAGTAACTATGAAAGAAATTAAAAATTTAGATGAATTAAAAGGTGTGAAAATCTGGTCGTGGGAAGGAGATCCTTTAGCAGCGGCTTTAATTCAGACTATGAAGTTAGTTTCTGTTCCACTTTCACTTCCAGACGTTTTAGGAGCACTTTCAACTGGAATGGTTGAAGCGGCTTACTCACCACCACTAGCGATTTTAGCGCTACAGTGGGAAACAAAAATTAAATATTTTGTAGATACTCCAGTTACTTATTCGATTGGAGCTTTCTTAGTAGACAACGCTACTTGGGCATCAATTCCGCTCGCTGACCAAAAAATTGTTGAAGATGTTTGTCGGAAATATACTGACATTGCAAACCAAGCAACGGTGAAAGAGAATCAAGATGTAATGGCAACGTTGAAGAATTTAGGTGTTAAAGTAGTGAAATTTCCTGAAACTGACACCAACCAAGCTCAAAAAATTAGAGCTGGTGTGATTGAAAAACTGGTTGGTAAAGGAAAACTGATTTCAGCTGAAGCGCTGAAACTATTTGATGAAACAGTAAAGAAAAAGTAAAAAATTCCCTGATAACGGGCTCCTCTTTTTTTTGATAATATCATTAGAGAAGAGGAGTCTTTCATGAAAGTATTTGACGTATTTGATCCAGGCAAACAGACCGTAAAACCTAGAGAGAGTTCTGCTCCTAAGGATGGGAAACTTACAAGTGCGGTTAATAAAAATCAGATAAGCCGTGAAAGACGTGAAGCCTCTAAATTATCTCCTAGTGAAGCTGAGGCTAAAATTCGATCTCATTTTGCCAAAGATAAAGATGTGGCGACAATTTCCCCTAAGGCGGCTCAAATGAAAAAAGAGAAGGTTGTGGTGGTGGGTGACGAACTGCCCAAACCTGAAAGTTCAGCTGAGGATACTGCCAAATTAGGTGATTTCACTAACGATCCAGAGAGTCCAGTTATTCGCGAGAAGCTTAAAGGAGCACTGAAGTCTGGTGCTGTATCATTTTCTGAAAAAGAGCGAGCTGCTCTGGAAGATATCTTAAAGTAAATTTCCCTAGTCAAAATTGGTTGCTAGTGTTACCTAGTTTGAACTTCTAGTTAAAATAATTTTAAACAAATTTTATGGAGTCATTATCACATGTTTAGTTTAACCACTTTAAATGATGAAACTCAAAAAAATATTCAGCTGATCGATTTTGAAAAAGGTAATTTATCAGAAGAGGTGTTACAGCAACTTCCTTTGCAAACACTCTATTTTAATTTACGTCAGAGTACACCAGAAGAGGTGGCACTTATTTTTCCTAAGCTTTTAAAATCTCAAAAGCAGGCACTCTTTGATTTAGATTTGTGGGCCAAAGATGATTTTGATGCTAAAAAGTTTTCCTTCTGGCTATCTGCGATTGATCTTTGTAATAGTAATTCAACCAAATTAGATTTCGTGCAAACTGAAGAGATGGTGCTTTTTTTAAAATCAGAATTTACAATTAGTACCTTTGATATTGACGACCCAGATTATCCAGATCACGAAAACTTTTTTATCACTGATGATAATCTTTTAAAGATTGAATACAACGAAGATTTTAATGAGTCTGAAGAGTTAAAACGTCTAATTAAACTTCTTTACGCTGAAATGGGCGTTGAGAATGCTTATGCTTATCTCTTTAAGATTGTGAATGAATCTTATATGGCAGACGCTGAAGAGCTTTATCAAAATAAGAAGAGCCGTTTGGCTGATCTAGGTTTTGTCGATTATTTTGATAGTCTAGATATTTTGGCCCCTTTCAATGATGTGAATTTTTTAAATCATTATTTAAAACAGAATAGAGAAAAAAATTTAACTCCAAATGTTGCTAGTCAGATTTTTAATCAAGGGGTTGATGTTAAAATTCTTAATCAATATCAAAAAGAAGTTTTAGAAGTAGAGGCCGAACTTAAAAAAGTTGTGGATGTAAAACGTCTAAGATTTTTAAAAGTTAATTTTTTAAAATTTATCAATGCTACACTAAGCTTTGAAGCTAATTATAAAATTAACAATCTTCAGTTAACTGAGATCAATAAGAAGTATAGTAATATTTTAAAGTTAGGTTTAGATTTTGTTAAAAATAAGTTTCCTGATGATAATATATTTATGCATTTTGACTTTGTAGATCTTTGCAAAGCTGGTAAATCATTAATTTACATTTCTCAAAAGAAATTAAAGTCAGTAGTTAAAAATGAAGAAGATACTTTTATTGGAAGTTATTTTAACGATTTTGTTCAAGATTCTTTTTTGAGCTGTGTGAAATTTAAAGACGAAACGGTTAATAACATAAACGTGTATCAAGAGTGGAATAGACAAATTGAATTTTTTGTTAAAACTTCTACAATAATTAATAAATTTAAAATTAATTTCCAAAATTTAGTTGATCAACAGATGGTTGCTAATGAGTATTATGTAAATTACGATTTAGCTTCAATTGATTTTGAAGCACTTATTATAACTGCTTTTAGCAATTACTTACTAGAGATCAATGATCAAAAAATGGGTCTTACTCTATCTGAACTTAAAAAAGTTTTACCATTAATTATGGATCAAGTAACGAATAAGGTTTTCGATTTTAATAACCATGATTTTAATTCAAAAATGGATCAATTTTTACAGGTTTTTGGATTAAATGAATCTCCACTATTTAAAAATTATCTACGTGAAGTTTTAGCTGCTCAAATGGAAGGTTATGATTGGAAAACATTAACCCCAGCTGATTATAAGCATGTTGGTGGACCAATTCTATTAACTGCGCCAGATAATTTAGTTTATCACTAGAAAAGCATTTAAAAAGATCTGATCTAGATTTTTATGAAAATTACTTTCAGATTTATTAAGTAGTTTCACTAAATCATCACGAATGTTGTCACGAATTAGTTCTTGATTACTAATGATTTTATCAAGCTGGTCGTAGTTTTTGAGCATATTGGTTTTTTTAGTAAAAAAATCGTTTTGAGCATTTAAGCGTAAACTCTCTTTTTCTAGAAAATTAATAAGATCAAATTTAGCAGTATCACTTTTAATACTTTGAATGGTTGGTTCTGGTTTTTTAACCAGATCCATGATCTCTTCAAAGCCACTAAAGTCATTATCCTCATCATCATTTTTTTTAGGTGGTTTAGGTGGTTTTCGTTTCATAAAATCCTAATAGATTTTTTTGGTTATTTCTTCGTAAAAATCGATCTCTTTTAAAATATTAAATAACTTTTTGTTTTTAAAAGAAAAGTTTTTTAAAAGTTTCTGTTTCTCATTAATATCACTGTTGATAATTTTATTTCTTAAAATATTAAGTTTTTTGATGGTTTGTAATTCTTTTGAACCCGGACGACCTGGCATTTCTAGAAAATATTTAGGAATATCTTTAATCTGTTTAATTATAAAAAACGAACAATCGGATAAATCATAATCACTTACAAGGTAAATAGGATAAGGGAATCTTGGATTTATTTTTAGTTTTGTGAGGTGTTCTTCTAGTAAGGTCACAACGCTAATAAAATCTTTAATGCCAATAGCTTTATCGAAAATAAATGCGTAACTTGCCTTACCTAATTCTAGTGGTTTTAAAACCGGTTCCATATTTTGAAGATTAGTATTGCTAATTTTAATCTGAGTTAAAAAATTGTTTGTCATAGAACTAGTATACTTAATCACAACTTCAAATTACACTAATTATTTAACCTGATTGTTTTGCTTTGTTATTCGATAATTGTTTATGCTGAGCAAGTTTGTTAGAATTAATACATGATAAAATATCCTAAACTCTATTTGCCACAAGATTTTGTGGGTCTTTTAAAGGTCAACGTAGCTGAAAAAAGTGAGAATTGGCGCAAGATTATTGAATATGTCTGGAGCCACCCAACACTTTACTATATTGTGCAAAACTGTTTTCAAGGTCTTGATCAGAAAAAACCAGTTGATTATATTATCAATACTTTAGGTTGGAAAAATTTTAGAGATCGTTTGGGTGCAATTTTTTTATATCATTTTAAGTATGGCATGTACCCCAACCAAGCCACACTGACTAATATGGATGACGTTTTAAAACTTAACGCAATTATTGAAAACTATGCTTTTATTGGAAGCTCGCGTGGATATATGTTCGGTCTCTATTTAAAATTTGTTCAAGTGATGATTGAGAAAAATGAGATGATCTTAAATCCCAATGATTTAAAGCTTAATAGCGATATTATTAACCTATTAAAACTCATGAATAGAAAAGTCGAGCGAATTGACTGGCTCTTAATCATCATTTGGCACATGGTTGGCTTTTTAGGTCTAGAGCCTGTCAAAAATGAGCTGACTGGTAATAGCCTAGATTACAAAAAATTTTTAAAAAAAATTAAACCAGAAGAGCGCGAATTCTTTATCCAAAATTGTTTGATGTATGGCCAAGCCATTCATGAACCAGAAATCTTCACGAATTTACTCTAAATTGCTTAATTTTTTCTCCAAAAATTTTGACTCTTTCACGCTGATTACAAGCCGAACAAAGTATGCGCATGTTATCTAAACTATGTTTTCCTCCTTTAGCAAATGGCCAAACATGATCAATATTTAAATACTTCTTACTTTTACACTTTTCACACTGATAATTGGCCCTGATATAAACTTTTCTTTTGATTGAAAGTGGAATATTCCGTGTAATTTTTATTGTGCTTGGTTCCTTCAGCGCTGAAGGAGTTTGAGTTTTTTTTTCATCAATTAAACGATCCGCTTTCTCTTTGACTAGCATTTGCATTAATAGATCCAAATCTTGAACATCCATTTTTTCACCAAGCTTTTTAAGCATCTTAATAGTTTCTTCTTTGAATTTGAAATCAGATGGTTTAATTTTATCTTCAATTTTAAGTTTAGCTTTAACAATTTTTTGAGCTTCCCTGGTTGATTTAAATTCAATATCACTTAATAGTTTAGACTTAGTCTCTTTAGAGATTCGTAACCCCTCTTCCTTCTCTTTTTTAGCAATAGATATTTGCAGTTCACCTACTGCAGTAAGTGACAACTTGCCTTTTTCTAAATTTTCTTCAATGAAACTGAACTCTTTCATTAATTTCATAGCACTTAACTTCAAATAGGCTTCCGATGGAGCATAACCTAAAATTTCAACACAGTAGCTATGTAATGAGGAGAAGCCTAATTCGACAAAAAGTTTTTTTTGTTCAATCTGAATTAAGTTTTTAAGAATTAAAACTGTATACTCTTTTTCTTTTTTGACGAGTAGCTTAGTGTTATTTAATAATTCTAAATCAGATTTTAGCATAAATTCTCCAATGGAAAAGTTGGGAATTTATATATTTCAATTGATGAGTTGTAAATGAGAAATGCCATATTTTTCATTTAAGAAAAATATGGCTCTTGAGAAAAACTAATTTAATTTCGAAAGCGTAAATTCATAAGATTCGTAAAGCTCCTGGCATGAATCAACGCCATCAGTGCTAATCGTAACCTTTCCTTCGAATCCATCACTACCTTTGGCTCCACTGTTTTTACTTTCGCTATGACTACGAGAGGCTAAGTGGGCTTTTGCCAGACTAAATTGAAGCATTTTTGATTGGAGAGGAGGTACTTTTTTTCGAAATGGGTTCTTGGGGTATCACCGTTACGAAGGATTTCATCACGAATTAAATCAAAACCCCAATATGAATTCATCCAATCAAGTGCCTCTTTAGCGTAGAACTCCTCATTAGTTGCCATGATAATTTCCCCTCCTGGCTTAAGTGTTTTTCGAATCACTTCCATGAAAGGCATACAGTGGAACCGTTTATTCTGCTGCTTACTTTTAGGATAGGGATTAGGGTATAACATTATATAACGGTCTACACTTTCAGTACCTATATTAAATTAATGCAGTGGCATTCAAAACACAAAGATTGAAAAAGGATGGCGCCTCTGCACTAAATTGTAATTTCTAGTTAAGTTCTGGCAGTCAAGATACTGATTCCTTTTTCAGTATTAATTCGTGCAGTCAACTCTACAATAAACAAATTATAAATAATTAATTACTTCAGCCGATTCATGAATCAATCTCATTAAAATCTAAATTTTAAGGACTTTAAGCTCCATTTCTTAGGTACCATTATTGCACTAATAACTCTCGCCTAAGTGAAAAGCGTATGACTTTACTGGCGGCCAGCGTTGCTTATTCTCTTGCCTAGAATAAGCACGATCCGGCCCTGACCGGGCTACTAATTGCACCACCTCCCGGTCAAAACAAAACGTAGTTCCAGGCACTGAATGAATTGGCCTGTGGTTCTCTGAAAAGTTGAAGACCGACTCTGATGTTAGTGTCCGTGTGCTTACCCTTAAAGGCTGGTGCAAACTTATCATGGGGATCACCATCAGTGAAACTACAAGAAAGAAAACATGGCTAGGATTTTATTTAATCGCTGCTAGTGCTGCAGTGTTCAGTCTCTTAATTTAATGGCGTTGTCTGGAATAATATTAGTTAAAATTTCAATCAGACCATGCCTTGGCCGTTTGAGACATGAATCCTACACGTAACGTTTCACCATTTTCTAAATTTATGGTGCCTGAACCTTGAATCTGTAAAAAGAAAGCATCAATGGGTTCGACGTAGCAGATCTCTAAACTTCTATTTTTTAATTTTTTATCGACATCAATCTCTTTGCGATTATAGTAGGGAACGATTCGTGGCATTCCTCGGATTGAGGTTTCTTCAGTCAGGCGTCCAATTAAGAGTTTGTTGTTATAGAAGCGATCATCAAATAGACTTAAATCGACTTCGACTAAATCTTGTGGATGAAAATAGAGTGGTGTAGAAAATTTTTCGGTTGGAGTAAGTGAACCGTTAATGACTGGTTCAAAATAAGAGGTCAGTAGCACTTCGGAATAATTTTCTACACCATAAACAGCATAAAAATCAAAATAGGTTTTAATTAAATTTTCTACACGAATTAAATCGGTGTTCTGTTTAATTATACTAATCAGAAATTTTAGACCTCTAACATATTCATCTTTAGAATAACTAATATTTGCAAAATTAAATTGGGTTTTTTGAGGATCTAAAGTTTCTAGAAAAGCTACGTGCTTTATCAGATTATCTTTTAAATTTGGTAAACCTAATTCATCAACAATTCGTTCTTCAAAATCCACTTTTTTGAGTGCCTCTATAGGCGACTGAATTGTTTTTCTGGCACAAGAATAAATCAGTGAAAAAATGAAAAAATAGGTAAATAAGAGTTTCATGGGAAAATTATTCAAAAGATATGAAGAATCTGCAACAATTTTATTATATAATATTGAAAAGGATTCATTATGTATGCATTTAAGGCAAGTGGCATTAATAAGAGCTACGGTTCTAAAAAAGTCTTGATTGATTTTAGTATCAGTTTAGAGCAAGGTTTAATTCACGCTTTAATTGGTCCTAACGGAGCAGGTAAGACAACTTTTGTTAAAAGTCTGCTAAATCTCATTGCCATTGATTCTGGGGAAATAACTATTTTTGATCAGAGTTGGAAAAATGAGAAAACGCATAGTCGGATTGCATTTATTCCGGAAAAATTTAATTTTTATTCCTATTATACACCAGCTACAACTGTTAAATTTCTTTGCCAAATGCATGGAGTTAAAGATGACCAAATCAAATCAAAACTAGGTGAAGCATTAGAAAAATTTGACCTAAGTAAAATTAAAAATCAAAAAATTTCAACCATCTCTAAAGGGCAATTACAAAGAATTGCGTTAAGCTATATTTATATTTGTGGACCAGATTTTATTATTTTAGATGAACCTTTTTCGGGACTCGATCCAATCGGAATGAAAGAGCTTAAAGACTTTTTAGTTGATTTGAGACAATCTGGAAAAACTGTTTTTATAAATTCTCATATGCTTTCTGAAGTGGAAAAAATATGTGATGAGGTAACTATTATCAATGAAGGTAAAGCGGTTATTTCAGGTAAATTAAGTGAAATAACTCAACAGAAAAATCTTGAAGAGTATTTTTACCAAAAGATTAAAGATAACAAAGGAAAATAGCGTGAATTGGTTACAGATTAAAGCTCTTTTTTTTAACTCCTTTACTCGCGAAATTCGTAATAAAACACTCATTTTTGTATTTGTTTTAACAATCTTCATTCTTTTAATTGTTAATTTTGGTATGAACTATATGGCAAATACTTTTCTTAATGAGCAGTTATTCACCTCATTAACTCAAACTAAAATGTATGCTTTTTATATAGTAATTGTTTTTTGGAATAATATTTTAGCAGCACTTCTTGGCGTTAGTTCAGTAAAAGCAGATATTGATAACCAGATTATGTTTCATCTTTGGTCATTTCCGATTAAAAAAATTGAATACCTTGTTTCTAGAATTCTTGGTACATGGGCCATTGTGTTATTTTATTATATTGTTTCACTAGTATTTGCTTACATAATTTTCGCTTTAACCAATAAAGATTTTACTTTTGAAACCGGTGTTTTGAAATCATTTCTAGTTAGTTCGCTTTCAATGTTAGCAGTTGTTACTTTTGCTGTGTTTTATTCACTTTTTCTGCCTAAAATTATCGCATTTGTAACTGTCTTTTTTACCTCATTTATGGTCAGTTCTGCTAACCAATATTTTGCCTATTCAGATTCAGCAAGCTTTAAAGATATGAATGTCTTAAAATTGGTTGCTATGATTTTAAATTTCATTTTTCCTCGAGTAGGCAATATCAATTCTTGGGCCAACTCATATCTTTCTTCAGGAACGGAATTGAAGTTGAGTATTCCGTTTGAAATTGCACACTTTCTTTTTACTTATACCATTCTTTTATTTGCTACATGGTTTATTTTAATTAATAAAAACGTACAAGATAGAGATTAGTATTAAGTTCTTAAATTATTCATATTCACTGTAATATTTGGAAATGGAATATTGATTTTGAGTTCAGTGGCAATTTCCAGTAGGTTTTTTTGTAGTTCACGTTCTAATTTTGAGTATTCATTGGCTTTTTCACCAGAGTACTGAATAGCTACGTAGTAATTCAAAGAACTCTCACCAGAACTATGGAATTCAACAATTATTTTTTTGATAAATTGATCTTGCTGATAAATTTTTAAGACTCGAAATTTTATGGCCTCTAACGTTGAGGTAGTGGCATTAGCTTGAATGGCATAATCGAGTCCAAAAACTGCTGCGACTTGAAAACCATTACTTAAATTAGTTATTTTAGCATTAAAAAATTCAGCAGTATTAATAATGGTCCGACTTCCCGCTGAATTTTCTAGAATAACCAGTTCTGGGGTTTGTAATACAGTTGTACAAAGTTGGTTATTATAAAAAATCCAATCACCTTTTTGAGTTGGGAACCAAGATTCACTAGCAATCGTTTTTCGAGTAGTTAGATGGATAAGGTTTTTAGCAGCAACCTTAATTTCCCCACCTTCTAAATTGGGATTTTTTAAAACACAGTGAAGGCCTAGACTTTGAACTAGCCAAGGAAGATTATTCCAGAGAATTCGTTCATTCTCTTTAACTGTTGATAGGTTTAAAATTAATTTAATTTCTCCAATAAAACTAGGGACTACCTGTTTAAATGACCAAAGCATAACCATTAAAAGGATAACAATAAAAGTTACTAACACCCAATCATTAAATAGGTAGAGGATTGCAATACCTACACTTATGGCCAGTAATGAAGCTACAATTGAGTATAAAGCGTTGAGTGGCCGTTTAATCCATTCAATATTTTTTTTTACAACTTCTAAGTTATAAATTCTTTTTTGGAGTAGTCCCATGAAAACTAAAGTTAGAATAAAGCCTAAAAAAGAGCTTAAGAGGTGAACACCTTTATCAGTTAAGAACTTTTTAGTCATAACGGTAATGGCATCAACTACGGATTTGTCGCCTGCCATTTCCTGATTTAAGATACGTTCACTACTGTTTTTTGAGAGTTCTAAATCTTCTTTGAATTTTAATATCTCATCTTCAGTTTTGGTCAGATAAGTTAAAAGAGTAGTTTGGATTACAGGATTGGGTAATGCTCTTAATTTTTGAATATTGTCTAATCCAACATTAGCTAGCTCTATTTTTTCGTTGAAGCCTTCAATCTGACTTTTAAGTTTTTCAATTTTTCTTGGCCGTTGACTAATGCGCTTAAGGCCCATGATAGCAGGGGTTACTAAGTCTTGAAGTTCGGCAATCACATCTGTTTTTTTGTTTTCGACCTCTTTTACAATATCGAAAATGGGAATTTGTGAAGCTGAACCATAAAAATTGTACTCAGTTTTTTTGAGTGCATCTTTCAGTTCTACTATTTCACCACTATTGACGATAGGATTTAACTCTTTTTCTTTAAGTTGCTCTTGCAGTCTGATAATTTTTTTTTGAATTAACAGTAGATTGTTAACAGTTCCATCAGCACTCTCTTTAGCAAAAACTAGAGTTTGAAGGATAAGAAATAACGGGATAAATTTTATTAGATTCATTTTAATAGTATAAATGAATTTATTTAGGCTGCACAGTATTTGAGTATGAGAAAGAGAATTGAAAGTTGAGTGACAAATAAAAATGAGAAGAGCATTAAATCCAGGCGGTGAGAATCTTTCTTGGTCGCAGATTTCATAAACATCTCCTGACATGTTTAATATGCAATTCAGAGACCAAAAGACTTGTGGCGTTATTTCGAGATCGTGAGAGTTGTGGTATAGTAATCAACATGAAAAAACTAATTTTAAGAAAAGAGTTGGCCACCAAAGCAATTAAGCGGATTGTAGTAAAAGTAGGATCAAGTTCGATTACGTTTCCAGATGGAGGAATCGATCTTTTTAAGTTAAAAAGTATCGTTAAAGATCTCTGTTATCTCTCAGAAATGGGAATTGAGGTGATTTTAGTTACCTCTGGAGCGATACAAACAGGACGGAAGTTTTTAAAGCCCAGTAGTCTGATAGAGAGTAAGAAAATTGACTATTTACAGGCATGTAGTGCTATTGGACAGCCACTTTTGATGGCAAAATATATCAACTTTTTTACTCAAAAGAGAGTAGGTTGTTCGCAAATTCTCATTACTCATGAGGATCTAAAAAATCGCAACCGCTATTTAAATTACCGCAATACACTACTAAAATTGCTAAGCCACAAAAAATTGTCCATTCTTAATGAAAACGATACAGTGAGTTTTGAAGAGATTACCGGTAGGGGATAATGATCAGTTGGCAGCTATGGTATCAGAACTGGTTTAGAACAGTTTACTCGCCTTTTAACCGAGACTGACGGAGTTTTTGATAAAGATCCTTTACGGGATAAGAGTGCTATTGTGATACCATTTGTCCCATTTAACACCAAATTAGAGCATATCGATTTGACCTCAAAAACAGGTGCCGGTAGAGGGGGAATGTTCACTAAATTACTAGCGGTAAATAAAGTGACTCCATTAGGGATTAACACTATTATTGCTAGTTCACTTAACAAGAGTCCAATTAAGACTGCATTGACTAAATCCACCGGGACTTTTTTTCAAGGAAGTTTAGTGGTGACTAAATTTACTAAAAAATCCTGGCTGATGACAAATGTAAAAGATTCGGCCATTTTAGAAATCGATGAAGGGGCAAAGAATGCTTTAGTCAAAGGGGCTTCGTTGCTACCTTCTGGCGTGAAAAAAGTTTCGGGAAAATTTAAAAGAGGCGATATCGTAAATATTAAATATGGTACTAATATTTTTGCTATTGGCATGATTGAGTATGATGATTTTGAAATTGAAATGATTAAAGGGATGAAATCAAATTTAATTCAACCAACACTTGGCCACTTTTATAATGATGCGATTGTTCATCGAAATAATATGTTGCTGAAATTTGCTAATCTTTAAAGGTAACTTATGAATATAATCGAAACTGCTCAACAGGTAAAACAGGCGAGTTCTCAAGTTGCAGTTGTAAGTGAAGATATTAGAGAAAAAATTTTACATTCGCTGGCTAATAATCTTAAAAACCAGTGCCAGAGAATTATCACAGAAAATGAAAAAGATATTAGTGAAGCTAAAAAAAATGGTCTCAAAGATTCATTAATTGATCGATTACTGTTAAATGAAAAACGCATTGATGACTTAATTAAATCTGTTTTAAATATAGCAAATCAACCTCAAGTTGTAGGTAATATTGTTGAAGAGTTTAAACATGCTAAAGGCATGACAATTCAAAAACAGAGGATTCCCATCGGTGTGATTGGAATGATTTTTGAAAGTAGACCCAATGTTGTAGTTGATTGTGCTGCTCTTGCCATAAAATCAGGTAACGCCATGATTTTAAAAGGTGGAAAAGAGGCTTATTTTTCCAATAAAGTTTTAGGGGAAATTGTTAGTGAAAGCTTGAAAGGGTATCTCCCCTCTGAAGTAGTAGTTGTACTTGATTCTACCAATCGAAAAGATTTAGATACGCTATTAACTCTTAATCAGTATATTGATATTATTATTCCGCGTGGAGGAGAATCGCTCATTAAGTATATTATGGAGCATTCAAAAATTCCGGTTATTGCACATCTAAAGGGTTTATGTCACATCTATGTTGATCAAGATGCCAATTTAGAAAATGCTTTAAAAATTATTCTTAATGCTAAAGTTCAACGTCCTGGTGTTTGTAATGCCGTCGAGTCAATACTTATTCATGAAAAATTAATAGACTCTTTTTTACCTAAGTTAGTCGATGAGTTAATTAAAAATGGGGTTGAGTTAAGGGTTAGTGAAGAAATTTTTAAGCAATTTAAAGATTTATCTTCTCAAATTAAACTAGCTAGGATAGTTGATTATCAAACTGAATATTTAGACAAGATAGTTTCCATGAAACTGGTAAAAGATGAAGATGCTGCTATTAAACATATTCAAAGTTTTAGTAGCCATCATACAGAGTGTATCTTAAGTCAAAATGACTCTGTTATAAAAAAGTTTATTGCAAGCATTGATAGCTCTTGTATAATGGTAAATGCTTCAACTCGGTTCAACGATGGTGGTGAGTTAGGTTTAGGTGCTGAACTAGGTATCTCAACTACAAAACTACATGCTTACGGTCCGATGGGGGCAAAAGAGATGACAACCTTAAGACACTTAGTCATTGGAAATGGTCAAATTAGGTAGAGGTATTAGATGAAAAAATATTTTATAGGTGCCCTGATTGTAGCATTTTTCTGTTTTTATTTGGGATATCAAGTTGCTTTAAATTCGGGAAATAACTCACGCTCAACTGCAAGTGAAAAAAATGAGACGGCTTCTCCATTACAAGATAGAAGTAGATAGATTTATATTAAAACTTCAATCATCTCATCAATATCACCACTTAAACTAACTAATCCTTTTGATCCATCCATAACAACCACTTGATTATCTTGGATTTTTTTTGTGACATTAGTAAGTCCAACAATGGTGGGAATTCCCATCTCTCTAGCTACAACAGCCGAATGAGATAGAATTGATCCTTTTTCAATAAGTAATCCTTTAATAGTAGGAAAAATAGGAACCCAACCTGGATCAGTTCTGGCGGTTACTAAAATTTCGCCATTTAAATTAATTTCATCTTTAGGTGAGAGAATTACTTTACACTTTTCTTTAAGTAGTCCAGGCGAACAGGCAACACCTTTTAAAAAGTGTGGGCCTAAATTTAAATCCTTAAGTGGATCAGGCAATTTGGGAACAATTTTAACTGATGTGTAAAATGATCCGTAAGTAAAAAAACGTTCAGGTGGTTCTAAGGTTTGATTTTCAAAATACTCTTTTTTTCTAATAGCGATAAGTTCTTTTAGATTTAGAGTAACTGCTCTTCCATCACAAAAACTAATAATTTCATCTACTGTTAAAAAATAGATATCTTTAAAGTGGTCTATTTTCCCATTACGAACAAAATTATTACCCAAAGCATTCATGATTTCACGTACCGTACCAAAGACACGAGTTCTACCAAAGCGTAAATTTTCTCGATTTTTTACCATTAGTCGGGCATTTTTTAAAATCCAGTTAAAGATAAAGCTACGTTTTATAACATATAAAACTTTTTGTTGATCCAGGTGATCTTTAACAAATTTTTCAGCGTTATAGCGTTTTTCTCGCTCTTTTTCTTCCATCTCTTTTAAGTTCATCTCTTCTTTTTTTAAGTAGTTTCTTATGATTCCAAAGATAAATCTAGGATTATCTTTGAGGGAATCTTCTTCAAGTTTTAACTCGTTAATGCATCTAAAACCATAGAGATCTAAATATTGATTAACTCTTATTTTAAAAGGGTTTAGAAATTCAGAACTGTTTTTAATAAATAATTCTTCGTAAATCTCATCGTCAGTATGATTTAATATATAGCTTTTAATTCTTAAGTCAGTTCTTATAAAATTACTAATTTCAATTAAGAGTTTTGTGGGTTTAGTACTTTCGATATCGCCTTCACCACATAAAAGATCATTTTGTAAATTACCTTTTGGATCTAGCTCCCAATTGATAACCAGTTTTTTTAAGATGCCATAAAAAATCATGGTAAAAAAATCATTAACAATAGGAGTTTTCCAATTGCTTAAAAGCTTTGATTGTAAAAACTTATAAACACTAATTAGTTCATGATCATTAAGTTTAGAAAAATGGATTCGATTAGCGCTATCAAGTGAATCATTGAGGTTTTTAAAAAAAATGGCAATGGATTTATTTAACTTTATAAATTGTGAAATGATACTATAAATTCCAATGAGTAATTCAGGTAAAGCTATTAGATATTTCTCTTTAAAACTTAAAGGCTTAATAGTTTCGCTCTCTTTAGCTTTATCTTTTACCCCCATCATACCTTCCATAAAACCTTTATTAAAATTATAACCGGGTAAGAGTTTAAGTGTTGAATACCAATTAGTAAGATTATAATAGATTCGACCATTGATAAAACCAAGCATGTTGGCAAAAGTGGTGTTCATGGTGTTGATTTTTTTATCACTAGTACCCATCATTGAATAAAATTGTTTGTAAACCTGCTCATATGCAGCGTTTGCAAAAGTAAAGTTAAGGGTGAAGTTACACCGCTATAACTTTCAACAATATTAGAATTATCCCAAATCGTTTTTGATCTTTTTTGTTAATTTTACTCGTATGGTCGTTATGGGTCTTGTTTGTAAAATATAGAGCGAGTTATCTAATATAGTCCACTCGATATCTTGAGGAACACTGTTTTTTAATTCCTCAATAGTTTTTCCAATTTTATATAGTTCTTCAATTTGGTTGAAGGATAGACTAGAGAGTTCTCTTTTATCTAAAAAAACTTCTTCGGATCTTGTACCAAACCCACTCTTTTTATTAAATGAGATCATCTCTTCTTTTAAAACAATTTTTGACTCTATGATTTTACCATCGCTATCTAAAACCCAACTGTCACAATTTAAAACCCCAGAAACAACACCCTCTCCAATTCCATAGTTAGCTGAAATTACCATTTCATCGGGGTTATTATTTAGCGGATTTCCAGTAAAGAGAATGCCTGAAACAGTACCAAAAACCATTTTTTGAATAATCACAGCTAGTTTAATATCGAGTATATCTAGTTTATGAAAATGCCGGTAACTTAAAGCCCTATCTGAATAAGCGGATGCAAAACATTTTTTAATATGTTCAATAATCGCATCTTTACCCTTTATATAAAGATAACTATCCATTAGTCCAGCAAAAGAGTGATGTTCACCATCTTCATCAATAGCAGAAGATCTAACGGAAAAATAATCATTTTCTAAGTTAAAAGTTTGTTCTGTTAGATAGTTAATTAAACTTGAATCAAATTCGTTTTTAAGAACAATTTGTTGGATCTGCTCGGACAAAATTTGAATGTCATTAACCTCATTAAGGTTAGATTTCTCAATTAAGTTGTTAATGGTAGATTTAATCTCTTTAAAAAATTGATCAAAATGAGTTGTATCAATAACAAAAAAAGGTGGCACATTAATTTTAAAGTTTTGTAACTCAAGTAGATTTTTAGCTTTTCCACCAATTAATTTTAAATCCATGTTAGTTTACCTTTAAGTAATATAAAAATAATAGTAAGAAGATGATTTAAGAGTAGAAAAAGGGCTCCACCTACTTCAACTAGTTTAGAGTTTTTGTGGTTAGAAGTGATAACAAAATTTAAATTAACAATGTTAAGAATTACACAGAGAATTGTAGCTAAAATTGTGTAGTAGGAATTATTAATTAAAAGTGTATTCATTTTATATTGAATAATACAAGTGACGATATAGATACTACTTAAAACCATTATTGAGTTTTTGATACCCCAAAATTTAGAGTAGGAATCAGCTTTAGCGTGCTCTCGTGCTGGTTCCCAAACTTTTCTAGCAATCTCATAACCTAAGCTCAATAAGGAAATAAAAAAAATAGCAAAAAAATGGTTCAGGTGTAATTGATTGGTGTTTAGAGTAAAACAGTAGACCACCATTAATGGAACTAAGAGTTGATGGCTTATAAGATAGAGACCGATTGATTTTTTAAGAATGTCGTGAATGAAAAACTCTTTATACATTAAATAGGAATATAAAAAAATTACAATCCAACTAATTAGTTCAATTTTTCCTAAATAAATAGAAATAAAAAATTGAATTAAAACAGCTACAATTCCTAGTTTTTTTAGATCAGATAATGTGATTATACCACGGGAGAGAAGTCTATCGGGATGTGCTAGTTTATCATCAGCATAATCTTTAAATTCATCGAAAACACGTAAATGGAAAAAGAATAAAAAGAGTGTAATAAATCCTAATATTAGAGGTAGTGAAATAAGTTTAATATCTGTGTTAAGAATAATTTGATTTAAATAATATGCGTCCAAAATAAAAAAGAGCACATAGAAAAGTACTCCTAAAATAGGAAAGCGCTCTTTGGTATATTGATACAAAATAGAAAGTTTCATTTTGAAATATCCTTGGAATATTTTTTTGAGAGTTTGTAATAGTCGATTTTAGAATTATGCCGTTTATCCATGGCAATATTTTTTGTGAAAAAGAGTTTGTGTGGATAAATATCATGTTTTTTTAAAATTTCTAAAACTTCATTTTCAAGTTTTTTGCTTTGATCTTTACTGATTTTCTTTTTTAAACATAGAACAATTGCGCTCTGTTTTTTGGTTGTATTATATTGAAAGTAAGCTGACTTTTTAATAAGAGGATGAGTGTCTAAAATATTTTCTGCTTTGAGAGGATACTGAACTAATTCATGCTCAAGAATTATTGAATTTCTCCTTCCCACCATATATAAAATTCCTGATTCATCAAAGTACCCGATATCACTTGTTCTGTGCCATATTTTGTTATCAATGTCGATTATTTTATTTTCTTTAAATGCCTGATCATTTTTGTAGTAATGTTTTCCGACAAAGGCGCCAGTTAGAATAATTTCACCGATCTCATTTTGTTTTAAGGGCGTTGGCTTTGTCTTAATAGACTCTTTAATAACAGGGATCACTTGCCACTCAATTCCATCAACCACTCGCCCTAACATTGTACCTAATTTAGGATCTGCTTCAATTACAGTTTTAGATTCAATCATCGCAATAGGTTCAGCTTCAGTTGAGCCATAGACTAAATATTTCTCAGCATTAGGAAAAATTGTCGAAAGTTGTTTGAAAATTTCGGGGTTAACCGGAGCACCACCTGTAAAAAATTTCTTTAATTTAGGAAATATGTAATTTTTTTTATTAGCATGATCTATAATTGAGGAAATATGGGCAGGAGAACAAGTAATTGAGTTAACATTATATTTAATAATCTGATTGATAATTTTTAGAGGATTTATTTTGTTAATTTTTTTTAGAGGCGCATCGATTAAAACTGACGTTAGTCCAGTTGCTAAATTAGATAATACAAAAATGGGAAATATGACTAGGTCTATATCATTTTCATGGTGGTTATAATATTTTTCATGAGCATTTTGTTGAGCTAAGAGAAATTCATGTGTACGGTTAAATCCTTTTGGTATATTGGTTGACCCCGTTGTGAAAGTAATAAGTGCTGTATCGTGGTCGTTAGTGGGTTCAACTGTAAAAGTATCTTGAGTGGCTCGATTATATTTCTCCATTAACCGAATTATCTTATTGATTGAATATTTATTGGGAATTTTTCGCATCTCTCTTACTAAAGGAATTATTAGAAGTGCTTTTCGTGTATAAATTAAAAATTGAGGACTCACACTTTTAAGACAGCTATTAATATAATGTTTATCGGCCCATGGATCAACGAAGACTGCTATGGCGCCTACTTTGAAAATTGCAGGTAATAGAATATAAAGATCAATACTTACATCAACTAAAACATAAACTTGATCACCCTTTTTTATACCAATTTTTTTTAAAACGTTACTGCACTCTTCAATTTTACGTTTGAGTTTTTTATACTTAATGGCACGCCCTTTTTGATCAATGATTGCTACCTTTTTGGGGTTTTTATCGAAAGCTAATACGGCACGTTCAATCAAATTCATATTTTTTTACCAAAAAGTTTATAAGTGAAAATTGTGTCATTACTTTGCGAGAAATGGGTAGAAAGATTATCTTCTGCCATTAGGGCATGTTTAATTCGAGTAATTCCAAGTTTACTAACTTCTTGATGGATTTTAAACATCAGTGCGGCTCCTAAACCTAAATTACGATACTTTTCATCAACTGCTAAAGTTTTGAGAATTGCGCATGGTTGATCTTTATTTAATAGATCTTCCATTCCAAATATAAAACCCACAATTTTATTTTCTTTGTTTCTGGCAATTAGAAAAAGATTTGGATTAATAATATTTTTCATAGAGTTATAGATTTGATAAAACTCATTAAATTCAATATCAGTATAAAGAAAATTGGTATTAAAGTTTTGTTTTACAAAAGTATGAAGAATCGGCATCTCTTGCTCAAAATTATTAAGATTAAATTTTTCTATAGTAATGTTCTGTTCTTTTAATTGCATGTAACGCTTTTCTAATTTTGCATTTGTCTCACTGATATGAATTAACTCTCTAGTTATATAACTTTTAGCTACGTTAAAATTTTCTGCTTCAAAGAATTTTGCATAATAGCTAGGGTTTGTTGGTTCAAATAGGTAAGGTCTAATGTCAAATTGGTCAACTTTGATTCTATAGTTATCCCATGTTGAAAAGTTAATTGGGCCTAAATAATATTTGATATCATTTTCTTTAAAAAAAGTTTCAATACCGCGTATAAGGGTTTTGAAAATCTCAATATCTTCAATAAATTCTAGAAACCCAAACTGTCCAGTTTCTTTAAGTTTAGGATTAATAAAACTTATGGCTGTACCCGCAATTTTATTTTCTTTTTTTACAGTGAAGATTTTATATTTTATTTTTCCGATAAAACTATTTTGGTCAGATAATTGCCACTTGATTTTTGCAGGATTACTTTTAGTTCGATTCAGATAAAAATCAAAAAATTCCTGAAGTTTATCTTTAGAATTAATATTAAAAGCAGAAAGGTCTAGCATCTCTATCCTAATTAAAATTATAATTATATTATAAAGAATTCTATATGACATATAAATACTTTTCTGGACTTAAATATACTTTAGCGAATGAAGATACTGGGTTTGAATTAACTCTGGTTAAAAAATTTAAACCCAAAGTAATTGTAAGTGTAGCTGGCAGTGGTTCACGTTCATTTCCTCTCTTAATTAATAATTTTAGTAAACTTTATTGTTTAGATATCAATGAATCACAGCTTCTTTTATGCGAACTTAGACTGAGAACTTATCTTGATTTAAATTACAATGAATTTATTGCTTTTTGGGGATACTCACAATGTGATAATCGTAAAATGTTATTTGAGAAACTTCAAATCTCTCCTCGGGTTTTAGAAATGTTTCTACCCATTTTTAAAACAAATCATTGGGAATCTATTTTATATTATGGAAGTTGGGAACAAACTTTTAGAAAATTTAGCAAAGTTGCAAAATTCATTATAGGGGACAATCGTTTAAAATTATTTGAATGCAAGACTTTAGATGAACAAAGGATATATTATAAGAATAATTTTTCAAAAATTAAATGGTATTTAGTACTTAAGATTTTAGGAAATAAAGCAGTTTTTAATACCCTCCTTTATAAAGGAAGCTTTGTTAAAAAAAATATTAATGAAAATTATTTTAATTTTTATAAAAAAAGATTTGACCATCTTTTTAACCATACATTAGCGCGTGAAAATTTTTTTTTACAATTATGTTTACTTGGAGAAATTAAATTTAATGAAGCTAATCTTGTTGAAGCCAATTATGAAAATTTTCATTTAGTCAAACAAGCAATAACTAATAATAACTGTAATTTTGTATTAAAAAGTTGTATTGATTTTCTCGAAAATTATCACGAGCTTGAAAAAATTGATTTTTTGTCTCTTAGCGATGTACCGTCATATTTTAATGACCATTTGATTAATAACTATTTACAAAAAATTAAAAATTCACTCAATCCTAATGCTATTATTGTTATTCGTTACTATCTTAAGATTCCTTTGAATCCGAATTTAAGTGGATTTAAAGATATAACAAGTGATTTTGCAAATGAAATTAGCCAAGAAAAAGTCGGGGTTTATAATATTAAAGTATTACAAAAGATTATGGAATAAATCGAGTTCACCTTTATCATGACTACAGAATATTTTATGTGAACCCGTTTTATAGAGTTCACGAATTTTATTTAAATTTTGAGTGTAAAGATCAATATCAGATTGAATGATTTTATTATAGGCTTGAATTAGTTTACTGGATCTTGGCTGTTCTGATTGTACCTGTTCGTGAGATAAATAGGCATCACCTACAAAAAAGAGTTTCTGACTTTCAATTCCTATTCCCATGTGTCCTACAGAGTGACCAGGTAGCGGTACTAAAAAAATATCATCTGAAATCTCATTAATAAGATGAATTTTAGAAAATTGATTCCAGTTCTCTTCGCCTTTTTGTGGGTCATAGAGTTCAAAACTATTATGTTTGTCCCAAAACTTTTTGATATAGCGTTTTTTTCCCATGGGAGTTGTTGGATTACTAGCTGTTTGAAACTCAGGCTCTAAAATATGGAGTTTGGCCCAGGGAAAATCAAAAACTCCACCAATGTGATCAACATCCATGTGAGTTGCAATAATATGTCTTACATCTTTAGGATCAAATCCCAAATTTTTAATTTGAAAAAGGGCGGTTTCATTCATATCAAGTTTAGGATTTGCTAAAAAGAGAAATTCAAGTGGAAGACGATCTGTTTTATGTTTAATATCAATTGATCCTAAGCCGGTATCGACGAGAATCAGTTGATCACGATCCTCAATCAAGAGACAGTGGCAGACTAAATCTAAACTTTTATGGAAAGTGGTTAATTCGTTAGCCAGTTTTTCCCAATAAGGGGTAATTTTTCGTCGAACCGTGTTAAATGGAGAAAAAGGGAAGTTTTGGGCAATGTTAAAGAGTTTTTTTGTTATCTCCGCTGCTTGTTGCATCGGAGCAGATTGCGTTAGTTCTTGAATCTGAGAGAATTTTTGGTTAATTACTGTATAATTGCCTGGGCACAAACTTCCACAGTTGAGGTGGTGTACTTTAATCATACGAATCGCTCCATCTATTTTTTCATCGATTAATGTAAACCATTAAAGTACACTTGTTAAGTAAATATGGAGCAGGAATTAAATTTTTATGTTGAATAGTACAATCGGATTTTTAGGCGCTGGACAGTTAGCAAAGATGTCAGCACTTGCGGCATTTAATTATGGTCATCGAACGGCTTTCTATTCTGACCGAGCAACTAAAGAGCCGTGTTCTTATTTATCTCCTAATATTAGTTTTGGTTCATTTGAAGATTATCCTAAGCTAGAGATTTTTGCCTATAATTGTGATATAGTGACACTGGAAAATGAGTTTATTTCTCCAGATATTTTAAAATTATTAGAATTAAAAACGGGTAAAAAAGTTTTTCCAAGCTTTGCTACTTTTAGCCAGATCAATACAAAACTAAATCAAAAAAATACTTTTTCACAATTTGGAATACCGGTGGTTCCCTATTTTGTGATTAAAGATATCAATGGAATTGAAAATAATAATGACTTTAAAAATTTTGTAGAAAAATACTCTTATCCCTTTGTCATGAAGAGCAGTTTTGGTGGTTATGATGGATATGGAAATGCCTCCATTAAAAGTTTTGACGATTTAAAAAATAGTTTTACTAAATTATCTAAAAATGGTCTTTCGGAAGTATTCTTGGAAGCATTCATTCCTTTTGAAAAAGAATTGGCTGTAACTGTAGCACAAAACTCTTTTGAGACGGTAGTTTATCCTTGTGTTGAAACAATTCAGAAAAACCATATTTGTGAGTTGGTTATTGCTCCAGCTATAATTGATTTTGATCTGGCAAAAAAAGTACAAGCTTATGCTGAAATGGCTATGAAAAAGTTAAAAGCGATCGGCGTTTTTTCATTTGAATTCTTTCTCACTAAGAATGGAGAGATCTATTTAAATGAATTAGCTCCAAGACCACATAACAGCGCTCATTATACTATTGAAGCGTGTTACTCTTCACAATTTGATAATCATATTCGGGCGATTATGGATTATCCTGCAAGGCAATCCCAAAATGATTTTCCTCATGCTATTATATTGGAAATTTATCGGTACAACTAATGGGATTTCCGGCTTTAAATCAGATGGCTAACTATTTTAAACATCCTAATGGCCATCTTCATTTATATGGAAAAGAAGAGAGTCGTATCGGGCGAAAAATGGGTCACTTTACCTTAGTTGGTGATAATTTAAAAGAGATGTTAATAACTATAAATAAAATTAAATCTGAGGTCGCATTATGAAAATTGCAATAATTATGGGTAGTCAAAATGATTGGAAAATCATGAAAGATGCTGCCACCCTTTTAGATGAGTTTAAAATTCCCTATGAAAAAGGTTTTGTCTGCACTTGAACCCTTTAGGTATTAACAGATTTTACTAAAATGCAAAAAAAATGTGATTTTGATATTATTATAGCTGGTGCAGGTGGGAACAGCTCATTTTACCTGGTATGACTGCTTCAAAGCTACCACTCTACCTGTAATTGAGTTCCAATTTCCTTAAAATCTCGATGGAATGGATAGTCTTCTATCAATTGTTCAAATGCAGCAGGTATTCCTGTTGCAACTGTTACCAGTGTCAATGCAACTAATAAAACACTTTTGGCGGCAAGAATTTTAAGTATAACAGACTCCAAGAATTCATAAAAATTGTATCGTATCAAGAGTATGTTGCGAGCTTCGTGAAGTGAAAATTGGATTAGTTAACAATCGAAAAGCCAAAGTCTTAGAAGTCTTAAAAAGAAATATTCTTTTGCGATAGCTCAGATGCTTTTTTAATAAAATTGCTTTATAGCGGAGAAATTGTGATTGCTCTACCTCATGAAATGATTGCCAGAGAGGGAACGAGGGTGATACTATTTTTATTCTTCATGGGACATGTTCTGTTACTAAAACGTTTCAGGTGAAGATGTCTATATTACAACTTTAGAAGAGGAAAACATTTCGGTGAAGCGGGAGTCTTTGTTGAAGGAGTTAGAACGGCAAATGTTAAAAGTTTACAGGATGTTCAATTATTATCTTTAAATAAAAATCAAGATGAATCAAATTATTGATCCTTAATCCGTACTGAAGGAATTATTTTCTTAAAAAATTATACAAAAGAAAATTTTATGCGTTTAGAAGATACAACTCGTGAATTAAATTTAGATCGTAGAACAAATATTAGTAATATTTCTTGCTCATTTGTAAGTAAAAGGTTTTTTATGACAAATGTTTACCAGTTGTTGGTGCTGGAGCTTTTGGAACGGCTCTGGCTATTTACGCTAATCATATTGGTCACAAAGTTACGCTATGGGCGCATGATCCAAATAATGCAAATACGATTAAAGATACCCGTGAAAATATCACTTATTTACTGGGGATAAAAATTGATTCCAAAATCAAAATAACTAACGACTTACAAGAGGCTCTTAATAAGAGCAGACTTTTATTTATTAAGTAACACCACACCTCAATGGCCTATTATCAGAAGACGACTTTAAAAAATTTAGCTCCCTATTTGAAAGAGAATATGTTTATCACCTCATTTGTAAAGGGAATCGAAAATAATACCTATGCATTAATGAGTGATATTTTTGAAGAGATTTTTCCTCAATTTAAAATAAAATTTCTTATCTATCGGTCAAGTTTTTGCTAAAGAGCTAGCACTTAATAAGCCGGTAAATTTAGCCTGTGCCTCTCATGATATTGGTGCTTAAAGAAAAATTCAAACACTACTGCACTCAAATTTGATGCGAATTTATACTAGTGATGATGTTAAAGGAATTGAGATGGGAGCGCTTAAAATGTTATAGCTATAGCCTGCGGAACCTCTGACGGACTAAATTGCAGGATTGTCGGCGCGTGCAGCTCTTATGACGAGAACTGATTGAAATTAATTGAACTGGAGTTGCAATTATGCTAACCCTATCCTTTTTTAGGACTAGCTGGCGTGGGCGATTTGATTTTAACTTGCACTGGCGATCTGTCTCGAAATAGATCATTAGGGTTGAAATTGGCCGAGTCAAAATGTGGCCGATATTTTAAAAAGTCAAAAGGCAGTGGCTGAAGGTTATGTCACTGCCAAGCCAGCTTTTGAGTTAGCAAAAAAATTAAATGTGGATACTCCCATTATCGATGGAGTTTGGTGTCTGTTATGAAAATAAAAAAGTTAAAAGGTAGCAAATAAGTTAATGGAACGTGCAATGAAAGATGAATTTGAAGGAATTAAGTAGAAAACCCACCACGACTGTAGTGGGTTTTTGAAATTATAAAATAAGAATTAAGCTTTTTTCTTTTGCCAAACTTTACACCAGCCGCATCCTGGAACAAATTTATTAGCAGTCATAGTACAAGGTGCCCATCCATCAGCTGCTTTTTTATCTTGATAAAAGAGCAGTTAGCGCAAGATGAACCCGCTACGAATTTTGCGTCTTTTGTCATTGAAGCCTGCTACGAAGTTTAATGATTTCGCTTGAGGTCCATCGAACTCAAGTAGTTTTTGACCAGCAGGTCCTTTGCCACATTTTTCAGCAGCAAAAGCGTTTCAAAAATTGAAAAATTTGCAACTTTGCTAAAGCAAAAGCAGATAAACCTAGAGCACTAAATTTAAAAAAATCACGACGAGAAACTTTTTATTTTCATAGATAACCTCCATTTAAGAACATAAATTAATATTTTTTATATTAATTTTCGAGAATAAAATAACTAAAAAAAAATTAAATTGAAAGCAAAATAAGTGCTAGGTTCTTCATACAATTGTTAGGTTAATCAAACTAAAGTTTTATAAATCTATTTATAGAGTTCACGCATTTTCCAGAGAAGTTGACTTAAATAGGGACGTCGTTGCTCGCCGGTTACTACCATTAAAAGTTTGGTAATTTTTAAATTAATAGGATCTGTATAGAGTAGGATGAGCATTTCTCGTATAAAGTTAGTACTTAAAGTAATATAATTATCCGTTCCAACTCCTAATTTTACACCCTTTTTTTCCCACCAAGAAAAGGGATGATCTTTGTAATCATTAAAACAGTAAGTGAGTTTATTATTTGAGGACGGAAGTGCTGTTAGTCCTACACCTTTACTAATCATGCGGTTTAAAATGTCGTGCTGATAATGTTCAACTTCACGTGCCGTATGAAATTTTATTTTGATAAACTCTAAAATCTCATCATCTTTTAAGGTTTTTCCTGAAATACGGTTTGTCTCGAATAGGTGATTGTGCTTCAAAATTCATATCCATGAGTTCATTATATTCGCTCTCATTTTTTTCAAGGGGAATGCCTTCAAGGTTTTTTTCCATTATTTTTTCAAAGAGCATATGAAAATAATAATTAGGATTTACACCTAAACTTAGACCATGTTCCAGTGTGTTGATATGCCAAATATTCATAGCATTATCGACGGCCTGAACCCCTTTTTTTAAGGTAAGCCAAGTTTCACCGTGGTGGCTACAGATACTTAATCCTTTAAACTGAATCTTTCTAAAGCTAGTAGTATCTTTCAAAGAATATTTAATACGATGGAAGGTCTTTCATCACCAACGGTATCGATATCCGTTGGTTTACTTCTTAAAGTATCAGGATATTTATCAATGAGACCTAAGGAAATCTGTTTAACTTGATGTGGAAAAATGCTTTTATTTGAAAAGTGTTCTTTTGGATCATAAAAGTGAGACTCTTTTCACTAATAGGAGAAACAAAATCAAAGTTGGGATGCTTCTCTTGAAATTTAGCAAAACCTTCATAGAGACCTAAAACCACATCTTCGGATGTTAAGTTTTTTAGACCGAATAGCATCAACTTCTTTTGCGGATTCTCTGGTAAATTTAAGGCGAATTTTTCCAACTTATTATACTTATGATAAAGCTCTGATGCCATTGAATAAGCAGCATCACTATAGGCGCTTCTTAAATTTAAAACCAATTTAGGGATAAGAATAATTTTTAAATATTGGTGGAACCCTTCATTATCTTTGAGGCGTAATAATTTATCTAACTGAGCCGCATCTTTAATGAGTAAGCATTTTCTCCGTAAACCTCTTTAATCTTTTTTCATAGATTTTTATTTTTGAACTGAGAAGTTTTTTTTAAGCGAGAAAAATTCAACAGTTAAAGACAGTTAAAATTGAATATGTTTCCTTCATTGTAAGGGATCGAAATAGTTTAAAAAAAAATTAAAAAAGAGCATCGGAAACCAGGTGATCTAGCAATGTATCAATTTCAATGAGATCCTGTTGAAAATCAGATAGTAGGCTTCTAAACTGGGTAACCAATTTTTAGCAGTGCTGGTCATGCGCATTAACATCGAGTGGCTGGAGAGTTCCAGTGTGTCAGCAATACTTATTCCATTGGTTTCACTAATAATTTTAATCAGATTTATGGTTAGTTCATAGACAAGTTTGTCATGTTTATTTTTATCTAGCATAAGATCATTATACTGTAATCTCAGAAAAAAATAACTTTTTTTAATTAGATAACTGTTGTATAAGGTCAAGATTATATTACTGAATTATCGCAAAGGATCAATTATGAAAGTTGCAAAAGAGTCTGTTGTCGCAATTAATTACACTTTAACCAATAATGCAGGAACTATTTTAGATTCTTCGAGTGGTCGCGATCCTCTAACTTATATTCAAGGTATTGGTGCATTAATTCCAGGTTTAGAAGCAGAGTTAAATGGAAAATCAGCTGGAGACAAACTAAAAGTGTCAATTAAGCCAGAAGATGGATACGGTTTAAAAGATGATTCTTTAATTCAAGTAATTTCAAGAAATCAATTCGAAAAAGGTTTAAAAATTGAACTAGGTATGCAATTTGAAACCGCTACCCCAGATGGTCACGGAATGGTGGTAACCGTAGTTGAAGTTAACGGTGATAATATTAAAGTTGATGGTAATCACCCACTAGCAGGTGAAGTTTTAAATTTTGACGTTGAAATCATGAGTGTTAGAGCGGCAACAGCTGAAGAATTGAGCCATGGACATGTGCATGGTCCACACGGTCACCACCATCATTAATTTTTAACATACTAATAGACAGAGTAAATTCACGTCGTTACTATTTTTCTTCATTATTATTTTTGGAGGATATAGTTATGAAAAAATTAGTGCTTTTACTTGCATTAATCGTATTAAGTTTACCCGTTTTAGCAAATCATGGTCCAGCAGGATGCGGTCTTGGGACACTGGTGATTCGTAATCCAGATGGTTTAGTTATGCATGTATTACAAGCTACAACTAACGGAACTAGTGGTTCACAAACATTTGGTATGACAACTGGTACATCTAACTGTGATTTAGAAGGTGGATCATACGCTGCTACCAACTTCATCCAATCAAATAAAGTAGCTCTTGCAAATGAGATTGCTAAAGGTAAAGGCGAAACTGTTGCAAGTTTAGCTAATATTTATGGATATGGCGTTCTTCTAGTGAATTTGGTAAAAATTGCAAGAGTACCGAGTTATTTTTGGTGATAAACATCTTGAGGCCGGAAAAATTAATGATAACATCATTAACGTAATTAAAAATGATAAAACTCTTAGCTGTAAAGTTTAATAAGTTTGGCTCCAGAAGTTTATTTTTCTGGAGCCTTTTCTTTTCTTACTTCTCAATTTACAAGCCACAACTTATAACTCATTAGACGATCTCATTGTAGTAAGTTCTGTCGAAAATTAAGTGAAACCAAAAGTTGGCTTAGACTTCTTCATTATAATAAAACACTATTAGGCGGATATGAATCTGAAGCTGATGGCATGAATTTTTTTCAAGATAAAATCCACAGGAAAAAGTGATCCTCAAAAAAGAGAGTTAGAGGCGGACCTTATATAGAGCTTTTTTAATTCGGTCTTCGGTCTAGGCAATAATCACGCAATCTGTTGTATCAGCTAGGCTTATAGTGGCTTAAGTCTCAATATTATCAATTGATGATAGGTTACAAGTTAATTGTAACTATCTGGAACTTTTATAAACGACATCAAGTAAATGGGGTGGCACTGGTTTTTCAACTTACCATTTGAAAGCTTAGCAAGCTTCGAAAGCGTTTGGACACACATTAATCAAGACTCTATCGAAATAATTCTTTTAGGTGGAAAATCAGAAGAGCTATTAGATGCAGGAATTAACTATTCAGCATTAGAGACAACAAAAAATCCAATTATGTATGCTCTTTTGGGAATGTTTACAGCTTTAGAGGCAAGAACTTTTGTTTCAATGCCTTATTATTATAAAATAAGAGAATATAATGATCACATGAATCGCGTGATCTTTTCACTCATGAACTTAATTTTACAAAAGATGAACTCATTGCCTTAAAAGCATATATGGGAATTAGGACAGACGTACAGTTATTATTATTTCACACAGAAAAGCTATAACACCGCATGCTCTCTATTTTGGAAGTAGCAAAACCAGAGTTAAATTTAAGATCAACTACCTTTTTATGTTATTTCCTTCAGATACAATAAAAAGCACTACTAACTGATCCTCAATTGGTTAAAAATATATTTTAGGCAATCTTTAAGAAGAAATTTTAAAACAGTTTAATAGTTTAGCAGGTTTTGAAAAAAAACTTTTAAAGAGTTAAGAGATAAGAATGATCTAAGTCTGTAGAAGAAGTGATCTTAGTACTCAAAGTAGATTAAAATTTTGGATGTGATTATGATTATATTGATTTTGAATATGCAACAGAGATTTTAACCGAGGATAAAAAATAAAACTGAATGGAAGAAGCATTGCAATTGCTCGTAGTGAGATTGGTGAAGTCTCAGAAGAGCTTAAAATTAAACCATTAGTTAATGAATTTCCTCATCTGGGACATGGAAGTAGACGTATAGGTTTAAGTTTAGGTACCAATGAAACAAAAGTTCAAAAAAACAAAATCGTTGATTTTGAATATCGATTTGCTTATCATGATCTTTTAGATGATCACTTGAGAACGACTCGTTATACCAAATTAGAGTTTGGTAATATTAAGGGAGAGTTAATAATAATAGAACTAGTCGCTTAAAAGTTTAATCTTCAAAGTTGAAGCTAAGTAAGTGCCACCCATTTTATCATCCATTTAGTTTCATGTTTTTCCTCAAATGAGTTTTTCAGGTGAAATTAAAGTGAAAAAGTAGCTTAATCGTTTTTATAAAAACTGTTTTAGACATTTAGGAGAAATAAGTGGAGGTGCTAACTTTGCGAAGTAATGATGTTACTCATAATGGTATTTTGCAAAATTTTCTTTAATCCCTTCAATATTTATTAATCTGTATCAGATTAATGACGTATATCGTTATCGAACAGGTGGAGAAGTTGGTCACGAGATTAATTTTCTTAACAGAAGTGAGTCAAGACTTTAATTTTAAGTTTACGATTATCTAAGTTATCTGCTACCTGTTTAAGCAGATACTAAAACATTGATGAAGCAGAGGAACTATTCTGAGAATTTTATTTATTAAGGATTGGGCAATTAATTTACATATGCTATTTAACTCATATTTCTATGAGAATGGTTGAGCTTTTATCACTATTTTTAAACAATAAATTGGCAAATCAATTAATGTGGGAAAAAGCTTTATTTGTTTTAATTCTTTAGATAACTAAATGCCTGTGATATTGGCATTAACCGCATTCTCCTTTGTCAACGGATTTATCTCCATATTTTTGATATCGATGTTATATTTTGTAATTAACTCACGTACAATTTTGAGGTTTTGGTTTTCGACAGTTAATTATCCGTTGGACCATGGTAACAGACTTTTATCTCAAAAGGTTTTAATACCATTGCAGCTAGATCTTTTGTTATTTGGTTGTGGAGTAATTCTTGTTACTCATTAATAGTGAAATAGTTTCTTCTACAAACTGTTGGTGATTAAAAAAAGTGCATAATTTTTATTTTGTAAAGCTTTAAGGGCTTCAAAAGTATCTGGAAAATACTCTAAATCTGCTATTTTGCCAACATACCCTTTGTCGATATTAATAGTTCCATCACGGTCTAAAAATATGGCGCTGTGCTAAACCTCACTAAAGAAATTATAGCCATTTTTAAAAAACAAATCATCTAAATTAAAGTCCACAGATAAATTTGTTTAAATAAATTTAAAAATCATTAGAATAGAAATTAGGTCCAGTGAAAAAGGGCTCCACGATCAGATCCTATGGCAATATTTTACCGCCTAACAAGATAAAATCAATGGTTAAAGATAATTTTTTTAACCATGAGTTTAAATCTGTAATAGGTAGATTTTGAGATTGAATTAATCATAACAATAATTCCAATAAAGGCACTTTACGCTACCACTAATAAAGTTCTTGGCATAATTTCCTTTAAATTCTGTTCATGAGCTGCAATAGAATAGATGCCCGTATGAGAACGCACATAATTTTGCCATTAAAATATTTTAATACCTTCTAGCATTGTTACTTTAAGTTCATATGTGCTAAATCATGTAACCTTTCTGTTATTTAAAAACTGTAATAAACTCTATTCTTTTTTAGTTAATCCTTGGTTGGAGTTGGAAAAATATCCAATCGATTAGAATGACCAAAGCTATCCCGGAAGTGGATTGGGTTGAAAATAACAAGACTTGATTTTATTAGATATTCAACCTGCTTAATTTCAGTAATAGCACGCGGTGTCCTAATCCTAAAATAAATTTAGGTGTTGAATCACTAAAAGGTAAAGTATCAACTGATGTGATTAAATTTTGGTTGAATTCAACTTGAATTTTTGAATCGACTTATTGAGTGGAAAAAAATTATTTTTTATATGGATAACATAAGTGTGGTAAAGAGATACAATATATTTCATTTTTATAATTGAACTGTTGTTTGTTTTCCAAAAATCTTGATATGGGGGTAAAGAATGGTGAGTGTGAATATCAAAAAGCATTAGATTGGTACTTTATCTAAAGTTTCAACTATTTTTTTATAACTACTACGTGAGAAAATTTTTTTCATTTTCCAATTATTAAACTTTACTAAATTATTGTAAATTTACCTTTCAATGGCAAATCTGATCTTTTAAAAGTTCTATAACAAAAATGCTTCTGCAATGTATGTAAAAACTTTAGCTAGTGGAGATATATCCTCTTTGAACTCTTTAGCAAAACCTGTTCCTTGAAATTCCCATGATGTTGTCTGATAATAACGTCAGCCCCAATTGGAGTTCTTGGAAATTTTGAAATTACTTCGCCAATAAGTTTAGCGTGAGTTAGTACTGTTTCATAATCATTATCAGTGATTCCTTTTATTTTAACAAAATCCTCTTCAATTTTAACTTATAATGAGTATTTTCTGTAAAGTGGAACAAGGAAAAGGTCATGATAAAAAGCGATATAGGCTAATTTATCAGCATGACTTTGACCACCCCAAGGTAGATGTTTTACCATATGCCCACAAACAAAACTAATTAGGATACTGTGAGTATATACAACACTAGACTTATTGTTGATAAGATCATCAATTATACTTTTAAGTCCAGGAATCTTTTTAATAATCTCTTTGGCATTTTCAATACACGTTTTATGTAAAAAGAGTAACTCTTCATTGAGACTTTTTAAATCGACAATATGATTACCTATAAGTTCAAATCCTTGTTCATGGAGTGCTAGTTTTTGGTTCTGCTTTAAGTTATCATCCTCAAGTGCTGATTTTAATATTTCGGTTAATTCTTGAATAACTTTGAAGCGATCTTCTGAATCAATAAAAACTGTATCCACTTGATGCTCTTTGCAAGTTTTTAATACTTTTTCTATGATGTCGCCCTTATCTGCAATTTGAATAAAGAGCGACATTGCATTCATTTCGCCATCGCAAATAAAAATATCAGCTGAAACTCTATTTAGTTTTGATAAAATTTTAAGAGAAATGGGATAATAATCAGGTACTTTTTTCTCCGCCATGATTTTAGCCGTAATATTAAAATTCTTAGCAACAGCTTTAATGACTTCTTGAAAATTATTTTCGCTTTTGCATAACGTAACAAACGTGATCTCTTTTGGTAAATTTAAATCACCAATTACAATTGTAGGAATTTTAATACCATTTTTTTGAAGAAAGTTTATAGTACCAGGTGCCTCATCCACTAAGGCAATAATGATTCTGGTAGTGTTGTAGAAATCAACTCCACACAATCATCAATACTATTTTAGCAAAACACTTTTCCAACGCGCAAGATTTATATTTATTGGATAAGAGAGCATTAACAACCGTCATTAGAGATAAGTAGAATTTGTGTCATAATTTATGGATTTACACAAATTTTAGTAAAAATGAACGACAAAATATAGTTTAAAAAATAGTAGACTAAATAGAATAGTTTTTATACTAAAAGAGAGAATTACTTTATGAAAAAAATTAAGTTTTATGGTTATAAAGTGTAATACCTGTAAAAAAGCTGAAGAGCGTTTAAAGAAGCAAAAAAAGAGTTTGAGTTTGTTGATATTACATTAAATCCACCGACTGAAATTGAACTAAAAGCATTATATTAAAAAAATCTAAAGTTGGAACTAAAAGGGAATTTTTTAATACTAGTGAGTCCAATATAAAGAGCTCAACATGAAGGATAGTTAAATCACTTAGTGAAGAGCAGATAATAAAATTACTTAGCGGTAATGGTAGATTAATTAAACGTCCGTTGGTGGTTGACGGTGAAAAAGTTACAGTTGGTTTTAGTGAATAATGCTGTTTCATATTATTGTATTACTGAACTTAAGAGATTAATTGGGTAGATAATTACTATTCGTGATAATGATTCAAGTGATTATCTTTTAGCATATAACCAGTTTGTTACTAAAAGATAAGCTTGATTAATAAGATATAGACATTTATGAGTAGCTTACTATAAGATGGAGCCATGTGGTGGTCGAATATTACTTATACAGTTTCGGGTTAGAATCATTATTGTTTAGATTAGGATTCATAGTTAAATATATGGCGAACTGTCGATACTAGAGAGACCTGGACGTTCACCAATAATACAGATAACCATTTAGCTTTATAACGAACACGTCATCGCTTAAAAGCCCTTGACATTTCGACTAAATAAACGGTATTATTAATAGCTTTATGGCATACCTTAAACGAATTTAATTTTTAAGTTCATAATTAAGTTAAAAGCATGTTTATTAACAGCTTCAGATGAAAGCCCATTAGATACAAAAATTAAAACATCGCCGTCAGAACTTGTGATCTGATATTGTTTTATCTAACCTACGACCAAGGTCTGCTAGGCGCTTTAAATATTGGTCGTGATTCAATACTTGTAGCAAGTGTTTTTGTTTTTAGTTGTAATTTGGTTTAAGTTAGTTGTTAGAGTAGATTGGTCCCATGAATTAAAAATAGCGTCGCGAGCTGAAGCGTGAGCGTAAGAGAAACTAAGCCAATCTTTGGTTCCAATTGAAGCACCACTTCTTGATAATAAAATACGAGCTTGAGTATGTTTTTTAAATCCATTTAGATTCATAACTTAAAATTAAACTCCCACATTTTTATTTTCTAATAAGTGATTTGATCATCAAAGTTGCATCTTTTTTAACCAATCATGAAATTCAGCGCGGGTTTTAAATTTAAAACTTCACGCAAGTAAAGTGCATCATGAAATGAAGTACTTTTGATAATTTTTAACAATATCATCGCTTTTACTGGAACGCAATAATAAAATTAGTTCAGCTACACCTAAAAGTGTAAGTAGTGCATCCATATCATTTTGATCAGCATCAGTGTGATTGGTGTAACAGATATCACAACCCATTGAAGTCCCATGAGTTTTCCACAGAACATATCTTCTAATCCTGCTCTGGATTATCTGTTTTCCATTGAACAAATGGGCTGGACCAATAAATCCAACTTCTATTAACCTTTAAAAATGGATTAAATTTTTTAATACAGCATGAAAGGCTCTTACTTCACAAGTTTGAGCATCGGCATAAAATTAGCATTAGCTGAAGGGGCACTACTTGTAACGTTTCAAAATACGATACGTTGTTTCCAATTGTCCCACGTTTTTAGTTCTAATGCCATATGATTGGCTTCAGTTAAAATGTTAAAAGTTGCGCACCAAAACTTGTTGGCAAGTTCTGTTCCCACTGTAGATTGAAATACTAAATCAACTGGCGCTCTTTTTTTCATTAATTCAGATTTGAGTCGTTACGTGTGATAACACAAGACTGAGTTGATTGAAAGTTTTTCTCTGACATTATCAATTAAAGTTAAAAGTGTGTGAACATTTTTTAGGTGAATCTGAGGCAGGATTGATTCCAATGACTGTCTCTGGCACCCAAAGTAGTCCATCAATGGCACCTAAAAGAATTCCTTTAGCATCATCAGTTGGATGGTTAGGCTGTAACCGAACACCAACATGTCCTTTTAACCCAATAGTATTTCTAAATTTAGTAATATTTTGAATTTTACTTGAAACTAAAACTAAATCTTGGTTACGCATTATTTTTGAAACAGCTGCGACCATTTCTGGTGTTAATCCATCACGTACTTTAGCTATTTCACTATTTTGAGTTGAGTATGAGAGTAACCATTCACGCAATTCACCTACAGTCATATGAGCAATGGTTGAAAATGCTTGGGCGTTAAATTCATCTTGAATCAGTCGTGTAACTTCATCAGTATTTGCTGCAATTAATTCAATATTCAAAAATTCTTTTAAAGGGAGATTGGCAAGAATCATTTGAGCAGCTACACGCTCTTGCTCTGATTTAGCTGCAATTTTTGCTAACTCGTCAGCTGATCTTTTTGGAGACGCCGCTGCCATAAGTTTAGCTAAACTTTCAAATGAATAGACTAAATGACCTAAACTGATGGAATACTTCATATGTCGCAATGTATCATCCGGGCGACTTTCTATCAATAAATCCTGTAATTTATTTAGAATTTTTAGAAATAAATAATTTTTATTTTAAACTTCGACTTTGGGTTTAACTTTATGAAAGTTAGCATAGTTTAAAACACGTTGACCTTTTTCATTTATGGTTAAAACGTCTTCAAATTGGCCGTCTCGAATAATATCTTGTGCTTGATAAGAATGAAGAGAATAAATAGTTTGTCCATTTGTACCATCAACTCCAATAACAGTTACTAATAGTTCAAAACGTAAAGCTTGAAGATCTTCATTGGATAATCCAAAGAGTGGGCTACTTTCATCTATTGAATGGAATACTAGTAAACTTAAAGAAAAAACTGGAGTGAATGAGCGTACTAACTTTAAATCTTTTAATCTTCGTATTTTATAATTTTCTGCACTTGTTTCATCGATTAACATTGTAACATGAATACTAGCATTAATAACTTGATTGTGACGTAAATTAGCTAATCTAAATACCAGCATGTTTTTTCCATCAATAGTATGAATAACAGCATTATTACTAAATAGAATTTTAGCTGATGGTAATGAAAACTTACTAAAAAGAATCCCTGTAACAAGTGCCATACTAATCATGCTAGTAAAAACTTCCATGGTTACAATAAGATTAGATTATAATGATACCGGTGATATTGTTCCGTAACCGACAGTGGAAAAAGTATGAACACTAAAAAAGAAATAAGATTTAAATGTCCCGTCACTTCCAATTAAGCTTACTGGATCAAGTGAATAGAGTAGAGCAAAAAATAAGTTGATAGAAAGAAAATAGAGTAGACAAAATAAAATGAGTTTTGCCCAAGGCATGTCTAAAAGTAGATGATAACTATCTTGGAAAAAATCTTTAGGTCGATTGAAGTGAATTATATCGGTGACTCTATTTTGTTTAGCATATTTTTCCATATTAAAATATGGTAAATTAATTGAATTGAGTGTGTAAATGTATTAATATAAATATAAAATGATTTCAATAACACAAATTCAGTATGTTTTAGCACTTAATCAAACTCGTCATTTTGCTGAAGCAGCTAAGCTCTGTTTCGTTACTCAACCTACACTTAGTATGCAACTTCAAAAGTTAGAAGAAGAACTTAATGTAATTCTTTTTGATAGGTCAAAAAATCCAATTATACCTACTCCGATTGGTGAAAAACTTATTCTTCAAATGAAAGAGATAATTTCAAGTGTAGATAAATTAAAGTGGTTAATTGAAAGTGAAAACAGAGTTCCTAGTGGTGAATTGAAAGTAGGCGTAATTCCAACTGTAGCACCATATCTTTTACCGCTTTTTTTAAAAAAATTTGAATCTTTATATCCTAAGATTGAGTTAAAGTTTTACGAATTACAAACCCATGTTTTACTTGAAAAACTTAATGATGATGTAATTGATGTAGGCCTTTTGGCGACACCTCTTAATGATAATCGTTTTATTGAGCGAAACCTATATTTTGAAAAAATTCTTTTATACCTTGATAGTAAAAATATTTTAAAAAACGAGATTGAAATTAGTGAAGAACAGATTAATAAACAACAAATTTTTTTACTAACTGAGGGGAATTGTTTAAGGAATCAGACTTTGAAAATTTGTCATAAAAGTTCAACTAATACTAAATTTGAAAGTGGTAATATTGAAACTTTAGTAAATATGGTTAATCACCTTGGTGGAACTACCTTTATTCCTGAATTAGCACAATTTCATTCACGTTATCATAAAAATCAAATTAAAGAGATCAAATATCATCCAGTAAGAGAAATTAGTCTAATCACTAGACGTAGTTTCTATAAAGATAATTTAATCGAAATCCTAGAAAAGGTCATAATTGATTCTTTGCCTGAACAGATTCAAACTAAGAAATCTAATAAGTTAAAGATACTTAAGATAGATTAAATCTATTACATAATAAAAATAATCGATTTTATTTATTTCCATTAATCCGATAATGTATTCATACGAAACATAGTCCCACTATTAACAATTATTTATAAGGAGAATTTATGGGAACACTAATTAACACACAAGTTGCTGATTTTAAGGTACAGGCATACCAAAATGAGAATTTTAAAACAGTAACCCAAAATGACTTAAAAGGAAAATGGTCAATTCTTTTTTTCTATCCAGCAGACTTTACTTTTGTTTGCCCAACTGAATTAGGTGATATGGCCGATAAGTATGATGCCTTTCAAAAAATGGGCGTAGAGGTTTATTCAGTAAGTACTGATACTCATTTTGCGCATAAAGCATGGCATGACGTTTCTGAAACAATAAAGAAAATTAAGTTTCCAATGTTAGCTGATCCGACTGGAACTTTAACTAGAGCTTTTGGAGTGCATATTGAAGAAGCGGGACTGGCGTACCGAGGAACATTTCTTATTAATCCTGAAGGAAAAATCAAATTAGCAGAAATTAATGATAATGGAATCGGTAGAAATGCAGACGAACTTTTAAGAAAGGTACAAGCAGCACAATTTATCGCTGCTAATCCTAATGAAGTGTGTCCTGCTAAATGGAAACCAGGAAGTTCAACCTTAAAACCTGGACTTGATTTAGTCGGAAAAATTTAATTACTTTTAAGAATGAAGGAGTATTTTATGTTAGAGACTAATATTTTAGAACAACTTACTGAAGTTTATAAAAAATTAGAAAATGAGGTTCATTTAATTTATCATGAATCTGATTCTGTTGACCAAAATCAACTTATTAGCTTGTTAAATCAAGTAGCAAGTACTTCAGATAAAATTAAAGTACACTCTTCTAATATTAAAATTACTCCTTCAATTCCTAGTTTTTATATTGAATATAAAAATAAAAAAAATGGGATCTCTTTTACAGGGATCCCAACTGGACATGAATTTACCAGTCTAGTATTAGCAATTTTAAATTCAGATCACAAAGGAAAAATGCCTGATGATTTGATTGTTAAAAGAATAAAAAGACTAAAAGGTCCAATTAGTTTAAAAACGTTTATTTCTTTAACTTGTGAAAATTGTCCTGAAGTTGTTCAGAATTTAAATCTTATTGCTACAATTCATGATGATTTTAAGCATGAGATGGTTGATGGAGCATATGTGCAAGATGAAATTGATCGACTCAATATCCAAGGTGTTCCAAGTGTAGTAGATAATGACAGGTTAGTAAGTGCTGGAAAAATTGATTTACTTTCATTACTTGAAAAATTAGAAAAACATTTTGGCGTTACGGACGCTGAATCTAGTTCTCAAGATTTAAACTTAGGAGAATATGATATAGTAGTAATTGGAGCTGGACCTGCTGGGGCAAGTGCAGCGATTTATTCTACTCGTAAAGGATTAAAAACAGCAATTATTGCTGAACGTGTTGGGGGACAGGTTAAAGATACCAAAGGAATTGAGAATTTAATTTCGGTTCCTTATATTGAAGGGCCCCAATTGAGTGCCCAACTTTATAAACATATGCAAGAGTATCCTATAAAAATATTAGAGCATCGAAGAGTAAAAAATATTACAAATGATAAAATTAAAAAGATTACACTTGAAAGTGGAGAAAATATTTTTGCTAAATCAATAATTATTGCTACAGGAGCAAAATGGCGAGAGTTAGGAATTGAAGGTGAAAAAGAGTATATAGGTCGAGGAGTGGCTTTCTGTCCTCACTGTGATGGTCCCTATTATAAAAATAAAAAAGTTAGTGTCGTAGGAGGAGGGAATTCAGGAGTTGAAGCTGCTATAGATTTGGCCAATATTGTTAATCATGTTACACTATTTGAATTTAATGAAAGTTTAAAAGCAGATAGTGTGTTAGTAGAAAAATTAAAAACACTTAAAAATGTTACAATTATTACAAATGCCAAAACTCAAAAGATTTTAGGTGATGGGATAAAAGTGATTGGGCTTGAATATGTAGAGCGTGCTACAAACCTTACTAAAATTGTTGATTTAGATGGAGTATTTGTTCAAATTGGACTTTTACCTAATAGTCAATTTGTAAAAGAGCTAGTTGAAACGAATAGGTTTGGTGAGATTGTAATTGATAATAAAGGTCGAACTAATGTAAAAGGGATCTATGCCGCAGGCGATGTAACAACTATTCCCTACAAACAGATAATTATATCAATGGGTGAAGGAGCTAAAGTGGCACTTTCTGCTTTTGAAGATATAGCCTATGTTTAACACAATTTGCTATGATTCTCTAATAATTTTATGATAGCTTAAAAGAAATACAAAATTATTGGAGTAAAAGTGGAATTAAAAGAGTTAATAGAGCAAGAGAATCTCCACTTAAATAAACTTAATGATTTAATTAAGAAATCTATTGATGAAGAACAAATGATCTCATCTAAATTGATTGAAATTGAAGATGATTATTTAAGCTTTGGACAAAAAATTGCAGATAAAGTAGCAGAATTTGGTGGAAGTTGCATTCCTTTATCATTAGTTTTATGGTTTTATTTACTTGGATTATCATTAATATTTTTATTTTAAAAACTCATTTGATCCTTATCCATTTATTCTTTTAAATTTAGTGCTTTCTTGTATAGCGGCTATTCAAGCTCCAATCATTATGATGAGTCAAAATCGTCGTGAAGATAAAGATAGAAGACGGGCCAGAGGAGATTATATGATTAATCTTAAAGCCGAGATGGAGGTGAGAAGTTTACATGCTAAAATTGACCTACTCTTGACTGAACAGATGCAATCTCTTTTTAAAATTCAAAATGCACAATTAGATCTGCTTAATAAAATTAACAATGCTTTAGATACCAAGGTAGATAAATGAAAAAAATCGATATCTTTATTTTTAGACATGGTGAAACTGAATGGAATCGACTACATCGATTTCAAGGACACACGGATATACCTTTAAATGAAAATGGTAAAAGTCAGGCTTTAGTTTTAACTAAGCAGTTAGCAGAATTAAGACCTGAAGTTATATTAACTTCTGATTTGATTCGTGCAGTTGAAACAGCTCAAATTGCTAATTTAAATTTAAATGTACCAACTTTTGTTTCGAAAAATTTACGTGAGTGTCATTTGGGTGAACCTGAAGGTTTATTTCGAGATGAAGTATTAAAAAAGTATGGACAAGATTCATGGGAGATCTGGTCTTCAAATGATCCAGCTAGTTTTGAGTTCTCTTTTCCTGGTGGAGAGAAAAAAATTGATCATCTTAATCGCATGAAAAATCATATTAGTGAATTTTGTTTTGATAATCCTCACTATTCTAAGATAGCAATTTCAACTCATGGTGGAAGTTTGAGACGATTAGTGCATAACTGTAAAGATTCACCAGCTCAACCAATTAAGATTCCTAATTGTGCTCTTTATAAAATTCAGTTTGATATGAAAAGTTTGGAATGGTATTTTGTTGGTTTAGTTAAGTAGTTTTGAGAGTTGGTCTAGTCCATCGACAAAAAGTGCTGGTCCAGGTTGTAAATAGATTTCAGGTTCTAATTCGAAAACTCGGTTATTTTTTACCGCATTAATTTTATGAAAATCCTTTCTGTTTTTAATTGAATCTATATCTACTTTTTTTCCACACCAACAGCCTAAAATAATATCGGGATTCTTATCAATAATATCTTGCTCTGTAATGAAGCGATCTTTTGCCTTTACTCCATTAGAAATAGTACTAAAAATATCTTCACCTCCACAAATTGTGATGAGTTCACTTACCCATTTTATTGCGCTAATCAATGGATCATTCCACTCTTCAAAATAGACCTTAGGCTTTTTATCTAAATTTTGTTTTTTTGTTTTTTCAATTTTTATTAAAAAAGCCTCTCGGAGCGCAATTCCTTTATTGGCTTCACCCACCATAGATGAAAGTAAAACAATATAATTTAAAATTTCATCCAGGGATCGCTGATTGGAAATAAAAACATTTAATCCTTCTCCAATTAAGGTTTTAGCAATATCTTGTTGAATATCAGAGAAGCCTAAAATGAGATCAGGCTTTAATGCTTTAATTTTTTTAATGTTAGCATGAGTAAATGCTGAAATTGTCTCAATTTCTCTGGCGTGTGTTGGACGTTTTACGTAGGCAGAGACGCCAACTACGAGATCAAGTTTTCCAATTAAATAGAGGGTTTCGACTGACTCTTCAGTCATGCATATAATACGTTTAGGGTACATTATTTAGAATTTTCATCATAAAAACTAATTACAGCATCATGATGTGTTTTAGTATTAACTTTTTCAAAAATGTGTTTGATTTTTCCGTCAGTACCAATGAGAAAAGATGTTCTTAGAATTCCCATATACTCTTTTCCATAGTTCTGTTTTTTTCCCCATACACCATAGAGTTCACATACTTTGTGATCTTCATCACTTAAAAGATTAAAATTTAACTCTTCTTTTTCTTCAAATTTTTTAAGTCGAGCCGAACTATCAATTGAAACACCTAAAACTGTAATTTTTCTTTTTTTAAGCTCTTTTTGAATATCGCGTAAAGAGCAAGCTTGTACCGTACATCCTGGCGTCATGGCTTTGGGATAAAAATAGAGCAGAACACTATTTTTTCCTTTAAAATCTTTTAATGAGATAGCTTCACCCGCTTGATTGTTTAATGTAAATTCAGGAGCTTTATCGTTTACTTTTAATTTCATATTCTCACCTAAGTTTTTTGATAGTATTATACACCGTATGACTAAAAAGAGTAATGAAGATTTTTATACTGAAGGTGAATTTGTTGTATTTACAGAGAGTTTTCTACTGAAGCGTGGCTTTTGTTGTCAAAGTGGATGTCGCCACTGTCCTTATGGGTTCACTAAAAATGCTGATCCTAATATCCCGAGTGAATACTCTGATCCTTGGAGTCCTGATGAAGATGAAAAAGATGAATTAGAATGAGAGCCAGCTTGGTGTTACTTTATTGGCCAAATCAAAACAGCTCGTCATTCCTTCAGCATATCTAAATTGAAATGGATGCTCTTCAATATCTAAGTCTCGCAATAATTTAGCATTGGGTGAATTTGAGAGTTCAAGATATGATTGATCTGGTTTGACGCCTTTTTTGAAAAGGAGATTCATGTATTTAGTTACAGCAAAGGTTGCTTTAAAGTGGGTCTTGCTCTGTAAGATTTTGCCATTAAGTTTTGAGTAGAGGTGAGAGGTTACATCAAACTCAGTAGCTTTTCCATGCATGGGAACTTTGAGTTTTAAATAGACATTTTGTAAATCATCGTAAGCCTTTGTTACACAAAAGTCGCCCTCTTTTTCTATGTCAATTTGTTCTGTAACTTTGGGAAGTCCCCAGATATTTCTACCGCGTAACATATTTTCATAAGAGGTCACAGGCATAGAAGCAATATAATATCCAAAGTGAGAAAATTTATCCAGGATCATAGGTAAAATTGGTGGATTAAAACTAGCGTTAACCATAATTGGAATTGCGACAGCGATTTCGTTATAGGGTTTAATACCTAAAACATTTTTGTATTCATAGCATGAGATAGCAACGAGTGAACGACCTTTAGTCATTTTAATGGGTTTAACGGTTTGATTTAAATTTTCAGCTACAAGTGCTGCTGCTTTGTTATAATCACAGTGAAAAATTCCCAAAGCGCATGTAACGTTTCCATATAATGTTGGAAAGAGATAGTTTTTACTAATTTCACTAGTTAATTTTATCGGCTGATCGGCGTGTCTTAAGGTGAATCTTTTGTAGAAGTCTTGGTGAAAGTCTGCACGATTATCAATAAGGGTTGAAGGGATATCAGTTGAAATTTTCATAATGGAATTATGGTCGAAGATTAGGGAAAGTCTGTCAATGAAAAATAGAAAGGCTTCGGCTTAAAATCCGAAGCCTTTTTTAATTAAATTTTAAAGCATCTAACTTTTTCACAATGCATTGGATGGTTTTCTGTTTCACATTTTAATACTGTACGGTTTTCAGCTTCATTTTTTGATCTACCTTCTTCTGAATAAGTCGTACTAAATGCTGTCACTTTACATGTCCAAAGTTCTCTTGTGCCATTATCTTCAAGTTGATATACTTCATTTTGAAGATCGTAGGTACTGCTCTTCAAGCATCATCATCTTTCCCATCATATTACGGTTATCATTATCACCAACTGTAATTCTCATACCATCTGGTAATTTTACTTGATGCATTGAAATTTTGAGCAAATAGTGAACTAGAGATTAAAAGTGCAGAAGACACAACTAAGCCGATAAGTTTTTTCATACAAGTCTCTCTCCAAAAAATGACAATTATCTTTGAGATGATAGATAGAAGGGATTTTGCTTTATATCAATGCCATGCGCAATAATTACAATTACTCAAATATCCGTTATTGTAGTTTTGCTTTTAAGTAGGGGATATTTAAGATTTTATCAGCTTCAGCATAAACCATTTTTTCAGATTGGTGGTCATTATTTTTCCAAAACATCTGACCCTTTCATTTTCATTTGATTACTCTTTTCAAAAATTAACTAACTTTTGATTTTGAATGAAGTTTTGATTACCAATAATAGAGCTAAAAAGAGTCTTATCTAAAACATTCTCATTTCTTTAATGAGATGATTGGTCTGTTTCTGCTTCAAAGTGTTTAATTGAAGCACAGTATTTTCACTTCCATACATTTCAACATCAGATGAATTAATAACAAGATTATTATTACCATTAATTAGCTGCCGATCTGAGGCTATCACTGTATTATTATTGCCATAAATAATATAGTTACTGCTGTTTAAGCTGTTAGGACGAACTACAATTTTATTCATATTTCCACTAACTGAAAAAGTGGCCAAATAGGATTTAAATTTTTCAGCAACAGTCTCTTTAGTACTAATATGTGTAGTTGGATCGATTGATAAAGTAATCCCTCTTAAATCAATATATTTTAAACTATTTACATCATTTTGAATGGTAAATCCTTCAACTAATTTTTCCAGTTTAACTTTATCTTCGGCTTTGTAATAAAAGTAGAGGGCCTCACCGTTTTTAGAGTATTTAAAATATTTAAATTGATCGGTATTGGTATTACTTCCGGTAATTTTATCATAAGCTACATAAGTAAATTTTTGTAAGTAATCAAAAGTGTTGGGGGGCATTTTTTCTAAACGTTGATCGATATCTCTAAGTTTTGATAGTCCATTAATATACCAAATAATATGTTCTTGCTTTACGTTTTCTAAGGTGAGCATTCTAAAATAGAGAAAATTAAGAGCCTGTTCTTTTACTGATAGATTATCATGGTGGTAAAGTGGTGCTTGATTAACAATTTGATTCTCTGCCGATTCCTTACTACAATTTTTATAAAACTCACATTCTAAAAATCTTGTGGATAGTGAGAGTTTATAATATTTAGATAGCGACAAAATGGTTTTTAATTCTGCTTCAACTGAATCATTAAGTGATCGCTGTTGACTAAAGCTTAAAGAGGTAAACGATAGAATTAGTAATGCAATTAAACATTTTAGCTTCATAGAGAGCCCCATAATTAAATTATATTGTATTGGTTATACAGCTAAATAATGCTGCGCGCAATTGAAAGTGGGTTGAAAGGTAGATTCTACACGAAAACTAAAATGAAACTTATTTAGGGATTTTTTCGATATAAAGTGATTGAGTGGGTTTTGCAAAAAGAATTTTTTCATATTCAAACTTTTGAAAAATATCTAACAAGATTCTTTGTTGTAGATCCATAAAGATATCGTAATCGGGATCCTCAACAAAAAAAACTAATTCAAAAATAAGTGAAGATGGTCCGTATTCAACAAAATGGCAGCGGTCAAATCTCACTTTTTTGTATTTAACAAGAATAGCTTTGATCCAAATGGGGATTTCCGAGAGATTTTGGTAACTAGTTGAGTACTCTACACCAAGTCTATGGACAGCTCTACGCTCTTTCATTCTTTTATAATTGCGAACACGCGCTTCAAGTAGATCTTTATTAGAGATAATTAACTCTTCACCATTTAAGCTACGAAGACGTGTAGTTTTAACACCGATATGTTCAATGGTTCCTTTTTCTTCGCCATTTACAATAAAATCACCCACAACAAATGGTTTATCCAGAACGATTGAAAGTGATGCAAGAAGATCACCTAAAATATTTTGAGCAGCAAGGGCAACTGCGATACCCCCAACTCCAAGTCCGGCTAAAAGGGCACCAATGTTGATGCCTAAGTTACTAAGTCCAATTAGAACAATCGTAACGATTAAAATAGTTTGAAGGGCCAAATAGAGTAGACCAATAGTAGCTGAAGAGGAGGGATCTTTTTCTATTTTTTTTAAAAGAATAGAATTTCGCCAGTTTTTTAGTAGATGGAGTCCCCACATCCCAAATTGAAAGCTAGTAGCGAAAACTATCACAAACATCATTAGTTTTTGTTCAAAGGGTGCAAAGGTTAAGTGTCTGGTGTTGAAAAAAAAGATCCAGGCAAAAAGCACGAACAGTTTTAGTGTGTCAAGAAGATCAACCAGCCAATCATCCCAATGAGACGCAGTTTTAGTTGCGTATCTTCTAATGATTTTAGAGATAAACTTTATAACCAATTTTACAACTATTGCTATAACTATGGAGAGAGCTGCATTAGCTGCCCAAGAGACATAACTGTTAGAAGAGAGGGCTTCATATATTTTTTGGCTTTCGATATGCATAACTAATTTATACAATGTATTTTTTAAATGATCAATGTTACTAATGGTTTCAGGAGAAAAGTGTATGTTTTCAAAAATATTTTTGGCACCAGTAGTTATAATGGTTTTGATAGTGATGAATGCAAATGCAAATTGTCTAAAAATCAATGGTTATTTTCGAGAGAGAGAATTAATTAGTGGACATGAAACTGAGGCAATTCGAGAAATTAAATCAGACTGTAATTATATTGATTATAAATTAGATGATTTAGATCTCCATTTAATTCCAGGAAAAGTTCAAAGAGTCTTTCATGGTAATAGTGCCTATTCAGAATTTAGAATGGTGAATTTTTATTCAGAAGGTATTGTAATCCAACAGATTTTTTTTCAAAAAGAGATTGCTAAATATAAATTTGAAATGCGTTTTTTTAAGAAAGATAGTGGACAGTTTTATGTAATTAGAACCAGATTGGATTTTCCTGATAAAATTTCTAGTGCTGTTACAGAGCTCAATCCAGTTCATATTTAAAAATATGAAAAGATTTGTTATGAAGAAAATATTTTTTTGAACTTTTGGAGTTCTTGAAAAATAATGAAATAGTTGTACTAATGCCTGGTCTAATATCAATAATAAATCGAGTAGTATAATTAAAAATTAAACAGAGACCTAGACCGGCACCGCTTGGTTTACTTTCATATTCAATTTGATCAATACCTTTTGCTAAATATTTTTTTATAATATCAGGATTGAGTGATCCATACTGGTCCATGATAGAGAGCATGAAAAACTCATTAGTCTTTTTGGTATAAATTTTTAAATACTGTTTTTTTTTGAAAGTTGAATTTTTAACTTCTTTAATGTTTTTAAAAACCGATTTTCCCTTTAGATCAACAGGTGCATGGACTAAGGCATTAGTGATAGTCTCTTCTAATACAAGTTCAACTATTTTAGGTATCTCTGAAAAATAACTACTAAAATCAATTTTAGAGAGATTGGTTTTAATATTTTCACGGAAATTATTGGGGTTATCCAGTGTCCAGGTGGTATCAGGTTTTTTTAAAAGATCTAAGTATTGATTTTTTTTCAAAAGAAAACTCATAATAAGTTGTTCTAAATCAGTTAGTAATTCTTCACCATTAATACCTAATATATGGTCAATTTTATATTTAAGATAGAGTTCAAAATGGGATAGGCGATTTTCACGATTTAAAAGAACTTTAATAGCATTTGGAACTTTTAAGATTTTTTTTAAAAGAGGATCGTTAAAATTTCCATTGAAGTCTAGTATGAATATATCAACCTGTGTTGTGTTTAAATCAATTTTTTCAACATCAATTAAAGAGAGATTTTTAAATTTTTTGGAAATGTATTCAAATATTTTTTTTGATTCAGATTTATTTAAACCACCGAGACAGATCTGTGTATTCATCGATTATACTCAGATAAGGTTACACAGTTTCTACCATTTTCTTTGCATTTATAGAGATTTTTATCGGCTGCTTCTACAAACATTTTAAAGTCTGGACCCTCCCAGGACTTAAGATCTTCTTTGCTAATAAGAACACAACCAACACTAACATGAACAGAGAGAAAAACACCCTTTTCATCTAATTTTGGAACTTTTTCATTAGCGATGTTAGTTCGAATCCTTTCACAAACAATTTGAGCACTTGGGATATCAACTTCGGGAAGAATGGCAACAAACTCTTCTCCTCCATAGCGTGCAACAAAATCAGAATCACGTACACTTTTTTCAAGTGCTCGTGCTACAAATCTTAAAACTTCATCGCCTTGTTGGTGGCCATATGTATCATTAAATTTTTTAAAATGGTCCACATCCAGAATTACTAATCCAAATTTATTACCGTAACGTTTAGTACGTCTAAGTTCTGCCACAATATTTTCTGCAAAAGCTCGAAAGTTTTTTAGTTTAGTCATATCATCACGATACGCTTTATCTGAAACTTCAACTAGTTTTTCACTAACTTGAGCTTTTTCTTTACTTTCAGTTAAGTATTTATCACTAAGTTGTAGTTCCATAGAAATATCACGTAAATATACTACATAGCTAATACGAGTATGAAATGAGCTAGGGTCTCTTTGAATTGAGACTTGGTCTTTTTTTAGCTTACCCTCTTTGGTTGTGAAAGTAACCTCTTCCACTAAGCCTGATTTATGAGGATCATAAACTCCATTTGGCATGCAAAAATGGGTTTTATCGTCGAAGGTTAACAAATCATAAATAAAGGGATTTTTTTTAATCAATCTTTTTTTGGCTACTCCGAGTAGGTCGGCGGCTGAATCGTTACAATAAATGATCTGTTTGTTTTCGTTAAGAATAATAAATTTGTCATAGTAATTATCGTAAATTGAGAAACGATGGTAATCAAATTCTGGTAAAAAAGATAAATAACTTGCTTCCTCAACAACAGAATGGCATTTTTTAGGGCCGTAGTCGCTATCGTTTTCTGGAAAATTAGGGAATGGCATTTTTAGTTCAAAGTCAATTTCTTCTGAAAAAAGCTTATGATAAATTTCATTTTTGTTGGGGTCCAGATATGGAACAAAAAAAGAACGAATACGACAGTTTTTGGTAATAAAGTTTTTTGAAATATTCATCTCTTTAACAAGCCAAGGAGGTACTTTATCTAATAGAACTGTCGTTATTGAAGGTATGGTTTTTATCCAATTAACCCAATTACAAATTCCGCCAAAGTCAATTCCATCCACATGTTGTAAATCTATGACTATTTCATCTAGCTCTGGTTTTAACTTAGGTAGTTTAGCTTCACTATTCAACATACCTTCAAAAACATAGAGTCCATTTGAATCCTGAAACTGAAATGGTTTGGGTGAAAATTTACTCATTTTATTGTCCTTGTATTGTCATAAAATGAAAGTATTGTTTTTCAATGGCATCTAGCTCGAGTGGTGCCTGACATTTTTGACAGGAAAATGCAGGAGCCTTCATGTTTTTTATTTCACTAACAGTGAGTAGCTTAGACTCTTCATATTCGCATGCATCACAAAAATAAGGTGCACTAAATGACTCTACTCGTGCATTACTAGTTAAAAATCCTTTAACGATATTCATCTGTTTTAAAACAATTTGGGAGTATTGATGTATCTAATTTTAACATTGGGACCAAGTTTTTCAACAACACCAACCCATTCTCTAATTCCACAAGAATTTAGTAATGAAACATTAGAAAAGTCTATCTCAATATTTTTTAAATTCTTAGTCAAAATTCCTTGGCCGTTAAAATCTTCATCAATGTTTCCTTTAAAAGAGATAGTACCTTGATCTCCTTCAACTTCATAAAAAATTTCAACACTTTTTAGTTTTTCACTACTTTTTTCACTCACAAAAAACTCCTCTAACTAATTATTTATCAATTTTAACTGCTACTAATGTTACGTCGTCACCAACATCTATACCATTAAAAAAATCATAACCTGATTTAACAATATTATTAACAATGTGTGGTGCTGGTTGATCAACATTGTTTAAAAAAGTTTTCATGAAATTACGATCACCCCATTCTTTACCTTCTGGGTTTTTTCCTTCAATGATTCCGTCGGTTGTAAGCATAAGCACATCACCTTGTTTCATAGAAACTTGACTGTTTTTGTAAGTGGCATTTAGAATATGTCCAAGACGATTACCTGATTCTCCCATTAATACTTCAATATCTTGTTTACTTGGTTTCTCATCTGATTTTCTGTAAAGTAAAGGAGGGTCATGTGAAGCATTTGAATAGGTAAGTTTTAAACTTTTTTTATCAATAACACCCACAAATAGTGTCATTAAAACTTTACCACCAACTGCATGGATAGCTTTGTTTAATATTTCTAAAAGTTTGGCCGGGTTTTCTAATAGGTTTTTCACTTTTGGCGAATCTTCAATTAAGTTGTAAAAAGCAAATGAAGTAGCTGTGACCAGTGCCGCTGGTACTCCATGTCCAGTTGCATCTCCAATAAAAATACAAATTTTATCTCCAAATTCTTTATAACCTATCCAGTCGCCACCACACTCTGATGCAGATTTATAAAAACCAGCAATAGAGACCGGACCAAATTTTTTTCGGTTTCAGGAAAAAATGAGGATTGAACAAGATTGGCCGCGGCTAATTCATTTTCCATTCGGGCTTTTTCTTTAACTTCTTGCATGTATCTAATAATTTCTTTATTCATAAAATTAAATGAATCAGAAAGTACACCAAGCTCATCGCTTGAATTTACTTCTGTTACATGTTCAAAGTTGCCTTTAGCTACTTCTGAGGTACCTTCAAAAAGTAGTTCTATTGGTTTAGTTAATGATCTCGCCATTAATACACCTAAAAGAACTGCTAGAGAAATTAGTAGAAGTGCGAGTACTATACTTTTATTAATAAGATAACTTTGAGATTCAAAGCAATTTTTTTATCAATTTCAGAAATTAGCAGTAAATCATATTGGGGTAAATAAGAAAAGCCATAAAAACTCGTTCCCAAGTCTTTAACAATTTCTTTTACACCTTTAAGTTGTGTACTGTGTTTATAAGTTTAAGTGCGTCTTGTGCTTTAAGTGATTCTTTTAACGTTGATCTACTTCCCATTCCTGAAAAAAGTAAAGGTATGCCTTGAGGTGAAGTTACATAATTTTGATAAGCAGATTCTTGTTTGAATGCATGCATAATGGGGTCAATTAATAGTCTAGCTACAATGATTTTTTCAAATGCTTTGTCGTAGGCTAGAAAAGTGATATGAGGTATTCCGGGTGCTTTGAATGTAGAAAGTACTACCATTTTTTTTTCTTTTACAAGTTGGACTGGAATAGGGTTGTCAACAAGTAATTGATTGAAATAGTCTTCCTTCTGATTAAATTTTACAAGCCACTCATTTTTTTTTAAATCCATAATTGGAGTATTTGTTAAATCATCTGCTTCATATATAAGGAGTTCCATTAGATTTTGGTTGGAACTAAAAATCTTTTCATAAAGATCTTTGCTTTCAGGATTATTCCGAGCAATTGATAAAACTACTATTGCTTCACGAAGTGCATTTTTGAAATATTCATCAATCTGTTGTCCCATTGATTCAACATTGGTTAGGGTTGTTTCAAATACATAGGCAGATTTATCTTTTTTAAAAAGGTCAACAGCAAAATAGAGAAAACTTGGTAATGAGAGAATAACAATTCCCACTATTAAAGAGATAACTTTAGTATGAATAGAAAACTTAATTTTTCTCGTAAGAAAATCTATATTCGACATGTGGTATTCCGTGGTAAAATTTTTCTCATATTAATTAATTTTCTATTATTATATAATTAAGTTAAAAAAAATAATAGTATGAACAAAATCACCGGATCGACTATTTTAATCACCCTTTCTGTTGTTGGGCTAATCAGCTCTGGTGCTTTACTTTACTTTGATGTTTTTTCTACGTTGAAAAAAAGGTCTAAGCAAGGTGAAGCTGTAGCTAAATTAACAAGTTCGCAAAATCTAGTTCAAAAAAAAAGATCTTTAGATATTGGATGGGAAAAAGCAGGAATTGGCGATGAGTTTTATTTAAAAGATCAAGTTTATACTTACGATGATGCAGCAGCAGAATTAGCATTTGATAAAAAATCTGTAGTTAAATTAGGTTCAAACTCTTTACTTAAAATTGAAAAGCAAAATAATAATACAGTTCTTGATTTTTTACATGGGGAGTTTTTGGTTAAAACTTCTTCTGATTCTAAAACAAAAATCCAATCAGCTGGCGAAAATATTGACTTAAAGAGTGGTCCAGGTAAAACCGAGCTTCTACTTAATCAAAGTGGTGATAAAAAAAATATCACAGTATTAAAGGGGAATGCTGTATTACAAGTGGGTGATCAAAAAGTTGAAGTTAATTCGGGACACCATTTAAGTGTTGATTTAGTTAAGCAAGAGTTTGATGTAGAAGAACTAGCAATTAATTTGATTAGTCCAGAACCCAATCAAGTTGTTTTGTTTAACCCAAAAGTTAAAAATGAAATTAGTTTAAAATGGAACTCTGATAAGGATATTTCTGCTTATGAAATTATTTTAGCTAAAGATCAAAATTTTGAAAAAATTCTTACCAAAAAAATAGTAGAATCGAATAGTTTTGATGTTGGAAATATTATCAATGCTGGTAAATTTTATTGGAAAGTAGTAGCAACAAACCATGATAAAACTGAAAGTTATAAATCAGCAATTTATAGTTTTCATGTTAAATTGGATTTACCACCAACTTTAATTCAACCTTTTACAAGGCAAGAGATTATTATTGAAGATGGTCAACCTGAAACCTATTTTGAGTGGAGCAATCTCTCTGTTGAAAAATATGAATTTGTTCTATCGGAAGCTGGTAGTGACTTAGTATTAAAATCTATGGAATTATCCGATAATCGGATTTTATTAAAAGATCTAGCACCTGGTAGTTATGTTTGGAAAGTTAAAGCTATTGATAGAAATAGACCAACCTCATCTTTTTCAGAGCTCTCTTACTTTACTATTGTAAACAAAAAAGAGGCAAAACCTTATGACTTAATATATAATCTTAAATTACAACCAACGATGGAAATCCAACCAGAGCAAAGTGTGAATTTTGCTTGGAAGTATTATAAAAAATCAAAAAATATTAGTTTTTTAGTGGAAGTTGCAATTGATGTTGATTTTAATAAAGTTATTTTTAACAGTACTACTCCCAATTCTTTTATAAGTTGGAATAGTCCAAGTTATGGTGAACTCTTTTGGAGAGTAACCCCAGTTATTAATGAACAACCGGATACTTCTCGTACTTCAAACATAGCTAACTTTTCACATTTGTTAAAAGCAATTGAAATTGAAAGAATTGAAAATATTGCTAAAAAAGGACAGATTGATACTATAAAAATCTATTGGAATAAATTAGCACAAGCGAAAGTAAGCTACATAGTAGAAATTGCTCAAGATCAAGAATTTTCAAAACTGATTGTTAACGAAGAGCTTAAAAATAATTCATTTGAATATAAAGGTAGTGAAGCTGGAATCTTTTTTGTTCGTGTGAAATATAAATTAGACGACGCTATATCTATGTTTTCGCCGGTTAAGAGTTTTGAACTAGTTAAGCCAGTACTTCCGCCAGGACCAACAGCTCCAGAGCTTAAGCCTGAATTAGACTTAGAAATTCTTGAAAGTAGAAATTCACCAGTTAATTTAGGTGAAGATATTCATTTAATTTTTTCAGCTCCCGAAAGAGCAGTTTCACGGTACACAATCATTAATTTACCTAAAATTGATTCTGATAAAAAATATTATATTGAGATTTATGATGATTCAAAATTGAAGAAGTTAATTTATAAGGGTGAATTAGAGGTTGGTCAAGATAGTTATCGATGGGTTGATTCACCTGAAGGTACTTACTATATGCGAACCGCAGTTATTGATGAATATGGACGCCAGAGCGACTTTTCTAATGTCTCTAAAGTCAGAGTGAATGATTCTATAGGAAAAGCCAAAAAAAAGGCTGAACGTGAAGAAGAAGAGAGACTTCGTCGTGAGCGCTTAGCTGAAATTGAAAAAGAGCGTATGGAAAGTTTTAAAAGAGACCAAACAGAAATAAAAGTTCAAGATGAAATTAAAAAAGATGAAGCACTTGAAGAAGAGCTTCGAAAAAGTGTCTGGCTGGCAGTTGATTATAACTCACTACAGGTGGATCTTGGATTTGAAACAGTAAGTTTAACCTCTTCGGGTAACACTGCGGGATTAATGAATCAGGTAAGTTAAGTTATTACAAGGTTACACCCAAGGCGACACTTTTTTTAGCTTGGAATAAGGTTTGGATTAGTTCTGTTAGTTTTAAACTTGCTTGGTTCAAATTTGATTTATCACAAACTGATTCAACTACTAAGAATCTCTCTTTTACACAATGGGGACTTAATCTTTCACAATTTTATCAGCTAGATAAAAAATATATCTTTGAAGGACGACTAAATCTCGAACAACAGCTTTTTGTGGATAGAAAGCTAAGCAATGGAGCACAAAATGGCTTTGTTCCGGCCATTGGTACTGCCGCCGATATTAAATGTGGAGAAGCAAAAAATGGTAAATATGGAATTTATGCTGGACCACTACTACAGTATTATTTTACTGGATCTGGTTCAGGATTTACTGTGAGTAGTGGAACGATGTTTGGTGCTCGAATAAAAGCGAGAACTCAAGATTTTTCTAAAGGATTTGCCTTTAATTTAGAATTTCAAAAAATAAGTCAAACAACTACAATTGGATCACAAGATGATATTAGAATTATTGGCGAAATAGGATACTCTTTTGGTGACATTTTTTAAATTTATTATCTTATTTAGTACTTTTATAATTTTTGATACTAATGCAGTATTGAATAAACCTAAGTATGGTAAAAAAACACAGGCGTTAAAAGATACAACACCGGTTCAAAGCAAATTCTTAATGCCTAATTCAAAAGAGGAGCTTTTTACTTTAGGTAAATTTAGTGATTCACAAAAGTTTAAAGTCACTGATCCCATTAATATTATTGTTTGGAATATTTATAATGGGGTAAAGCCGAAATGGAAGGAGACCTACGAAACTTTTATTAAAGATCGAGACCTTATTTTGCTACAAGAGTTTAATTTGAAAGATGAAATGAAAAAAGTATTTAATAGCGATCCTAATCTTGGTTATACTTGTGCAACTGCTTTTATCGAAGCAGAGGGGCATGTTTTAACTGGAGTTGCAACTGCCTCTAAAGTAAAACCGATTAATACATATGTTTTACGTGGTCTAAGTCGTGAGCCAATTGTTGATTCTTCTAAAGTTACACTCTTTAGTGAATTTAAAGTAGAAGGGTTAAAAGAAAAGCTTTTAGTGGTAAATGTTCATGCTATTACCTTTGTTAGAAGTAAGTATCTATTTGATCAGTTAGATGGTATTGCCAATGTTTTTATGTTTCATAAAGGCCCATTAATTGTGGCTGGAGATTTTAATACTTGGAAATTAACTCATATTAAATATCTGGATAAAATTATTAAAAAAAATAATCTAATAGAAGTTACATTTGAAAAAGATTTAAGAATTCATACTTTTAATGAAAAACTAGATCATATTTTTGTCAGGGGTTTTGATATTGAAAAGTCAGAAACCCTTCTCAGTTTTGCTGGATCTGATCATAATGCAATGACTGCAATATTAAAATTTAAAAAAGAGTAACGATGTTTAAATATTTTGTTGCTATATTCATTTTAATTAATTCCGTGTGGGGTGATAAATCAACTATTTCTCCTCAGGATAGTAAAGAATGGCAAGAGTTTTCAAGAAAAATGCGTGACAAGTATAATGACTATAGAAAACGCTATGATAAGGATAATCAAAAATTTATTAAAGAGATTACAAATGAAATAACTGAAAAAGCAAAAATCTTAAGAGCAAGAATTAAAAAACGACATCAGAATGATACTAGGGTCGATTATTTTTTTAAATTAGAAGAGGATCTTAAAAAAGAATTTTTAAAAGAGGATGCGCCTGAAGATACATTGGATATAGATGATTTAAAGAGTTTAGATGAGATTAAAGATCAAATAGAGGAAAGAAAAGATCAGTATCGTAAGCTTTACCCCCGTAAAAAAGAGAACGGAGTTGTTGCTGTTAATCCTGATAAAAAAAATGAACCTATTCCTAAGCGAGATGATGTTGTTTTGATTCACTTGGGAGGAGAAAAGTCTGCACATGAAAGTAATATTAAAATTAACGGTGTTGAGATTAAAAAAACTAACAATGAATCAATTGCTCTAGAACACAAGAGTTCAAAATTATATATTGTTGTTTTAATTATTATAATGAGTATATTGTTTTTTATTTATAAAAAGTTTAAAAAATGAATAATAAAACAATTGATAAAATTGTTAAATTAATTTTAAAGTATCGTGTTTTAATTCTTATTTTTTCCATGCTTGGATCTTTGGTTGGATTTTATTTTACAGTTAAGCTTTATTCTAATATAAATTCTGATTTAGAAAGTCTTTTGTCAAAAAATTCACCAACTATAAAAAATTTAGAAGAATCAAGAAAACGTTTTAAACTTAGTGATTATACGCTTATTTTTATTTTAGCTAAAAACAGTGATGATGGAAAAAAGTTCACAGAAGAGCTTAATAAAGAGTTACAAGCCGCAAAACACCCATTAGTACTTAGAACAACATCAGAGATTGGAGAAGAGTTAGCTTACTTTGAAAAAAATCAGTTGTTATTTGGATCTGTAGCAGAGTTCTATGACTTAGATTTAAAACTTTTTCCAAAACCAAAAACAAATCAAGTAAAAAGTAAAAAAGAGCAAATTGAAGAAAATTTTGAAACAATAAGAAGAAACTTCAAAAAACAGTTGGCGTTTGGACGTGCAAATTTACTAAACAATTTATTGAAAATTCCTGAACATAAATTAGCCTCCTTCAATGGTTTAACTAGAGGAATAATTGTTTTCCACTCAGAACCAATTTATAAAATTGAAGATGCAAAAAGTATAGATCAGTTTTTGAAACGATGTATTGATAAATTAAATCCTAAAAGCTTTGGCCAAGGTATTGAAGTTAAGGTATCTGGTGCAGCACCTGGTATTGCTGCTGAAAGTGATGCACTTTTTTCTGATATTATTAGTTCGATTTCAATTACTTTGATTTTTGTTACAATTCTATTGCTTGTTTTTTATAAAAATATAAGAGTTTTAGCAGTTTTAATCTATGTTTTAACAGTTGGTACTACGCTATCGTTTATTGTAACTTACTATTTTATCAATGAACTTAACTCATTTACTGCATTTTTATGTTCGATTATAATTGGAAATAATATCAATTCTGGTGTGATATTCTTATCACTTTACATTCAAAATCTTAAAAAAAATAAAAATGTGCTTGAGACAATTATGCTAACATTTCATAAAGCTATTACCCCAACCTTGCTTGGATGCATTACGACTGCTTCTGCTTTTGGATGTCTGATTTTTAGTAATTTTAGAGGTTATAGTGAGTTTGGATGGATTGGAATGTGGGGAATGGTGATTGGAGGATGTTCAACTTTTATTTTTTTACCTGCTTTGTTATCACTGAATATTTTTAAATTGAGTGATAAGTATATCGACTCTTACCAGGTTCCTTTGGTGAGTTGTTGGAATTTTGTTTCAATGTGTATAGCTAAATTTCATAGAAAAAATATTCTATTTTTTTATGATTTTGTCCATGGTCTCAATTCCATACCTTTGGAGTGTTCATAAATTTATAGAAACTGATATGACAGTTATGCATACTAAAACTTACAACGATAGTAATTTTTCAACTATTGTAAAAACATTTAAATGATATGCAACTTAAAAGCAACTTTTTTCCAATTTTGCAAATCCTAACCAATAATCGAGAAGATACTTTGCGTTTACAGAAAGCGTTTAGTCTAGATGCCTATCTTTTTAAAATAGCACCAGATGTAAATGCTTTCTCTATTTTCTCTTTAGTTCCAAACGATCAACCTGAGAAATTAGATTATATTAATAAATTTAAAAAAATTAAGAATTTACATGAAAGAAAATTTGATTATTTAATTGACCGACGAGAAGAACAGATTATAGAAAATATAGTGTCGTCAAATGATTTAAAATTGGTGAAAGAGGATGATCTTCCTATAGGTATTCGCCAACTTTTTATGGAGACTGATGGTTCAATTGATAAAATTATCCATGTGAGCATGGACGTAAATAAACTGGAAAAAGACCTGAATATTTTAATTGCAGTTGTTGATTATATTAAATCAATGGCACAAGTAGCATGTAAAAATGGTGAATACCTTATTGTAGGTTCTATTATTCCATTACTGGAAATGGGAAAATCTATCATGAAGGATGCACTACCTATGACAATTTATGCATTTCTAATAGTTTTAGTTCTATTTATTTTCTTCTATAGAAATTTGAAATTTTATTCAATTGCAACTTTAAGTTTTATAGTTTCTGTTTTACTTTTTTTATCAATAATACCCTTGCTTAAATTTAAAATCTCAGTGCTAGCTTTTGTAGCTATTCCTTTGACTTTTGGAATTGGTGTCGACTATTCTAGCCAGTTTATTATAGGTTATTATCAAGACAAAATTGGTGATTTAAAGGAAAGTTTAATTGAAAGTGGTCCATTTGTTATTGTGGAAAGTTTAACAACTTTAATAGGCTACATATCTATTTTATTTTCAACTGGTCATTTAGGTCTCTACAATTTTGCAACTATTACTATCATTGGTGAGTTTGTTAGTATTCTTAGTGCGCTCGTAATTGTTCCTAGTATCTTAGGCTACTTTTTAATCAATAAGAATTAGTTGCCAATTATCTTTGGCAAACCCCTTAAATAGTTTTTACTGCTTTTCTGCTTTAACTCTTTGAATATGCTCTAAAAGTGGATTTTTTAATACATGACTTGTTTTGTCGTGTATAATGATTTTAAGAACTTTGGAGTTTTTTATGAATGTAGTACGTTTGCTCAAGAATGGTTCGCTTCTATTATTATGTCTGACACTTGCTTCCTGTTTAGGTAAAGGAAAGGTTTCCGGTGGTATATCAAGTGCGGCAAGTTCAGCAGTTTCAGTGTTACCAGGATCATCATCAAATTCTAATTCTGGTAGCTCATCTTCTTCTGCTTCTTCAGTCGTTATAGATTTAACTAGTCAATCGACGGTGGAATCATCAGTACTAAAAGCAATTTTAGATACTTCTATTGAAGAGTATGACCTTTTAATTGATAACCTTAATACTCAAGTTACTGACCTCAATAGTGTCTTAACTTCAAATACTGTTGTTAACGGTTTAACTTGCGTACAAAAAAAGGCATTAGGCTTAGTTTCATCATGTGGCAGCTTTATCTTTAAAAGAACTTATATTAATTTTGTTAAAGTATTTAGTCTGGTTAGTGACGCTCATGCAGCTGACTATGTAGATAGAGGTCTTTTTAGTTGCAATCCAGGTGATGACTTTAATAAACTCGATTATGCAACTGAACAGGTACCACTGGCGGCGACGCTTAATGGTACAGATTGCGGTAGCGATGGTGTGACTCAAACTTGTGCAGAAGCTTTCTGTCAGTATATTAATGCGAAAAAAAATCTTAATGTTATAAAAGAGAATAAAGCAGTAAAACTAGCTTTTCCAAATGTTGTTTCGACCTCAATAACTACAGCTGAATATAATCAAATGGCTAAATATATTCGAGAAAATACTACCACTGTATCAAATACAAGTAGTTCGTCGACTAGCACTGATACAATCTTTAAAGCCATTTTCCAAGCAGTTAACAAGATTAGTTTTATTGATGCTGCTGTTAATACTATCGATGCAAATTTGGCCAGTTTACTTGGTTTAATTGGATACCTAGATTTAGATTTAATGGATAGTAATGATGGTAGAACGGATGTTTTACCAAGTTCAGTTGATGTTCAATATGTTTATTCAGATAAAAACAAAAATAAGCTTTATAAAGATACTTATAATGAGAATAAAGGTAAAGTTTTTGGTACTAAAATTAATAAAGATTTTTATACTGTAGCTAACTCAAGCGTTAGAAATAAAGCTGATAGTATTTTTAGAGCACCAGAAGCAGGTAATGATGCTAATAGTGTTATATTCTCACTTAATGAAGAGGGTATCTGTCAATTAGCAATTAGTACGGGTAATGGTACAACTTTCTCAGACGATTTAACAATTTGTAAAAAATCACTTAAAGGCATTATTGGCAGAATTAAAGTAATACAAAATTCGAAATTAAAAAAAGTAAATGTAACTTATGAATATAGAGATGATGCAACGGTTACTATTAATAACTCTACTGGTGAAATTACTTATAACGAAGGTGTGGGAACACTTAAAACTTTAAAAGTTACAACAATCCCTTATGATAACCAAAAATTAAGTATTGCTGCTCAATTTGATCTTGCTGATTTAACATTATTAGTTCAACGTTTACTGATTGACTACCAAACAATCTTTGTGGCTCAAGGTGGTTCAAATACTGATCCAACATATACTACTGTAACGCATGTAAGAGATTTTTTAGATCGTGCTAAGCTATATGGTAATTTTGAAATTGGTGATAAAGTTATTGATACTCAAAAAGCTACAGATATAACTAATTCTCAATTATCCTCAATGCTCTATATTTCAGTGTTAGAAGGTACTCCAATTACCGATGATAGTAACCCCTACAGCTGTAATAAACCAGAAATGAATTATTCATTCTTGGGCTTATCAGGGAAAAGAGGACTCGACGATTCTGACTACGTAACTTCATATACAGATGGTTGTGATAAACCTTTACAAAGAGGTATCAGAATCATGTTACCAGAAGATATGAGTATGTCGGAGTTTAATGTAGTTAATAGATCATCATCCACCTGTGGTGCTAATAATAGTTGTGTAACTTTAGAAAGCGGACTACCTGATACTGCTATTAAACTAGTGGTTGCTCCGGCAAAAGAAATCTTAGCTTTACAACATATTAGACAAGATAATAATGGTAATATTGACCATACTATGGGAGACGAAGCACCTATTGCAGGTTTCGCTCCAGTGACGGTATTTGCTGGTACTGAGTACGAAAGAGAGGTACTATGTTCATCTAATGTATGTTATGAAGATATGGTAAAACTTAATGTGCCATATTCAGTTTTTGATTTCCCTCCTTATAAATTCTTTACTAAAGACTTTTTAATTTTTGATATTCCACTGAACGAATATAAAGATAGTTTTAGTTTTAGAAAATTAAGAGGACAAGATGGGACAGATAATACTTATTTAAATATTTTTAAAACTGATAATGGTGTTTCAAATGAACTTGCTTATATTCACTTATTACCTCCAACTAAAGGGTTAGATGTTAATTTTGATATTGAACCTATTATTCCCGGTTCAGGTCAAAATAAACAAACATTACCTGTTAAAATTAAAACAGAAAGAGCTGATGGTAGCTTAACCGATTCAGCTAATGGTGGTAAACTTTTTGTCGATTTATCATTTGATTCGCTTCCAGGTGACTGGCAGGATGATATAGAAGCAGTAGCTGATAATACTGCTAATCAGAATTTACCATTGACTGATGGTTGGGTAAGAGGCTCAGCAAGCTTTACTGATGGTTTTAGAATCAGAATGGCAACCAATGATGATAGAAATGAAGGATGTAGTAATGGTGATATTAGGCTCATGGAAAATCCAACAACTGTTCCTGATTTATTTGTTCAATATAAACTTTTTGCAGTTGGAATGGGTACGATGACTCTACCTGAAAGAAATCTTGCTTCAACTACCTCAAAATGTATTTTAACTGAAGGTGCTCCAACACAAATGGTAGCTGATATTACACCTGATTTTACTTATAGCTGTAATGGTTATACTTGCGACTTTACCCCATCAGTTACAAACTTAGCATCAGGTGAAACAGTTACAAGCTATGCTTGGAATTTTGGTGATACAAATACTGATTCAACTATGGCTCCATCTTATACTTACTTATCTAGTGGTAGCTATACAGTAACCTTAACTATTACGACTTCAGAAGGAAACGTTAGAACTAAAACGCAAACTAATACGTTAGCAGCTATTCCACCGACGATTGATTTTAGTTATACCTGTACACCTAACGGTTCTAATTTTGATTGTACTTTTACACCTATTTTACCAAGTGGTGTTTCGATTACCTATGATTACCCGTCAGTTTCCTTTACCTTTGGTGATGGAAATAACTCAAGTTCTTATGGTCCAACCGCAACTAATAGCTATATTGCGGCTGGAACTTATACTGTGGATCTAGTGATTATTACTTCGGACTACTTAACTTCGACCGTTTCAAAAAGTGTGGTTGTTCAGTAATAAAATAAGTGTCATAATCAATAGATGGTTATACGTTTTTTACTTATTTTTTGCTTATCTTGCTCCACACTTTTGGCTAAGATCATCGTTATCTCGGATTTAGATGATACATTAAAGCAAAGCAAAGGCTCCTTTAAGCTGGAAGCACTCTTCCAGCTTTTGACCGTGAGAAAGGTGGCTCCTTTCATCCACTTAAGAAATATTTTTAACGATCTGGAAGCCCAAAATCGCCTCTATCCTGGCATCGATTTTTATTATGTTAGTACTTCGATTGAAAAGAGTTGGAATGCTAAAGAGTGGTTAAAGGAGAATGGTTTTCCTGACGGTATAGTTATTCAAAGGCCTATGCCGCTTAAAATTGTGGAAGGTGAAGGCAAAGAGACTAAAACTAAAAAGAAAGTGAAACTCAAAAATTATCGGGAACGATTTAAAGAGCTAGCTCAAATTGTGGAAGGTAAAGATTTTAAATTTAATAAAATTAATGAGCTTTTAAAACCCTATTTGAAAGATCAAGAGCAGCACACGTTTTATTTCTTTGGTGATAACACTCAAGGTGATGAGACCAGTTATATAAGAATTGTTAATCATTTACATTTAATGAATAGTCGAATTTTTATTCGTGATGTTGTGGTCAATGCTAACTATTTTACCTTTGATTTACCTACTTTTAGATATGATAGAGTAGAGTATTTTCTTTCGGAGCGAGATTTAATCGGTGACCTTATTCAATTTCCTAATGTGAGTTTTGTCACAGAGTTTCTGATTTTACTCGATTATAAGGCCAAAAAAATTGTGCCTCAGTATATTCAAAATGGGTTAATCTTCCAAATTCAACATAAATTTTGTGAGAGTTTACCAACCGGAAAAAAGAGCCGCTGTTTTAGTGAAATGAAACAGCATGCATTTGCGATTTGGCAGAGCTATTACTCACGCTACTAAAGTTTTTTCGAGATGGCTATTCGCACTTCATCTTCATTACTGATTCGAAGTTCCGCGTTCCAAGAGAGTCCGTAGGCGGGTGAAATATCTCCGACAGCTTTAATCCATGCCCCGTGACCGGTTCTTAAAAAATCTTTTACTAATGACTAATCGATCATTTACCCCATCATCAGCATGGGTGTACGCTACTGTGACTTTCAATCTATTTTTATAGTGACCGGTTAATAAATATAAAAAGTCAGAAGTGCTCCAACACTTTCAATCATGTCACCATTATTAACATCGACCATTGTCTCGGCCATTAACTCTAAGATTTTATTAGTTGCAACTTTAAGGTCAATTTTCACTGCACCTTTAATGAAATCATGTTCACGCCAATGCTCATAACCACCTTCAGCTTTAACTAGTTTATCAAAAAATTCTTCCGTAACTTTTAGTTCAAAAAAGTTTAAATCGCGGTCACGATTAAAAGCGTTGGGATTATTAATATCATTAAGTGAACCTAAAGTTGCATCAATATCACCATAAGGTGTTTTAACTTTAATTCGACCACCATCAACCCATCCGATGTGATTAAAGCCAGTTAGCAAAGAGACTCCATCTCCTGGATTAAGTGCACCTAGTTGAGTGGTTACATTCTCTCCAAATTTTTTCTCAATATAAATCTGTCTTACATTAACATTGGGATGGTAATCAAAAGTATCAGTAGTGAAATTATAGACGTCATCCATAGGGCCCGCGTATTTTGACCCAGTTGAAATTAGAGAGACGATTTCAAACATTCCATCGGCTTTGATTCTTACACCAATCGAAAAACTATTTCGTAAAACATTTTTATCAGGAGTTTTATCTAAATCGGCGTACTCATAGCGAGTAGTAATATCTCCACTAAAATCAGTGGTCATACCAGCATACGAGTTTGGAAAACTCATGAGTGATAATAAACAGAGCACAGATAAATAGTTCTTATTTAAATTTTTCATGGGCCAATCCTTTTAAGAGACAGAAAATCTTAATCTAATCTTAAAAATAGCTCAACGCATCATGAAATTATTTTATGTTATTTAGATAGGTTAGAGGTGCAATGAGGGCATCTGGTTGCTTTTATTGCGATCTCTTTAAAACAGAACTCACACTCTTTTAAGGTTGGAGCTGAGGCTTCAGTTGGGGCAGTAAGGGTATGCTGTTTAAGCTTATTAATGTAGCGAACGAGCAGAAAAATCGCCAAAGCTACGACAATAAAATCGATAATATTATTAATGAAGAGACCGTAATTAATCGTGACGGCTCCAGCATCTTTAGCTTTTTTGAGATTTTCAAATGTTCCACCTGAGAGATTGAGGTAGAGGTTAGAAAAGTCGACTTTGCCTAAGATTAGTCCAATTGGCGGCATGATAATATCTTGAACGAGGGATGTAACAATTCGGCCAAAGGAGGCTCCGATAATAATCCCGACCGCGAGATCAATTACGTTACCTTTAGTGGTGAACTCTTTAAACTCTTTCCAGATAGTTAACATAGACAACCTTTTAAATTAAAAAATAAAATCGGCCATTGATAGTTGTGGCAGATTATGTCGTGCTCGCATTTCATCACACTTATCATTTTTTATTCCATTTTCAAAGCTCGCCATAAATTCTCTGCAAGTACTAGATCTATTACTATAGATGGTGCACTCGCTCTGATTGCCTATTTCGCCAACTAAAGCAACACAGCGACAGTTCGAATCTTTTTTCATTGCGACTAGGTGAGGAGAAACTTGTTCGGTAAGTTCTATAGGAACATTATAAGAGTCTGGCAGTGTCTCCTGCCAAGGAAATGATGCCCGCAGGGGCAGAGTACAGCAAGCGCCACATGTAAGACAGGGATGTGTTTTCATGTGGCGCTTTTTTAGCATTAAAGTGTTTGAACGTAAACACTCATAATCATGTGTAATAAGTGAGTTGAGAAGTTGTAACAAGCTTGTCCATTACTCACTTTAATTTCTAGAACTTTTCCATTTGGAAGAGTTGCCGTATAAGTTGGGTTGATGAAATGGTTGTTAACGAAATCATCGGCTGTAATTTTGAAAGCAATATCGGCGTTGAATTGTGGAGTAGTTCGTTTATCAACATGAAGTATAATCATTTTTTCAGTTGGAACGATGGCACGCAATTCAACAGTTGTTGGTTTTAATTGACTTGTTCCCCATTCAGGAGTCATTCCCCCTCCACCAAAACGACCTGGAGCTGGAAAAAAATTGAAAATAAATGGATTACCGGCTTGAATAAAACTAATATATGAAGAGTTGTTTCTATCGTCTTTATTACCTAATACTAGAAGATTTCCAATGTTACCACTGATAGCATGGTCAAAAAGCTTTAAATCGATATTATCACCTTTAATGGTTCCCATAACTGGTGGATGTTCCATAGCAAAAAGTTGAGTAGCAAATAGTGTAGCTACTAAAGTAAGTAAAAATTTTTTTAACATTGTGCACTCCTTGTTTTTTTAAACTATTTTTCTATTGAGTTTGATTAGCCTAACATTGCTACATTTTATTGGAAATAAAATATTTATCATTCTGAGATTCCTGATGATTGTAAAAATTTAGCTATTGGTAAATTAGTGTTAATATTAAAAAAAATAGCAGAGGTCATTATGAAATTAAATGGAGTTGGTAAAACGGGACTATTAGTGGCAGCAATGCGAGCGCGTGAGAGTGAACGCTCGGAAGCAGATGGGCCTCTATTTAGTGATCCTTTTGCCAGAGCTTTAGCTGGAACGGATGGCTGGTACATTTGGAAAATTGCGACAGATGCAGTAGGAGAACAACCTTCAATAGCGCTTAGAACACGCTATTTTGATGATCGAATAAAACTGGCACTCGAGCAAGGTGTTAGGCAAATTGTAATTTTAGCTGCTGGAATGGATTCGAGGGCCTATCGTTTAAAGTTTCCAGTTAATACTAAAATTTATGAACTTGATCGTGCTGAAGTCCTTGCTTATAAACAAGAACGACTGATAGGTGCTAGATTACAATGCGAGCGAAGCGAAATTGCGGTTGATTTAAAAGATGATTGGGAAAAGAAGTTAATTGAAGCTGGTTTTAAAAAAGGTGAAAAAACAGTTTGGATAGTTGAGGGGCTACTAATGTATTTAGATGAATCGGCGGTTGTCTCACTCTTTAAAAGAATTAATTCACTTGCTACTTCACAAGATATTTTACTCTCAGATATTTTAAGTTTAACTTTTTTAAAAGCACCATTTCTGGCCCCTCAGATAGAGTTTTTAAAAAAAATTGAAGCTCCTTGGATTTTTGGAACTGATGAGCCAGAAAAATTTTTAGAAAATCTAGGTTGGAAAGCAAATGTAATTCAAACGGGAGATGTGGCACCTCATCGCTGGCATATGCCAGTCATTCCTCGTAATATTCCTAATGTTCCCCGTGGATTTTTAGTGGAAGCCGTTAAAAATTAGTTTTTACAACTTTTTTTAGAAATGAATTTTATACGTTCACCACTATTTAACATTAATGGATCAGGGACAACTAATTTAAGATCGGCAATGTTTTCAAGCGTTCCACTCGTTCCATCGATTCTGATTAAATCAGCTTTTAGTTCACTCTCTTTATTAAGAAATCCTGCAATTTTCTCTTCATCTTCTTTTTTATTTATGTCAAACGTGAGTTCAGAGTTGGTTTTTTCATAAACTACATAGTTAAGTTTATCTTCTTTAATTGTATATTTTCCTCTTAAAATAATGGTGCCACAACTTTGTAGGGCAAAGGAGTTATTTGAGATTATAATTAACAATATTAATAAAAAAAGTCTAACCATAATTTTTCCTAAAACTATAAAGTGAAATCCCTGCAGGGATTTGATTCAGTTTTTCTAATTTTATTATATTGATCAGTGTAGAGTTTTTTTGCTTGAATTGAAACAGCATGAGCTAATGCTAAAGATTTCTGAGTTTCATTTATTTTTTCTTGGAAATCTTTAATGGTTGCTTGATCAGTAGCATCTAGTTTTGCAATAAGTTCATCGATGATTTTTTTATTCTCTTTGCTTTTTATGATTTTTTTCTGGATACTGTTTTTAGTTTCTTCGTTTTTTACTTGATTCAATTCTTTTTCGTAATCCTCAGCAATTTTTTGATAATCAATTTGTAAGATCGTATTGTCTGTAAGATTTCTTTCTTCTAATGATTTTTTTAAACGTCTGTTTTTACTGACCATTTTTATTAATTTTTGGGCAAGCTTTTTTTGGTTAATTAACGCTTGAGCATACTCTTTTTGATACTCATAATAATTTTTAAGTGCAATTCTTAAATCTTGAAAGTAAGGAAGATTACTTTTTGAATCGGAAAATGAGTCTATCTGTTCAATGTTATTTAATAGGTTTTCAATAGCATTAAAATTATTTTGAGTTGAACATATTTTTAATTGTGGTTGTTCAGTATAATATTTTTTTAAAAGGTTTGAGTCACTCTCTTTGCTATTGAAAAATAAAAATGGAGTGAGCTGCTCATAGAGTAAATCTTGAACGATTCTTCCCTCTGTTGTTGATATTTTAGGAAACTCCATAGCTGCTTGATCTTCATCTCTTGCTTCTAAAAAAATATCTTCAAGATTATTTTGCTCTTTTAATTTTTGTGTAAAGTTGATTGGAAAAGATTTAGCACTAGTGAATGCCATATGCTTTTCTCCTGAAGCAGAAATAAGGCAACTTTTTTTATGGTTTAAATTAAGTGAGCTTCCAGAGTGACAACTTAAATCAACTAGCGCTATTTTTACATTTTTTTCTTCAGCTAAATTAATTATAGCTTGAAAATCGTCAACACTGGCAAACCCTTTTTTTAAGGCAATTGTATGGGTTTTTTCAATATTTTCAAATTGTTTAATGCCATGAGTGTCTAAAACTAGCATTAGCTGATCACCAGCTTTTAACTTGTTTTGTATTAATTTATCTTTTATCTCTTGTAACATTTTTTTATGATTATCCACTGAAAACTCACCATGATTATTAATACTTTGCGGAGCGGATTTGAGAATTTTTTCAGTCTCAGCATGGCCGCCATTAAAAGCCAAAGTTGTTTTCCAAGCAGACTTTTTAGAGAAATTAATAATATTAATTAAATCTTGATCAAAAATGGTTTTATCTTTGCTTGCTGGTTCTCCTCCACCTCCAAAAAGATAGAGCTCTTTCTCATTGGCCAAAAGATTGAAGCAAATTAATAGTAATAGAGCAAAACGCATAATTAATCTTGTCGGATTTTCATATAGCCACTCATAGAATTTACGAATAATTAGGCAAAATTTGCCGGGTTAATAACTCTGATCAGGATTATCAAGTACATAGGAGAACATTTTGACTATAGGGAGTTTCTCCTATTCATTATATAATTAATTGTTCAAGGAGTGTTATTCATTGAATTTTAATTGGCTTTTATTAACATTAACAATTCAAATTATTATTTTTGGTTGTACACCTGAAAAGAAAACATCGTCTGAAAAACTTCACTATTCTGATACAAGAACTCAAGCCGTAACAATTAAAGGTTTTTCACTTAGTGCAACTCCTATCACTTCCTCAGATAATCTCTTAACTGCCTTTGGAAAGGCACAAGGCCAAATTAACAATAAAGAAAAAACAATTACAGCAGGAGCTACAACTCAATATTATCGAGGAGATAAGACCTGGCAAACACTTGATAGTAGTGTGGTTGTTCAGGGTTCAAAATACTATTTTACAACTGCTAATGTTTTAGCCGTACCTATGACTGGAATTTCAACTACTAATGCTACACCAATAGCTGCAACCGATTCAATTATCCAAGCAGTTGGAAAAGCTCAAGCCGAATTGAATAACAAACTAAGCTCTGGAACTTTTATAGATTGGTCAATTTCAGGACTTCAAACAATTGATCCATCGAGACTAAGTATTGGTGTGAGTAGTGCCAGTAAATCCACAATGGTTAATTCAACGGGATTAATTATTGCATCTACTGCTTCTGCTACAGAGATAGGTTATCTAACTGGTGTGAGTTCAAATATTCAAACACAATTAAATGCTAAACAAGCAACCATCAGTAACACCACAACATTGTCAGTGGCCAAAGCGCGTGTATATGGAACAGCAAATACTTCATACTATATTGAACTTGATGTTCCAACGTTAGCTGCAAGTTTAAGTTTTATTTTGCCAAGTTCAGATGGAACAAATAACCAAGTTTTAAAAACTGATGGTGGAGGGAATCTCTCTTTCGATTCAATGTCAAATCTTGAACCGGTAACAAGTGTTAACACCTTAACTGGAACAGTAGTCTTAACTACCACTGATGTAGCGGAAGGAACAAATCTCTATTATACTACAGCAAGAGTTGGAACAGCTGCTCGAGCTACAATTATGGCAGGATTTTTAGCAACCCCAAGTCCTGCTATTACATCAGCTGATTCAATTGTTGGAGCTTTAGGTAAATTACAAGCACAAATTAATTCATTAGGTTCCACAAAAATTAATCTTACCGGTGGAACATTAACTAGTGGAACAATTAGTGGTGTTCCAACACCGTCATCGTCAACACAAGTAGCAAGTAAAGCCTACGTAGATAGTTTTATTAAAACATGTCCCACCAACTATATTTTAGTACCTAAAAACTCTTCTTACTTTAATCGTGATTTTTGTGTCATGAAGTATGAAGCAAAAGATGATGGCTATGGAGCGGCTACTTCAACTAGTAGTGGTACACCATGGGTTAATATTGATCGTCCTACCGCTCGAGCTGCTTGCCAAAATTTAGGTTCAAATTATGACTTAATTTCCAACGAACAATGGCAAACTATCGCTCAAAATATTGCTGGAGTTGCAACCAATTGGAGTAATGGCATAGTTTTAGATGATCGATTAAATGTTGGACACGCTGATGCCAATCCAAATAATACATTAGCAGCTTCAAGTGATGATGTTAATGATAACTGTTATGGAACCAATCAGACTTGCGATAGTTCAACATGGGACTCTCAAAGAAGAACACATGTCTTGTCTAATGGGAATATTATTTGGGATTTTGGTGGTAATGTTTGGGAATGGCAGACCAATGATAATAATGTTGTTAATGGTGCTGACGACTTTATGGCAAACTTTAGTGGAGGTGATATTCGTCAAACACGTTATGGAGCAACTGCTTTTTGTGCAACTCCAGGATCATCACCTTATTGTGGTATGGGTTTTGGAAATTTTAATTATAATGCTGGAACAGTTATTCGTGGTTCTGCTTATAATATCGGAGGGCAAGCAGGAATTTTTTCAGTCCATTTAGGACTGGCAACTACTTATACGGGAACAAGTACCGGATTTAGGTGTGTTTATGTTCCATAAAATTTTTATTTTAACATTTTTATTTTTTCTTTTTTGGGGATGTGAAGAAGAGAAAGGGCCTGAGAAGGGGACACTGCTTACTACTCAAAAAGTATTAGCGGTAAATCTTACTGGCTACGCTACTCCAACAAATAGTTCAATTTCAGAAAGTAATACAATTGTTAAGGCCTTTAGTAACATTCAAGGACAAATTAATGCTAGAGAAAAAACTATTACTGCTGGGACAACATCACAATATTATCGTGGTGATAAAAGTATGCAGACTTTAAGTAGTTCTGTAATTCCAGAAAACGGTAATCTCTATTTTACTAATGCTAGAACTTTAATTGTTCCGCTAACAGGTTTACAAACCACTGATACAACAACGGTTACGAGTTCAGATTCACTTTTAACATCACTAGGTAAAATTCAAGCACAGTTAGATAATAAACTCGCGTCAGCTGGATTTGTTAATTGGACTATTGCTGGTGCTGAGACTATACATACATCTCGCCTAAATTTAGGTACTAGTAACTTAAGTAAAGCCGTTGTTACAGATGCTAGTGGTTTATTAACAACCAGTTCAGTGACGACCACTGAACTCGCATATCTTTCTGGCGTTAGTTCAAATATTCAAACTCAAATCGGAACTAAACAAGATACTGTCTCATTAACTACAACATTGTCAGTTCAAAAGTTACGTGTGTATGGAACCAGTAATACAACTTTTTATACTGAAGTCGATGTTCCGGCACTTGGTAGTACTTTAGATTTTATTTTGCCGAGTACTAATGGAACTAATAACTATATTTTAAAAACTGATGGCGTTGGAAATTTATCTTGGGTTGCCGCCAGTTCACTAGCATCAGTTGCAAGTGTAAATAGCCAAACCGGAGCTGTCGTTTTAACTACCACCGATATAGCTGAAGGAACGCCTAGATATTTTGCTACAGCTTCAGTTTCAGCTGATATTTTAGCTACGGTTTTAACTGGATTATCTACAGCAACTAATAGCACTGTTACTAATACCGATTCACTTTTAGTAGCGATGGGAAAACTTCAAGCGCAACTGGCTTCACTTGATTCAACCAAGTTAGATGTAACCGGTGGAACTTTTACTGGAACCATTGATGGTGTACCGACTCCAACTAGTTCAACTCAACTTGCCACTAAACTCTATGTTGATAATACAATTGGAATAGCGACAACTTGTCCAACTGGATTCATTTTAGTACCCAAAAATACCTCTTACTATCCAGTCGATTTTTGTGTCATGAAATATGAAGCGAAAGATGATGGGTATGGAACTGCAGTTTCAACGGCTTCAGGTTCACCTTGGGTAAGTATTAATCGTGCCAATGCACGAAGTGCTTGTAAAAATTTAGGCGCAGGTTATGATTTAATTTCCAATGATCAATGGCAAACCCTTGCTAGAAATATTGCAGGTGTTGCGACTAACTGGAGTAATGGTGTGGTACTTGATGACCAGTTAAATCGTGGACATACTGATAGTGCTCCTAATAATGCTTTGGCTGCCTCCAGTGATGATGTGAACGGAAACTGTTCAGGCACAGGTCAAACTTGTGATAGTTCTACATGGGATTCACAACGTAGAACCCATGTCTTATCTAATGGAAATATCATTTGGGATTTTTCAGGAAATGTCTATGAATGGGTTACTAATAACAATACTGCAGTTAATGGTGTTGGTGGTTATATGTCTACGATGAGCGGCGGTGATATTAGACAAACACGTTATGGTGCATCTGCTTTTTGTTCTATACCAGGCAGCTCTCCATATTGTGGAATGGGATATGGGGATTTTGCAAGTAATGCAGGTACGATTGTTCGTGGTGGTTGTTGGGGTAGTGATTTAAGTGGAGGAATTTTTGCTGGTGATTTTTTATTTAATACTGCAGCAACAGGAGCTGCTATAGGATTCCGTTGTATTTTTGTTCCATGAAGGGATTATGAAAGTGATTATGAAGATATTATTATTAATTGTTTTAGGAATAGGCTTCTCCTCATGTAATCAAGGTAACGTGGGTGAAGAGACAACCTATTTTTCTGATAAGAATGTTTTAGATACAAAGTTAACTGGACTAAATCCAGTTAACACTCCAATAGCTGCAACAGACTCTTTAGTTACAGCTTTTAGTAAAACGCAAGGGCAATTAAATAATAAAGAGACTTTTATAACTGCTGGGACAACACTCCAATATTTAGCAGGAGACAAGAGTTTTAAAACTCTAAATACCTCAAATGTTACCGAAGGAACTAATCTCTATCTTTCAACTTCGCGGGTTTTAGATGTTTCACTTACAGGCGTTGTTACCACTAACGCTACTCCAATTGCGGCTACCAATACCTTGCTCGAAGCCTTCGGTAAGATTCAAGCTCAGCTCAATAATAAATTAGATTCTACGACTTTTATCGATTGGCAAATTGCTGGAACTGAAACCATTGAACCTACTAGACTCAGTTTGGGCATAGCAAATGCTAACAAACTTATTACAACCGATGGTACTGGCGCTTTAGATGCTTCAACCATTACTGATACCGAAAACGGATATTTAAGTGGTGTGACATCCAATATTCAAACACAATTAAATGGCAAACAAGCAACCATTAGTACTACTACAACCTTGCCAGTAAAATCCTTACGAATTTATGGAGCAAATGGTGCTAATTATACTGAAGTCAGTGCACCAGTAGGATTAGTAAGCAACTTAAGTTTTATTTTACCTAGTACGAGTGGAACTTCCGATCAAGTTTTAAAAACTGATGGTGCTGGAACACTCTCATGGGCATCTGTAAGTGGACTAGTTCCTGTTACCAGTGTTAATGGAAGTCCAGGTGCTGTTTCACTTACTACGACAAGTATTGGTGAAGGAACTAATCTCTATTTTACGGCCAATCGAGTGGAAACAGCTGCTCCCGGTACACTACTTACTGCACTTCCAGCAGGAACTAATAGTGCTGTGGCTGCAACGGATACAGTTTTAACTGCTTTTGCTAATTTACAACAGCACTCAACTGAGCTCTTAGCCAATAAAATTTCATTAACTGGTGGTACACTATCCAGTGGAACAATTACAGGAGTTCCTACTCCTTCATCTAATAATCAGGTAGCCACTAAACAGTATGTGGATAGTTTTGTTTCAACTCTTACCTGCCCAACGGGATTTATTTTAGTACCTAAAAATACAACTTACGTGAATAAAGATTTCTGTGTAATGAAATATGAAGCTTCTGATGACGGTTATGGAACAGCAGTATCAACTCAAGGTGGAACTCCATGGGTAAGTATAAATCGAGCAACAGCACGTGCTCACTGTCAAGCACTTGGGTACGGTTACGATATGATATCCAATGATCAATGGCAAACTATTGCCAGAAATATAGCGAGTGTTGGAGATAATTGGGATAGCGGAACCGTGGCTTCAGGTCAAATTAATACTGGGCACTCTGATGATAACCCTACAACAATACTTGCAACAGCAGCTGATAATGATCCGTGCAATGGAACAGGTCAGACGTGTTCAACCACTCCAATTACTGGATGGGACTTACAAAAACGAACTCATGTATTATCTAATGGAAATATTATTTGGGATTTAGCTGGAAATGTGTATGAATGGGTAACGAATGATCATACAGCAGTACTGGGGGCTGATGGATATGTAGCGAGTATAAGTGATGTTACCAACACTGGTGGGTTAAGACAGACTCAATATGGGCCACTTGGAAGTACTCTATGTAGCACTCCAGGCGTAGCTAATAACTACTGTGGTATGGGCTATGGTTGGTTTAATGATAATGCTGGCGCTATACTTCGTGGAGGTAGTGAAGGAAATGTTGAATCAGGAATTTTTTTAACTAGATTTTCATATCCAGCAACTTCAACTAGTGGAGTTTTTGGCTTCCGTTGTGTTTTTTCTCCCTAATAAATATTGAATTTGGTGCCACTTTGATATCATGCTGATTCTTACAAGAACCAACTTTTTCAAATTGATTAATTTTTAATAAACGCTTATACAGCTTTCACTTAACGAAGGAGGCAGTATGCTTAAAAAATTAGTAGTTTCAACTTTACCTTTAGTAATCGGATTTTTTGTAGGTGTTGGTGATTGGAGCGCTCGTGGTGGACACGGTGGTGGCTATGGCGGTGGAAGATATAATGGCGGAAATCATGGTGGATATAACGGTGGCGGTCGAATTGATTACGGTCGAAATAATCATGGTGGCTATAACAATCATGATAGACGGAACGATTATAGACCACACCATGGTGGAAATGTTTCGGTTGGTCCTATTATTATTCGCCCAGGCAGAGGGCATGGTCCAGTGGTCATTGGTCGTCCTGGATATCGTCATAGCCCATATACTCCACGATATAGTTATTCTCGTTATGAGCGCCCTTCATACTACTATAGAACCATCCCAGCTGATCGTAGAGTAATTGTTGGAAACAGATGGTTTTTTGAAAGAGCGTTCGGTGCTTTACTTGGTATCGAAGGTTACTACTACTATAACAACTACTCATATTTTGTTTACTCTGGAAACATGTACCGATACAGCTCAGCTGACTACTGTAACTATGAATTAGTTGATAGTGAAAGAGAGATGACGGTAAGATCATTCTCTGGAATGTGTAACATAGCTTACGATCAATGTGCGGCTCAAAGAGACTACAGCAACGAAGTTAGCTATGGTTCGCCTTACTACTGTGCTGAAACTTACGACAACTTTTAATCTGCTACTTATACTAGGCCGAAAGATTTAAGATCTTTTGGCCTAATTCAAAAAGGGAGTAATATGAAAAAATTTTTAGTATTATGTTTATCAATTTTTACTGCTAGTTTAGCCAGTGCCAGTCAAAACGATTATAAAGCTTTTACATTTAACGGAGGAGAACAATATAAAGTTCTCACCCTAGAAGGCGAAAAAACTCATATTGAATATAGACGTGAAACGGTGGCAAAAATCTGTTACCGGACAGTACATGCTGGTTTTGATAGATTTTGTTCTGGAAATCCTAGAACCTGTACAACTACCCCTCGCTATGTTCAGCAACCGTATACTTGTTATGTAACGGAATCAGTTCCTTATGTTATTCATGATTATTATATTACTGCCAATGTTACGATTAACTTTGCTAATCTTCCACAAGGCTTTAATCCTAATATTCATTTTAGTGTCTCGCTAGATAGTGATGATACTAATGTTACTATAAGCGCTAAAAATGCCGCAGGATTAATTGTTTATTCTCAAAAAGCACAAAACGTTTCAGTAGCCGGTTACGGAAATCGATTGATTAATACAGCTTTCAATGTTTCATTTAAGCCAATGGGACAAGTGATCTCTTCCGTTTTAGCTGGCGTACAAAATATGAAACTTGAAGGTAACCTTCTATCTTTTGTAATTGGTAAACTTTCTAAAAATGCTGCCACATCAATTGAGCTTGAGATTGAAAAATCGGGATTATTTGGCAGTGAAATTTTTCAACGAATATTAAACGGTAATGAGTATAGTTTAATTGATCAAGGCAACACTACGTTAGTTGTAATAGATGTATTAAAACTGACTAATAAATTAAAAGCTGGTAAAAAATATGAATTTGAGGTTAAGGTCACAGCTCAAATTTTTGGTAATGTTATTAACTCTTCTGATTTACCTTCTTTAAAGCTTAAGCAAGAAATTAAGACTCACTATAATTAAATGATGTAGAGCTAAGAACCCAGAAACTCTCTGGGTTCTTTTTTTTAATAAAACCTTGAGTATTAATTTTTTCTCATTTAAAATTTAATCTAAACAAAAATTAAATGAGCTAAATTATGAAGATTTTTTTATTGTTATGGTTACTTTTAATTTCACCTTTACTTAGGTCTCAAGTTTTAGAAGCTGAGAAATTTTTGAGTTGGTTAGAAAACCATAAAAAAATGATCATTGAGTGTAAGCCTATTAAAGTTGAAGGTGGTTACCAACTTTGCGATAATACCTTTGTTGATAAAAAAATAGTAGAAGAGCTTTTTAAAAAATCACCAGATGAATTAGTTGAATTTATAACAAAAGAAATGAAGATCAATTTAACTATTCTTTGCAGTAAAGAAAACAGTGAGAGAAAAGAACTCTTTAAAAGATATTGTGTTAATGATTCTAAAATAAAAATGAATAGACTACATGGTGAGTTTTTGCCGGCAGAAAATAGAATTTTACTGCAAAGTGATGCTTACTTGGGCAGCCTGATCCATGAGTATATTCACTACCTGCAATTTAACAATAAAAATTTGTTCGATGGAAAAAGATATAAATATGAGAGAGCAGAAATTCAAAAGAAACTTATTCAACAAATGGATGAAGCAATTGAGATTAGTAAAAAAATTACTAAGAAAGAGGAGTTACACCCTTATATACAGACAGTCACAAAGGCCTCTGAAAGTTTAATGCAGTTTTCTTTATGGCAAGATCTTATCGATGAAAAGAATATTTTCTTGCTCTATATTTTGTTTGGAAATGAGTTCGGTGCTCGAGATGAGGATATTGCACTTGCTCAAAAAAATATGGGTTTTGTTTGTAAGCGTGAAAAGTTACCTAATGATCAGTGTCCCGTACTTGAGTCTAAAGCTAAGTTTACCGAAGAGGTTTACAAATTAATCAAAGAGATTCGTGAAAAAAACGATTTTTCTAATGTTGATAAATTTTTAAAAAATGCTCCAGATAGAATTGAAGGCAAATCACTACAAGAAAAAGTAGCAATAGTTAATAATTATATTTTTAATGATTTAAAACTGGAAAGTGATAACTCATATTTATCACGGAAGAATATGGATAATATTCTTCCAGATAGCACACTTAAATTTAAAAAAGCACACTGCCTAGGGCTAACCATACTTTATTTGTTAGTTGCTGAGAAAATGGGAATTGATGCTTATATGGTTAGAGTTCCAGAGCACATCTTTCCTCGCTTTTGTGAAAATAATCAATGTCTCAATATTGAAACACTTAAAAAAGGTGAAATTGTTACTGATCAGTATTATATTGATAATTTAATCATCACAAAAAATTCTATTCAAAATGAGTTTTATCTTAAAAACCTTAAATCACCCCAAGAGTTGGCCGCAAGCGTTTATCTTGGTCTCGGATTTGTAGCTGGATCATTACGTCAAAATGAGTTAGCTGAACTTTTTTACAAAAAGGCAATAGATAATTCTAAAGGTTTAGTCGACGGGTACTCAAATTTAGCCGCTATCTATTTTCAACAAGGTCGAAAAAATGAAGCAAAAATCTATTTAGAAATAGCACTTAAAATTAACCCAGAGTTTTATCCTGCCATGATTAGTCTTGGAGCCTATTACCATAATCAGAATGATTTAGAATCCGCTCTAAAGTATTATAATCAAGCAATTAATATCCATCCAATAGCTATTGATGCTTATCGACGCAGGTCCCAAGTATACAAAGAACAAAATAAAATCAAAGAATCACTTTTAGATTTAGAACGTATTTTAATTATAGAGCCTCACTTTTGTGATATTTTAAAAGAATCAATAGATATGAGTTTAGACTCTAAGAGTAATGAAAAGAAAAAAATGGCATTGAAAGAGTATCGGCAAAAAGCACAATGCGTAGAATTACCTATTCATTAATATCAATAAAAAAACTAACGAAAATCATAAAAAAGTGATCTCATAATCATAATTGATATAAAATTCAGATGTTAATGTGATTTTTATAATATTAACAAAGGAGTTTTGTATGTCACTGATTAATTTAAAGAAAAACCCAGTCAAAACTATGTCAGATAGAGAGAAATTTTTTAATTATTTTTTTTCTCCTTTTGATTCAGCGTTAAGTGATTCAGCTCTTGAGAAAAGATTTTCAGCTGAAATGAGAGAGTTTAATCCTAACGTCGATGTCGAAGAGACGGATACAGCATATTTGGTAAAAGCGGAACTACCTGGATTGAAAGAAAATGAAGTTGAAGTCAAATTAGACGAGAATATTTTAACCATAAGAGGTGAAAAAAAGAGTGAAAGAGAGGAGAAAAGTAAAAATGGATCTCTTTACAAAGAGTGTTCTTATGGTGAATTTTCGCGATCAATTCAGTTTGGCAAAGAAGTTAATAGCGAAAATGTAACGGCGCAATTGAAAAATGGTATTTTAAGAGTTACACTCGAAAAAAATCAGCAATCTCAAAAAAAAGCACGGTCAATTTCTATTCAAAAAGATTAGAAAAGGAAATTTATGATTAATAGTAAAAATAAAAAAATTGCACTCTGTTTATCTTTAGATGAAAAATCCAAATTTGATTTTTTGAAAAAGTAGGCAATCAAATTAATTTTTTTAGAAGTTGAGGAGGTCCATTTTGTAAATGTTTTTAAAGAAGAGGTTTTCTTTAATGAATTTACTAGTTTCACCTACCCACCTGAATCTGAAAAAAATAATATTATTAATTCAGCTAAGGAACAGATGGCATCAATTTCAAAAACTGTTTTGAAAAATAGTAACTTAAAAAAAATAGTTTTTAAGTGTGATATTCACCATGATCCTAAAGCTTTCATGGTTAACTATTTAAAAGAGAATGATATTGGCTTAGTTGTTTCAGCAACACGGGTGTTTTCTGGATTTAAAGGACTTTTACCAGTTCATTTACTGACTATTTAGTTAAATTTTCACCTTGTCCTATTTTGGTGTTAAGACCAATTGATTAAAAGGGGCAAAATATGCCATTTCTGTTTAAAAATTTTGTGCTTTTTCTATTTTTTGTTTTTACTATCGAGAGAGGATTCTGCTCAATTGATCGTGTGAAAGTTATGAGGGATTTAACTTTTTTTGAGCAAAGCCCAAATATCTTTTTCAATTTGATTCCAAGTAAAAGAGTAGTTTCCTCTCTTAAATATTCTGCTTCAGAATACCAAAATGAATCCATAGATTATGATGGAAAATATCTTGATAATAAATTTCGAGATAAAGGTGAACTTTGCAAAAAATTATCGGGTAACCCTAATTGTATTAAAACACTTAAAGCAAGTGCTGGAGATCTGCAAACAAATGTTACGGCGTTTTTACAGGCTAACGGTCAAACCTTACTTAATATAAAAGAGATTAATAAACTTTATCCAGTTAAAGCAGAAACAACCATTAGCCCATGGAGCGATTACTATTGGGCTTACTATAACGGAGCACTTGGTTTTAGGTTTGATGACAGAGATTTTCCTTATTATTCGTCAGATTTTATGCAAAAATATAATTATGTGATGATAGAAAATAGTGCAGATACTTTTTTATCGAAATTATTTTCAACTAACGCAAACTCTGTCGTTGAAAATTTATCTCCTGCTGAAAAATATGATCTATTAGTTAATGATAAAAATTGGACACTAACTAGTAAAATGTGGAATACCAGTAAGCAGTACCTTGTTAATAATGAAATTGAAACATGGATGGGGCTTTGCCATGGTTGGGCTCCAGCATCTTTTAAAATGGGCCGACCTAATAAAAGTATTATAGTTAAAGCTGCCGATGGAAAAACAAAAATAAAATTTTATCCGTCAGACATTAAAGCACTGGCGACACTTCTCTGGGCAGAAGCTAATTTTGATAATCAGTTCATTGGTGAGCGGTGTAATGTAAAAAATCCAACATTAGATGCTAATGGACGAATTATTAATCGTGCCTGCTTCGATGTTAACCCAGCGGTTTGGCATCTAATCGCTTTACATAAAATGGGAAAGGAGCGGTAAAACTTTATTATTGATGCAACTTATGACAGACAGGTTT
>JAXLVO010000006.1:0-107944 GCA_046328975.1 Bacteriovoracaceae bacterium | reverse complement strand
TGGCAGATCTATTACTGGACTCTTTGATCTTTTTTCACTTTTATTAATATATTTTAGTTTAAAAAACATAACAAATAATAGAATTACTCCATTGATTGGTGCATTCATTTTTGCCATTATGCCATTTGAAATTATTCATGCCCATTTTTTAAGGGCACATATTTATGGTAACTTTGGAATCGCTTTAGTAATATATTTGTCCACATTGCTTTATAAAAATCATGATTCGACTAAACATTTCGTAGCCATAGGCTTGGCTTGTGGATTAGCCACTGCTGCGAGATACACTTTAGTTATGTCAATTCTAATCCCCGGTTTCATTTATTGGGGGATTATTCTTTCGGGAATTCAATCCTCAAAAACCAAAATGGTTCAATCCATAATACGATTATTAAAAGATAAGAAAATCTATTTAATGTTAGGAGCTTTTCTTCTGGGATTTTTTATCATTGATCCATTTTTATTTTTAAAGTTTAAAAAAGCTAAAGCCGCACTTGAACTAATGGCAACTTATACAGCGAAAGATGAGTTTTCAATAATAAATCTATTAAATTTATCTAGAGTGTGGGTTTATATAAGCCATCTTATTCCATTTGGAACATTACCGTTTTTATGGATAATGCTCTATTTTTCATTCATCTATCTCATTTTTCGAAAGAAACTCTATTCAATAAGTTTACCCTTTATTTTATTTGCACTTTTTTATATTTATCCTATGGCTAAAGGGTATGCTTTTCCTGATTTTATACGAGCAACACTTCCACTTTTTCCAGTTTTGGCTATTTTAACAGCAATTGCTTTGGGGGATCTTTTTACGAGAATTCAGAAAAATTCTTTTCAATGGATCTTTGTTTTGATGGTTTTTTTAATAACAGTCCCAACAGTTATTTATGATTGGGCCTATGTCAGCGCTATGAGTAGAGATGATTCTCGCATTCAACTTTATAAGTTTTTTAATGAACATTCTGACGTTAATAATCCAACACGAATCGGATTATATTACGCTGATGGTTATAATTATTTTATGATTAACCCTACGTTGGATGCATTAGGTGGAAAAATTAAATATTCCAATCATAATAATGCTCAATATCTAGTTTTTTATGCCTCAGCGACCTCAGATTTTCAGTTAGCACAACAACGCGTAGAGGAGTTACAAAAATCTGGCCAGTTTGAATTAGTTAAAATATTTGAAAACCCCATTCAATTTTATAATCATTCCTTTAAAACCGACAATTATCCTCATGATCTTCTATATCCATTTCCTAAGCTTTACCTAATGAAAAATAAAAAAAATGATCTTTAATTATTTCTGGATTAATGTTATTATAATCCGCGTTTAAAATATAAATGTGAGGGAGCTATTTTGAATAATAAATCATCGTGTGTTTATACTAAAATATCCCAATGCAGAATTTGTTCTTCGGAGCAACTTACATCGCTTTTAAGTCTTGGAAACCAGAGTCTGACCGGCGTCTTCCCAAAAGATGAAAAATTTGTTGTTTCAAGTGGCCCGCTTGAATTAGTAAAATGTGGTAAGTGTGATTTGGTACAATTGGCACATTCATACGAAGTCTCTAATATGTATGGTGCCAATTATGGATACCGCTCGGGATTAAATGGCTCAATGGTGAGACATTTAAATACAATTGTCAGCTCTATTACAAAAAAAATAGATTTAAGACCAGATGATTTAGTAATTGATATTGGTAGTAACGATAGTACGACATTGCGTGCATACCCGGACATGAATCTTGATTTAGTAGGGATTGATCCAAGTGGGGCGAAGTTTAAAAAGTTCTACCCTTCAGATGTAAAATTGATTCCAGACTTCTTCTCTGCCAAAGTTGTTAAAGAGCATTTAGGAGATAAGAAAGCTAAGGTTATAACTTCAATTGCAATGTTTTATGATTTAGAACAACCATTGAAATTTATGCAAGAGATTGCTGAGGTTTTATCGGATGATGGAATTTGGGTTGCTGAGCAGAGCTATCTAAAGTTCATGTTGGATACCACATCATATGATACCATTTGCCATGAACATTTAGAGTATTATGGATTTAAACAGATTTATGAAATGGCAAAAAAAGTTAATTTAAAAGTTCTAGATGTAGAATTTAATGATGTTAATGGAGGAAGTTTTAGATTTACCGTTACTCATAGCAATAGTAAATATCCTGAAAATAAAAAATTGATAAGTTCAATTTTAGAAAATGAAGAAAGAATTGGATTATACTCTTTAAAAACATTTGAAGCATTTAAAGAGCGTACTCAAAACCATAAAGTTCAAATTAATAATTTCTTTAAGAAAACTTTAGATGATCGTAAAAAAGTTTTGGGCTATGGAGCCTCAACTAAAGGTAATGTTTTATTGCAGTATTGTGGAATTACTTCGAGAGAGCTTCCATGTATTGCTGAAGTTAATGATGATAAATTTGGTGCCTTTACCCCAGGAACCGCTATTCCAATCGTTTCTGAGGCGACAGCTAGGGGAATGAATCCAGACTATTTCTTCGTTCTGCCTTGGCACTTTAAAGAGGGAATTTTAAAACGTGAAAAACCGTTTTTAGATTCTGGAAAACATTTTGTATTTCCATTACCTGGACTTGAAATCATCTAAGGTTTTTAACCATGTCGAATAAAGTTATTATTGTTGGTAGTTCGGGACAGGATGGAACACTACTCGCAGAATATCTTAAAAAACGTGACGTTGAATTTATTGGTTTATCCAGAACGTCCCCAACTAATATTTTAGATTTTTTACAAGTTGAAGAGTTAATTAAAAAATTACAACCTAAAGAGATTTACTATTTAGCGGCTTATCACCATTCATCTGAAGAAAAGACTGGTAATGAAATTGATTTATGGAATAAAAGTATTCAAACCCATGTTAATGGATTGGTGAATTTTCTAGAATCAATCTATTTGCATAGTAAAAAAACCAAATTGGTTTTTGCCTCTTCATCTTTAATTTATAGTGAAGCCAAGACGGAATTTTTAAATGAGATGTCTGAACTTAATCCAGTTGGTCCCTATGGTGTAACTAAAGTAGCTGGTATGAAAGCTTGTCGTACTTATAGAAATCATAAAGGTGTTTTTGCTTCAAATGCAATTTTATTTAATCATGAATCAGAGTTAAGAGCTGAAAAATTTATTTCTAAAAAAATTATAAAAGGTGCCGTGGCAATTCAAAAAGGCTTACAAGATAGTTTGGTTTTAGGAAACTTGAATAGTGTTGTAGATTGGGGAGCCGCTAGAGATTATGTGGATGCTATGGTTAAAATTTTACACCATGATAAACCAGAAGATTTTATAATTGCTTCAGGGGTAAAAAGAACCATTAGGGACTTTGTTACTATTGCTTTTGGGTTTCTTGGATTAGATTGGAAAAAATATGTATCGGAAAATAGTGATATTGTTCATAGAGTGGTTCCAGCAAAAATTGGAGACACTAAAAAATTAAGAGAGGCAACTGGCTGGTATCCTCAGACAAGTTTTGAGGAGCTAGTAAGAAGTATGCTTATAGCTGAAGGAGGAATTCTTGAAAACAACAGAATCTAAAACCCTTATTTTCGTTCCTACTTATAACGAAAAAGAGAATGTTGAAAAACTTATATCAGAAATAACGGAGCTAAATTTAGATTGTGATCTTCTATTTGTGGATGATAATTCTCCTGATGGTACAGGTAATCTTTTAGATTCACTTGAAAGTAAATACCCTCGTTTAACTGTTCTTCATCGTATTGATAAACTGGGAATTGGAAGCGCACACTATGATGGCATAAAATGGGCATACAGTCAGGGTTATGAACGTCTGATAACTATGGATAGTGATTTTACTCATCCACCTAAATATATTCCTATTCTACTTAATAAGGCCGAGGATAATGCTATAGTGGTTGGTTCAAGATATCTTCAGGAAAAAAGTCTAAAAGATTGGAATCTTTTTAGAAAAACTTTAACTACCCTTGGCCACTTCATGACCAAAACACTTTTGAGAATGCCTTATGATGCCACCGGTGCTTTTAGATTATATGATTTGAAAAAAATTCCACACTATGCTTTTGATTTAGTTCAATCCCGTGGTTACTCTTTCTTTTTTGAGAGTCTTTATATTTTCAATAACAATAAATATAAAATCGAACAGATTCCCATTGAACTGCCAAGTCGAACTTATGGTCACTCTAAAATGAGCTATAGAGAGATTTTTAGAAGTTTGAAAATGCTTTTTGTACTTTATCTTAAATGGTTATTTAATAGTGAAAAATTACGAATTCTAGATGCTAACACTATGAATAAGATAAATGATAATAAGGCTTCAGGCAGTGAAGAGGGTAAGGTAGGCTATAGAAAACAGGAGTGGGAAAAATATTGGGAAAACCATAAAGGAAGTGGCGGGTTGCTTTATGACACAATCGCAGCTTTTTATAGAAAGTTTATTATTAAGAGAAACTTAAACCACTTTATTAAAAAATATTTTGATAAAGATGCCCAAGTTCTCCATGCAGGTTGTGGAAGCGGTCAAGTTGACTCGGACATAAGACATTGGGTCTCAATTACCGGTTTAGATATTTCACCTAATGCGCTCATGTTTTATCAGCAAACAAACGGTAAATATTGTAAAACACTTTTAGGAAGTATTTTAAATCCCCCACTACCAGATAACTCATATGATGGAGTTTATCACCTAGGTGTATTAGAGCATTTTACTGAAGATGAGATTAAAAAGATACTTACTGAGTTTGCCCGAATCTTAAAACCCAACGGCAAAATGATTGTATTTTGGCCGCCAGAATTTGGTCTATCGGTACTCTTCTTTAAAGCTCTAACATTTATTTTTAAAAATATTCTAGGTAAAAAAGATGTTAAGTTTCACCCAGATGAAATTACTAGAGGACGTTCAAAAGCACATATGACTGGAATACTAAAATCTTGTGGATTTGATTTATTAGAATACCGCTTTGACTTTAGAGATCTTTTTACTTATTCAATGATTGCCGTTGAGAAGAAAGAGTTGAGTGTATAGATCTGTGAAACAACTTGTATGGAATGAGTTAAGAAAAATAGTTTTCTTACAGTATCTCTATCGAGAAATGCTTCAGGTAAGAAGAAATGGTATTTGGGATATTAAATGGTATCTCAAAACCGGAATTAGAATTGCAAAAACTGCGGTACATCTTTTAAGGTATCTCTACATTACGGGCAAATATGATGGTTTTTTAGAGAGAGATTATCGAAAGTTTGTAGATACTTTTGATTGGAGTCGTTTTCTACCATCACTTCAATCAATTACGCCAACTACGTCGATAAAATTACCGACGGTTGATGTGGTAATCCCTGTTTATAGAGGTCTAGAACAAACGAGACGCTGTGTGGAGAGCGTTTTAAAATCTCAAAATAAAAATTCATATCGAGTGATTATTATTAATGACTGTAGTCCTGAGTCAGTCGTTACTAACTATCTAAGAAGTTTGAAAACCAGTGAAAATTTAATTCTAATTGAAAATAGTAAAAATCTTGGTTTCACTGAAACGGTAAATATTGGAATGTCACAATCTGAAGATAATGATGTTATTCTTTTAAATAGCGATACTGAAGTCTCTGGCGATTGGATTGATAAATTAATTTTACATGCATACTCAACAGAAAGGGTTGCTACAGTTACGCCATTTTCTAATAATGCTACAATTTGCAACTATCCTAATCTTTTAGGTCTAAAAAAACTTCCAGAAGGTGAGAGTACTGAAAGTTTAGATAAGGCATTTAAGGCTGCCAACTTAGGCAGAAATATTGAGATTCCAACAGCGGTTGGATCATGTATGTATATTAGAAGAAGTTGCATAAAAGAGATTGGCTTATTTGATGTTGAAGCATTTGGTAGAGGCTATGGTGAAGAGAATGATTTTTGTCTAAGAGCCACTCATCGAGGCTGGAAGCATCTTTTAGCAGGTGATACTTTCGTCTTTCATGAGGGTGAAGTCAGTTTTAAAGAAGAGAGTAATGCTAGAAAGATAAATGCGATGAATGTTATAAGATCGCGCTATCCCAACTACGAAAAAGCAGTTAGAGAGCATATTTTAAAAAATGAGGCGCTCTCTTTAAGAGTAGCCGCAACGGCTGCACGATTTAAAACTTCAAATTTGCCAATTGTTCTTCATATACTTCACCCCTTTGGTGGTGGTACGGAAAAACAGGTTGAAGAGATCTGCCTGAGACAGAATAACAGTGCCAAACATATTATTATGACACCTGGATTGAAATTAAGATCACCTATTTCGGCCAAAAGTGAGGATGTTTTTGAAGTTCAATTACCAGTAGAAAATACTAATATTGATTCATTTATTGCTTTGCTGAAATCGTTTGGAATTACTTTAATTCATATTCACCATTTAATGGGATTTCAATTTGATTTAAAAACGATTATTGATCAACTTGATGTGCCCTTTTATTTAACCTTGCATGATTACTTTTTAGTTTGTCCAAGAGTAAATTTAATGCCAATTGGAAAAGATTATTGTGGAGAACCCGACGTTATTCAATGTAATTCTTGTATAGCATACGACTACCCACAAGGCGCTTCCGACATCATTTGGTGGAGGGAATCACATGCATGGATTTTTAGTGAGGCTCAAAAAGTAATTTGCCCTAGCAAAGATGTTTTAAATAGATTTAAAAAATATTACGACAAAGCTAATTACATAATTGTTGGACATGAGAAAGATTTAGTTTTTGACAAAAAAATTATTGTACCAGACTTAGATGTTAATAAAGGTGAATCGCTTAGAGTCGCTATTCTTGGAGTGTTGGCAAGACACAAAGGCTTAGATTTTTTAAATGAAGTACTACCGCTTATAAAAGACAAAAAAACAGCAATAAATATTAAATTAATAGGATATGTAGAAGGAAAAATTGTTACATCTCCTCAAGAACTGTTTTCTCAAACAGGGAAATATGAAGAGAACAATCTACAAAAATTAATTGAAGAGTATAACCCACATCTTATTCTATTTCCGGTTAGATGTCCTGAAACCTACTCTTATACGCTAACAGCAGCTTTAAAAAGTCGTAGACCACTTATGATATCAAATCTGGGTGCACTAATGGAAAGAGTGGTTGATAGAGATTGGACCTGGACTATTCCAGCCGATATTACCGCTGATCAGTTAATTGAAAAATTAATTGAAATAAGAGAGAGTAATTTTGGTCGTAGTGTTGAACCTCTACCTAAACCACAATTACCTGCATTTGCGGCGGTATCATCATCGTCAGATATAAACTTTTATGAATCTAGCTATTTTAAGCATTTAGAAAAAGTGGAAGAGAAAATCAATGCTTTGGTTCTGATTGAGGAGATTGGTGATAGTCCTAGCCTCTGTGCTTATATTAGACTTATGTTTCCACTCTTCCGTGAATTTGATGAAAAGTTTGTTATCAAATGGGTAACTCCACGAGATGTTATCAAATATAAGGCCGATTATTTAATATGCCAAAGAACGGTCTCGACCGAGATAAAAACATTAGACGAAATTGTAAATTACTGTGAAAAAAATCAGATTTTAATTGTTTATGATCTAGATGATCTTTTACTGGCTTTACCTAAAGAGCATCCACATCACGCAGTTTTTACGCCAAAATCAGCAACGGTTTTTCGATGGTTAATGGCAGCTGATCAAGTTTGGACATCAACTGACTCTTTAAAAAAACAGTTACTATCGATAAATCCTAACATTCAAACTATTCCTAATTACATTGATAGCAAAGTTTGGTCTAAAAAATCAGAGTTGCCAAATGTTAGTAATGGTGTGACCAGAATATTATACATGGGAACACATACGCATCTGCCAGATTTTAAGATGATTGAAAATGCACTACAGCGACTTAAAACAGAAATGGGAAATTCTTTAGAAATATGTTTAGTGGGCATAGACAATATTACTAGTAATATTGACTGGTGCAAAACTATTTCAATCCCATTAATGGTACTAAGAACTCATCCAGCATTTGTTAATTGGCTAACCCATTTACATAATAAAGAGCCTTTTCATATTGGAATTGCTCCACTGATAGATAATGAATTTAATAGAAGTAAAAGTTCTATTAAGTTTTTAGATTATAGTGCTTTGGGTATTACAACCGTAGCATCTGATATAGGTGTCTATTCACAAATTGTGAATGGTGAAAATGGAATTTTGGTAAAAAATGAAGAAGAGAGTTGGTATTTAGCACTTAAAGATTTGATTCAAAATAGTGAAAAAAGAAAAAAAATTCAAACGCGAGCTCACAATGATGTTTTTGATAAATATGGCTATTCAAGTGTGGCTGGTTTAAGAAAAAATTCACTATTAAATTTAAAGAAAAAAATTAAACATGAAACAATTTCATTAGTTGATAAAGAATCATCTGTTGATATCTCTCGTAACTTAGTCGCCTCGGCTTATCTAACAGGTGAAGGTATAGAAGTGGGTGCACTCCATAATCCTTTACCGGTACCAAGTAGCATAAAAGTTAGATATGTAGATAGAATGGATAAAGAGGGTCTCTATCGGCAATATCCAGAGTTACGTCAGTATAAACTAGTTGATATTGATTATATTGATAATGGTGAGTCGTTATCGACATTTACTGAAAATTCACAAGATTTTATTATCGCTAACCACTTTCTTGAACACTGTGAAGATCCTATTGCTACCTTAAAATCGTTTTTTAGAGTCTTGAAAGAAAATGGTGTTATCTATTTAGCTTTACCAGATAAAAGAACCACTTTTGATTGTAATAGAAAAAATACTACGTTAGAGCATTTGATTAAGGACCACGTAGAGGGTCCATTGAGCAGTAGATTTGACCACTATAAAGAGTGGCCACAATTTGTTGAACCTCATTTTGGAAGAACCTATGCTACTGAAGTAGAAATTGAAAAGAGAGCTAAAGAGTTAATGGATTTACACTATAGTGTTCACTTTCATGCTTGGGAACCTCAAGATGTATTTGAAATGTTAAAATATTGTAGAGATGTCCAAAAAATTCCACTATTCATCGATTTTTTTATTTCAAAAAATGATGAAATGTTAATTATCTTAAGAAAAAAAGTTTAATTGTTTGGTCGTAAAAATAGAAAGGCGGATCTGAAAAAGTTTCTTATTTTTTCAGAATAGATAAAACGTTTATATAAACTATCGATTTTAAGTGCTTTAAAAAGATAGAGAATTGGCTTAGCTAATTTATACTCATTCTGAATCTCGCGCATTTTATACTTCACTAAAACTCTAAACTGTTCTTCAGGTAGTGATGTTCTTAGTGGAATATTGACGTTTGAAATAGTCGCATTTTCAATATATGTATAAAGTGCTGGAAAAGTTTTTTGGTAAGTAAAGTTTTCTATTATTTCACTGTTTTTAAGTTTAAAGGTTTGGATTACCTGTGGGTTAGTTACTAAATCTTTTAATTTTTTAGCATAAGCTTCAGGTTTATTGACCTCTTTAACAATCATAGCGTTCTGATTATCCAGCAGGAAATCATTTATTCCGCCAGAGTCTGAAGCAATAACCACTCCTCCTGTTGCCATAACTTCTAGTGGAATTAATCCAAAACCTTCATGAAAAGAGCAGTCAATATAGATGTCAGTTGTATCGTAAAGTTTTTTCATCTCTTTTTGATTGATTGGGCCTTGGTGAATGACCATTTTAGGGCTAGCTAAGATATCATCTTGAACAAACCACTCATTGGAATTTGAAAGAATGTTGATTTTATTAATTTCATTAAAATCTTTGATTAAAGTGATAACCTCTTTTGCTACCCAATCGCCTTTATCATGAATATTACGTAAAACGATTAATATATTGAATTTATTTTCACTTTCTGAGCTGTTCTTAGAATTAAAATAGAGGTTTTGATTATAACCAAAAGGCAGTACAGCTACCTTTTCATTTGAAACATTTTCCACTTTATTTTTTAACCAATTAGAAACCGCCATTTTATGGCTTGGAATTCGGTAGGTTTCAACTACTAAGCCTTGTGAAGCACCTTTATCAAAATAGGGTTCATAGCCTTGAATAAAATAACTTAAATGACAATTATGAGTTTTAGCGAAGTAGTAAGCTGGAGGAAGACTATCCCAAATGCTAGCAAAAATATTTTTAGTTTTAACTTTAAGCTCATTTAATTCAAAATATGATTTGATCAGTATGGGTGAAAGAAAAAGCTCTCCATTATATTTTATAGGTCTGCCACCAGTGTTGATGACTAATCCCACATTTTTTCCGTTCAAGCAGAGATAGTTCACAAAATTAATGATAGTCGCTATTCCACCAACTGCATGAATAAGCGCGGGAAGAATAAATAGATAGTCATACTCTTTGGAAATATTATTTGAGATTTTATGCTTTAAAAAATTAATCGGATCATTTTTTTCATATTTACTTAAAAGTTTTTGATAATCATCTTTCCACTCGCTCATGAAGAGCTGATGGTTTTTGGTTTTATGTTTAAGATGTTCGCTATCTAAATTTTCACCAAAAGAGACGCCTCCTTGGTGATAAGCAAAAATATTAGGAGCAATGAGTGCGGTAAAGCCCTTTTTCATGGCCCTAAATTGATAGTCAGTCTCTTCACCATAACCAACACCATAAGCTTCATTAAGTTTTCCTACGATCTCAATACATTTTTTACTTATTACTAAGCAGTTTCCTATGACGGTGCAAGCTTCAAAAAAAGGTGTTGGATTGTTTTTTAGTTTTTGATCAAGATACTCATCAAATTGTAAAAAAGTTAAGCCTTCCGGAATATTTATACTTAAATTAGCAGCATTGTTGGAAACCGGGCTAATTAATCCACAGTTTTTATACTGAGTAAAATAGCTTTCAATACGTTTAAAAAAATTGTTAGGAACAAAACAGTCACTATTTTGAATAAGTACATAATCGCTATCTTTGCTTAACTGATCCAGTCCACGGTTAACAGTTTTAACAAAGCCAAGATTTTGACTATTGAGAATAAGTTCAATTTTTTCAGAAAATTTCTGAGAAATTTTTGTTAAAAGATTTCTAGTGTATGCATTGGAGTAATCATCAACAATAATAAGTTTTGAGATATGGCGGATATTACTCTCATCTAAGAGTCGCATTATGCAGGGTTCAACCCACTCAGGTGAATTCCAAACCGGTATAATTATATCAAATTTTTTTGGTGTAATTTTATTTGCCTTTTATAAGATTTCTTATTTTAATTAAAAAGTTTACAATTGGATTATATCTAATGTTTCTATAATGAGCCTTGTAATTTTCCAATTCGATTTCAAGTATGCGTTGTTTTTCAACTGCCTCGAAATACTGATCGGTCAAGCTTTTAACCTCTTTAGCTCTTTGGTTAATTAAAATATTGTTATCAAAATTAATCTCTTTTAAATTGTGGATGCTCATAAAAATTAAATGCATATTGGAAAGATAAAAATTAGGATGATAGTTAGCAATTTTCGATTTTATGTTAACAATATCATTTTTCTTAATGCCATCATTTCTACCTGGAATTTTATGTTTTCGGTAATAAAAAAGAACCTCTGGTATTTGGTGTACAGTGCTATTTAGCTCTAGTAGAGCGATCCAAAACTCATGATCTTCTAATCCTATTTTTAAATCATTTTTGAAGCCACCGACTTTTTTCCAAGAAGTTTTACGAAAAAGAGCCGTACAAGGAATCATATTTTCAATTAAAATCTCTTGTAAACTATAAGGTTTTTCATATTTCTGATTTTCTGCTTTGTTGTCGTTAAAAAAGAGGCAAAATTCAGTATAGACAATTTCGACGGAAGGATTATTGTTTAAAACGGCTACTGTTTTTTCTATAAAAGTGGGTTCAATTAAATCATCAGCATCGAGCGGTAAAATATATTCACCGGATGTTCGTTCAATGGCATAGTTTCTACAATAAGCGGGACCACTATTAGTTTCTAAAAAGAAGATTCTAATTTTAGGGTTTTCGATTTTTTTTAAAACTTCAATGGTATCTGTATTGGAATGGTCATCAACGATAATAATCTCAAAATTAGTATATGTTTGCTTTAAAACTGAATCCAGCGTCTCGAGTATATATTTTCCATGATTAAAGCAGGGAATTATGACTGATATTTTTTTTTCAAACATAAACTTTACATTAATAAAGAAATCAACTTAACGCATTGCTTGCCGCGTAATTCGTTGAGGTGCTTTAACCTGACCCACATAAATATTAGCTAATTGAGTAATTTCAGAATTGGAACCAATAATGAGGTAAAAATTTAATTTAATATAGGAACTTGCGGGCCAACTAACAAAAAGTCCCGGCAGAAGTGTGTTCAAATAACCCTGACCACTATTTGCTGTATAGAGTTTATTAAAAGTTAGGTAAAAATCATCTTCAATTTTTCTAAATTTGCCAAAGACGACGCCCACACCATGCGTACTATTTTGAACGGTTACATAACCATTTAAATCGACGGGATTCCAATTTTTATACCATGTGCTTGGATCTTCAGAGTTAATTAAACTACTGCCGTTGCCATCAAATGTATTGGGCAATATTTTTCCATTAAAGGGTGACCAGAGTTCAATGTAGGAATTAAAAAGATCATTGGTACCATTTGTTAGTTGAGAAACCGGCGGTAAATTGGAAAGTGATCGAACTGATGAGGTGGAGGTTATTTCAGAAACTCCAGGTATCAGAGTATGTTGAGCAGAAGTAGAATCATATTTATAAATATCGAATAAAAACCAATCATCTCGATAGAGTTCAAAAGTTCCTTCAATGATGCCATCTTGGATAAATTTATAGGTAATTTTAGAGCTTATTTCAGGTTGACCATGTACATTTAAATCAGCATAAAACCAACTGGATGCACGCGCCTCAATCGTAACTGAATTATCATTAACGGTAGTGGAAATGGGTCTACAAAATTCTTCGTTATCATATGCGCCAGAAAGCGTAATGTTTAGCCGTCGATCTTTATTTCCTTGCTGATGGATATTGCCTTTAAATAATGAGTTCCAATAGGTCCACTGAATGACACGATCGGTTCTCTCGCCTTTAAAAGAGGCGGCAATAAGATTTTGTGAAGCTAGATTTTTAATATCATAAATTTGATCAATACCACCACATTCATTTATGTGAATAGAGAGATTTTCACTGTTTTGACGATCAAAAACGGTAAAAAATCTACTGGATAGTTCGGATTTCAAATGAAAAGTTCTATTGGTATTAATATCTTTTCCGCAAGATACTACAAGTAGTAGTAGCAATATTGGGGTTAGTTGATAAAATAGTGGTAGCATGATTTATAATTTTCAAAAGAGTAGTGATTGAGAGATATAATCAAATTTCTGAGTTATGTAAAACAATTTGCCAAGAGTAGTGAAGAGGTAATCTGTTTTATTTCAGAAGTGCCGCTGGATGACCGAAATGGCGCAGGCGTTCGAGTGGTTAATAGCTATTTTTCAAATCTAAACAAGAGCGTAAAATATATTTCCATTTACTTAAGAGATGATCTCTCTTTTTCAGATAATCAACATGCATATTTTAAATTTAAAAAAACCGGAATTATTAATGGAATTCTATTTTTAGTATTGGCCGAACTATTCTTATTAAAATCTAAAAAAATAAACGCAGTTATTTTACCCAATGGGAAAGATGACATTTTTTTAGGAACACTTTTTGCACTTTCTCGAAAATTTAATTCAATTACATGGATAATGGATGATTGTCTGGCTCCATTAGAAAAAACCAGTTTTTTTAATCGATTGGTTGCTAAACTATTTTTAAAATTTTCAGATAAGGTTATTGTTATTTCTGAAGGAATGAAAAGAGCTTATCAACAAAGATATCAGATAACCGTAGATGCTATTTTGGGAAAATATATTGAGGAAAAACAGTTTAATTGGTCTAAAGCCAATAGGAAAATCAAAACTGATTCAAAAATTAAAATTATATGGATGGGAAAATTTCAATATCTCTATTTACAACCATTTCAAGAGTTAAAAAAATTTTGTGAAAGCCAAACTTCAAAAAATTTTGATTTTATAATTGATATTTGGGGACAAGAAAAACCCAGTGAAGATATTTTACTTTCAAATGTCATTGAATATAAAGGAGCTTTTACAGAAGATAGGAAAGCAGAAATTTTATTAGATTATGATTATGGTATTGTGACCTATAGTTTTAATCATGAAATTGTGGATCTAATGCAATATAGTTTACCTAGTAAGCTGATTGATTATTTAAGTTCTAACCTCAAAATTATCTGTATTTGTCCACAAGCTTTATGGTTAAATGAATTTTTAAAAAAAGATAAAGAGAACCTGGTTTTTAATAGTTTAGATATTCAACTTATTCTTGAAACTATTATGAAAAATAGTAGTAATAGAACATTAAAAAACCAGACGATTGATCAATCGCTGTTTAAATCAGAATCTATCCAAAGTTTTAAGCAATTACTGCACAATTGACTCCATGCATATTCCATTATGGAACATTTAAAGTAGATTTCTTAGACTATGTATATTTTAGGAATTTCCGCTTATTATCACGACAGTGCAGCATGCTTGCTAGAAAATGGCGAAGTTATAGCGGCTGCTCAAGAAGAGCGATTCACTCGCAAAAAACATGATAGTAATTTTCCTGCATTAGCTATTGATTATTGCTTAAAAGAGGCGGGGATTAATTTAAACGATATTAGTTACATTACATTTTACGATAAACCCTTTGTTAAGTTTGAAAGATTACTAGAAACATATTTAACTTATGCACCTAAAGGTTATCGTTCATTTATTATGGCGATGCCAGTTTGGTTAAAAGAGAAACTATTTCTTAAATCTGTTATCAAAAAAGAGTTAGTAAAACTTTCTAAAACAGGTAAGAAGAATTTACCTAAATTACTTTTTTCAGAACACCACCAATCACATGCAGCCTCCGCTTTTTTTGTAAGCCCTTATGAAAAAGCTGCGGTTATCTGTTTAGATGGAGTTGGAGAATGGGCCACAACCACAGTTTGGTTGGGTGATAGAAATAAACTTGAACTGAAGTGGGAAATTGATTTTCCTCACTCGTTAGGTCTTCTCTATTCTGCTTTTACTTATTACACCGGCTTTAAAGTTAACTCGGGTGAATATAAACTTATGGGTCTTGCACCTTACGGTGAACCAAAATATAAAGATCTAATCTATAAATATTTAATAGATGTTAAACCCGATGGTACCTTTCATGTTAATATGAAATATTTTAACTACGCCACGGGTTTGACGATGACGAATAGTCACTTTGATAAACTATTTGGTGGTCCAGCTAGAAAACCAGAATCAGAATTAACTCAAAAAGAGATGGATATTGCTCGCAGTATTCAAGTGGTAACGGAAGAGATCATTTTAAAACTAGCAACTGCTGTTCAAAAAGAGTTGAATGTAGATTCGCTCTGTTTGGCCGGTGGTGTGGCACTTAACTGTGTTGCCAATGGAAGACTCTTAAGAGAAGGGCCATTTAAAAATATCTGGATTCAGCCTGCAGCAGGTGATGCTGGTGGTGCGATGGGATCAGCACTAGCTACCCACTATCAGTATTTAGGTAACGAGCGAACGCGTTTTGAAGATGCAACCAAAGGCTCTTATCTTGGTCCTAAATATAGTAATGAAGAGATATCAACCTTTTTAAAATCCAAAAACATTCCTTTTGATTTTATTCAAGATGATGCGATTTTATTAGAAAAACTGGCAACCATTTTAGAGGCAGGAAATGTTATTGGTTGGGTTCAGGGTAGAATGGAATTTGGTCCAAGAGCTTTAGGTGCTCGCTCTATTTTGGGGGACCCTAGAAATACCAAAATGCAATCTATTATGAATTTAAAGGTTAAATATAGAGAATCTTTTCGTCCGTTTGCACCAGCCGTTTTAGCTGAAGATGTGGATAAATATTTTGAATTTAAAGGTGATAGTCCTTACATGTTAATGGTAGCTCCAGTTAAACATGAGCATAGAATTAATATGACAGACGAACAGCAGGGCTATTTTGGTATTAAGAAACTCAATGTGGCTCGTTCGACACTTCCAGCCATTACCCATATTGATTATTCGGCAAGAGTTCAAACCGTTACTGAAAAGACTAATCCACGTTTTTATAAATTAATAAAAGCTTTTAAAAATAAGACAGGCTGTTCAGTCCTGGTTAATACCTCTTTTAACGTAAGAGGAGAACCGATTGTTACCTCTCCTGAAGATTCATATCGCTGTTTTATGCGAACAGAGATGGACTATCTAGTTTTAGAGAACTGCTTGATAGATAAAACTAAGCAGCCTAAGGCTGAGCAGAATGAATCTTGGAAAAATGAATTTGTATTGGATTAAACTATGGTTAAGTTAAGTGACATTAAGAATGTGAGTGATAAAGAGTTAAAAAACTTTGGTCTTTTAATGGGAGTTTTAGTTCCACTCTTTTTTTCATTAATTCTTCCTTGGCTTTTTAAATCTGGTTTTAAAATTGTACCGGTTTACATTGGATTGTTTTTTTTAGCAGTTACTTTAGTTTATCCTAGGTTTTTAAAATATGTTTACATTCCATGGATGCTGCTGGGTGGAGTTTTGGGTTTTGTTAATACCAAAATCATTTTGAGCCTTATTTTCTTTATCGTTTTTTCACCAGTGGGAATCTATTTTAAAATTATTAAACGTGATTTTTTACAACAAGATATTGATAAAAATGCTTTAACTTACAAAAAAATTAACAATGTACCATTTGAAGCAAAATCAATGGAGAGGCCATTTTAATGAACGAATTTCTGCAAGATTTTTGGGATTTTTTAAAAGTCAGAAAAAAATTCTGGTTAGCACCTATAATTGCGATTTTACTAGTTCTTGGCGTACTAGTTGTAATGAGCCAAGGAAGTGTAGTTGCACCATTTATTTATACTATCTTTTAGAGTACATCACCGAAATGGGGTCTGGTTTTTTTAAAGACAACTAAGCCAAGTCCCAGAATTGTCGTATTAATTATCCAGAAAGAGATAAAGGTTGGAATATTTTCCCAGAACCAATGGTGATAAATAAAGGTATCTCTAAAGCCTAAAACAATATAGGTAACGGGATTGAGTAGAATATAAAATCTAAATTTTTCTGGTAAAAAGCTTATATTCCAAAAAATAGGTGTCAGCCAAAAGCCAAACTGAATTAGAATTCCAATTAAATTTCCCACATCTTTTATAAAGATCATAATTGATGCCGAAAACCAAGATAGACCAATTAGTAGACTAACCATGCAGAACAGATAGTAGAAATATTGAAGCCAAAATAGGTTGGGTGTATACCCATGAAGTAATAGAATAATTAACAATAGAAAAATAAAAAAGATATGCACAATTAAGTTGGAAAACACTTTTATAAGTGGAATTAGACTCACTCTAAAAGAGAGCTTTTTTATAAGAAACGAGTATTCGATAAAAGCATTTGAACCAGCTGAAAATGTCTCTGAAAAATAAAACCAAGGAATCATGCCTGAACAGAGCCAGATAACAAAAGGGACGTTATCAACTGGTGGATTTTTAAATCCAAACTGAAAGACAAAAAGAAAAATTCCAATGGTAATTATGGGGTTAACAAATGGCCAAACCATTCCTAGGTAGGATCCAAGATATCTGTTCTTAAAATCACTTTTAACGAGCTCTAGCAAGATGTGTGATTTTGCAAAAAGATCTTTGATGAGGAAAATAAAATTCAATGAAAAGCCCTTGTGTTAATTTATTGCATTGTTCTTAGATAATTTTAGACGTTTAAATGATTTTTGACTATCAACTTGATCAGGAAAATTTACAAATCGATTAAAGTTAATTAGATTCTATGTGTCTAATGGTTTCAATAGAGAGATAAAATGAGTAATTCTAAAGTACCAATGAATAGTGAAAATGGCACAAAGAGTAATGTGGCTATCGACGTTCATGGGATTAGTAAATGTTTTAAAATTTTAAAAAAAGATTGGAATATATTTTCTCATTTAATAAGTTTTAAAAAACAGTCACCTTTTAATGACTTTTGGGCGCTTAGCGATATAAGTTTTTCTATTAAAAAGGGTGAATGTTTTGGAATTATTGGTAGAAATGGTTCGGGAAAAAGTACTCTTTTAAAAATTTTAGCAGGTGTCCTCACGCAAACGTCAGGGTCTCTTCATATCGATGGAAAAATTGCCTCAATTTTAGAATTAGGTTCTGGTTTTAATCCTGAGATGACAGGTAAAGAGAATATCTATTTTTATTCTACATTATTAGGTTTTAGTAAAGAACAGATTAATAAAGTTTATGAAGATGTATTAGAGTTTTCAGATTTAGGAGAACATATTTTTAAACCAATTAAAACATATAGTTCTGGTATGCACGTACGCCTGGCATTTGCACTTCAAACCTATTTAACCCCAGATATTTTAATTATTGATGAAGCTTTAAGTGTGGGAGATATTTTTTTTTCACAGAAATGTTCGAAGAAAATTTTTGAAATGAGAAGCAAGGGTACTACTATTATTTTTGTTTCACATGATATGGCAACAGTTAGAAACCTCTGTAATCGAGCACTCTATTTAAAAAATGGTAAGGCTGTTATGGTGGGAGATGTTAATGATGTTATAATTGAATATTTTAAAGAGGGTGGAGTAACTAGCAATAACAGCACAGCGGAAGAAGAAAATGATAATGGAATGAAAAAAGAGTTTTTTAATGAGTCGATGTTTGTTAGCAATTCATTGTTAGCTGCTGGGTCAATTGAAACAGAACTGTATTCGGTAATTGCTGCTGGATATGTAGATAAAAAAGGGATTTTTAATCCTAAAATTAAAATTGGTGACAAGATTCTTTTTTTTATAACACTTAAATCTAAAATTCAAAATGATGATGTCTGTTTTTCTTTAATGCTTAGAAATAGTCATGATCAAATTATTTTTTGTGGTGGAAGTTATAATAAAGATGATAAGGGTATTAATATAGGTTCAGGAAAAAATTACACATTCAAAATAGAAGTTGATTTAAATATTGAGTGTGGAAAATATACCTTTGAATTTATTGTAGGGAATGCGTTTAATAATATGTTCAATCGTGGAGTGGTTAAACTATCGACGCCAAGAATTCCAATAGATGTAAATTGGGATTATGAAACGGAGAAGGCACCATTTTATGGAATGCTTGGTCTCAACTATGAGACAAGTTATTTAGAATTAATTAAAAATAACTAAGAGAATTGGATTAATTGTGGGTGCAATAAATTTTACTATAAATATGGAATTAGTTTTAGAACTTAAGCGACTCTCGAATTTAAATATTTTTGTTGAAACAGGAACATTTAAAGGAGACTCACTTGAATTGGTTGAACCTTATTTTAATACTCTCTATTCTTGTGAGTTAAATGAAACACATTTTCAATATGCAAAAGATAGATTTAAAAAATCCAACAAAGTAAAAATTTCAAAGACCAATTCACCTCAATTTCTAACAGATATCAATTATGTTTACGATGGTAAACCGACTTTTTTCTGGCTGGATGCTCATTTTATGAGCCAATCTAAAAAAGATACAGATTTAGATAAGTGCCCGCTTTTGGATGAACTAAATTCTATTAATCAAATTGATTCTGAAAGTGTAATTTTAATAGATGATGCTAGATACTTTTTAAGTCCTCCACCATTTCCAAATAATTTTAGAAATTGGCCAGATTTTACAACTCTTATAAAAAAACTTTTTTCATTAAGTTCCAACCATAATCTAGTAGTTTTTAATGATGTATTAGTTTTTTATCCCTCTAAGATTAAGAACGAATTATTTGAATTTATTTCTAAAAGAGTTTTTGATCATTTGAAATTTGTTGATAAGGCTAAAGAGTACGATACGCTAATTGAACAAATAAATAGAAAAGAACATGAGATAAATGAGAAAGAGAGTGAAATCGATGAAAAAGAGGCTGAGATTCATAAAAAAGAGATTGAGATTCACTCAAAGGACAATGAGATAAAAACGCTTTTGGTTGCATGTGAAGAGAGACGATTGAAAATTGATTCAATTAATTTAAAACTAAAAAAGTTAGAAGATGAGCTAATGGAAAAAGATAAAGAAATAAAAAAATTAAAAAGTAATAAAAAAGGCATTTTTTTTTAAGGAAAACAAATGGGTGCAATTAACTTTACTATAGATACGGATTTAATTGATTTTTTGAAAACCAAATTACCATTAGCAAATTTTGTAGAGACAGGAACATATAAAGGTGAATCGCTAGAAAAAGTTATTGGTAAATTCGACAAACTCTTCTCATGCGAAATTAATAAATCACTCTATGAAAATTCTAGATTGAAATTTAAAGATAATGATAAAGTTGAAATATATAATCAATCTTCACCTGATTTTATAAGAACAATAAAAAAAGAAAATAAAATAGGTTCCGCTTTATATTGGCTAGACGCACATTTTACTGCTACAAGTGATGATGATAAAGATTTAAGTCAATGTCCTGTTCTACAAGAACTTGAAGCGATTGAATCAATCAATGAAGATTCTGTTATTATTATTGATGATGCTAGATATTTCTTATCACCACCTCCACCACCCAATGATTTTAAAAATTGGCCAGAATTTACTGATATTGTTAATAAATTAAACCAACTTAATAATAACTATCGCTATGTAGTTTTTAATGATGTTTTAATTTTCTTCCCTAATAAAATTAAAAATGAACTATTTACATTTTTATCAACTAGAACATTTGATATTTTAAAAGTTATGGATAGAGCCAAAGAGTACCCAATTTTAATTGCACAAAATAAATCTAAAGAAATCGAGATTAATGAATTAAAAGCAGAATGTTTAATAAAAGATAAAGATATTTTAGAAAAGAATAGAGAGATTCATGAAAAAGAGGAAGAAATTTTTAAACTAAAAGAGACTAATCAAGAAATGACTTTACAAATGAATAATCAAAGAGATGAAAACAAAATGCTGCTTGAAACATGTCAAATTAGAGATAATGAGCTAACTATGAAAGAGGCAAAAATTCATGAGGTCCAAGGTATAGCTCAAAATCTACTTAAACAGGTTGATACACTTTCAAAATTACAAAACGAGTCATTGATAATTAAATTTAAAAATTCAATTTTTGGAAAACATATTTAATTAAACTAATTGAAGGATGATCGGAAATGAAAGAACTAAACTCTTTACTGACAATTATTGTTCCTACATTTAATCAGGGAAAATATATAGAAGATTGCCTAACTTCAATTTTAACTCAAACCTACCAAAATATTGAAGTCATAATTCAAGATGCATTATCAACAGATAATACAGAAGAGATTTGTCAAAAAATTGTTAAGAGTGATAGTCGAATTAAATATTTTAGAGAAAAAGATACAGGTCAATCAGATGCACTTAATAAAGGCTTAAACAGAGCAACCGGCTATTATTGGACATGGCTTTGTTCCGATGATCGATATAATGATAAAAATGCTTTGAATGGGTTAATAAAAAGGTTTTCAGAACTTTCTGATGAAGAGTTTGCAAGAACTGCTGGTGTTTATGGTGATGCTTTTTATGTTAATGAAAATGGAAACTTTATTGCGGGTTATGGTAATGCCAATCGTGAATTAAGTCTAAAAGATTTTAAAACAGATTGGCCATTGGCTCAACCTTCACTTATTCTTAAAACTGAAATGGTGGTTAAAGCTGGAGGAGTTGATGCTAGTTTATATCTTGGAATGGACTTAGACCTATTCGTTAAAATTCTAAAGCATGATGTTTGTTTTAAATACGTAGCAGTTCCTGTAGTTGATATTAGAATTCAAGATAATTCCAAAAGCGTAAAATTTAGAGAAGCAACAGCTGTTAATGCATTAAAATTAGTTAATAAACATTTTGGTAATATTGGAACCAGAAATGAGTCGGCTTTTATTAGAGAATTAGAAGCTTCTGTTGGAAGAAAAAAGGCTTTAAAACATTTAATTAAAATTCATAAACTGGATTTTTTTAGGTATTTCATCACTTCTTTTGCAAAATTTATTACTGAAGCAAAACAAATCTAGTGCCATGAGCCATCTCTTGTTGAATGTTTAAATTAACTTGTAAAAGAATTGTTTAGTTGTTAAATATCCAAAAAACAACGTGTATTCTAATGAATTTGATGAGAAATATAGAGATTTTACACTAGATAATTCTCCTTGATTCTATTTTGGAAATCTGGAACAATGTTGTAATGTTAAGTAGTGAATTTTTAAAAACAAACACGCATCAACTCGATGCGCGGAGATTGAAATGTTAATAGATAATCAACAACAGTCAAATATAAATGAAAAACTAGCAAATTTGGAAGAAATTAAAATAAATAAATTTCCTCCTCAAAAAAATTATTCAAAAAAAATTCTTTTGATTTGGCCTGGAAGATTTAATGCTTTTGATCCGGATCTACCAAACTCGCTGTTTTTTCTTTCAAAACCACTTATAGCTGCTGGTTATGAACCTGTAATTTTAGATATGCAAATTAAAAATTACGAAGAATTTGATTATTCTGGATATCTATTTTACGGAATATCTTCAATGTCAGGACCACAATTAGGTCACGCTGTTAATATTGCCAAATTGATTAGACAAAAAGCTCCAGGCTTTCCGATTGTTTGGGGTGGGGATCATGTTGGGCAAGAGGCAGAGTCAACTGTAAAATCTGGTTTGTGTGATTATGCTGTTCGAGGTGAAGCTGAAAAATCAATTGTAGATTTAGCCAATGGTTTTTACAACCACACTGATCTTTCAAGTGTTCCAGGTTTAACAACAATAATAAATGGAAAAATGATTAATAACTGTCCAGGTGAGTTTATTGATTACAGCATAATTAACCATCTTCCATTTCATTTAGTTGATTTAAAATCGTATCCAGGAATGGTAGATAAATTTCCATATTTATCTAGTAAAGGATGTCCGTTTACCTGTTCTTTTTGTACTTGGAAGGGAAATAGATTATTTAGAGCTAAGCCACCAGAAGTAGTAGTAGATGAGTTAGCTGAAATTGCAGCAAAATATGGTCCTAAAACCGTTACATTTATTGATGCACTATTTTTCGCTCGAGTTGATAGAGTTAAAAGAATTGCAGAATTACTAATAGAGAGGGATCTTCCAATAGAGATCTATGCAATGTGTAGAGTTGATCTATTTGAAAGAGTTAGTGATGAAATGTTAGCAATTCTTAAGAAAGCAAAATTTAACGAAATTGCGTTTGGTGGTGAGAGTGGATCAGATAAACAGCTTGTAATGATGTCGAAAAAAACAACTCAAGAGCAATTACTTAAAAGTGCTGAACGCTGTAAAAAAGCTGGGATACTTCCAACTTACTCATTCTTACTAGGATTACCAGATGAGTTGGATGAACACGTTCCAATGACATTAAATACTATTGATAAATTAAAACAACTTAACCCAGACGGTAGAGCAAATATTATGGCTATTTTTGATCCATACCCTGGCGCTGAGTATACTGATCTCGTTATTAAAAAATATGGTTTTGTATTACCAAAAACATTAGAAGAGTATGCTAAAGGCGATTGGTTAAGGCCAGAAAGTAAAGTGTGGATTCCAAAAGAGAAACACCACGAATATAACGTTTTACAATCACTGGTTCGCTATTTTTACGTGTGGGACACATTAAATCAGTGGGATTGGAAAACGTTTGTTGCTAGACATAATGGTTCACGCTTTTTCGCATTGGTTTCATATGTGGCACACGCTTCGCTCTATCCATTTGCAAAATTTAGATGGAAACGTAATTATTTTAAACTTGGTTATGAGATGATTGGATGGAGAAAAACAGCAGTGGCACTAAGAGGTCACGAATAGTTGAGCCTTTTGTGTGATATTATTATTTAAAATATCTATTACCTATCTTTTTTTCTTTTTAAGTGGTTTTTGGATTTCTAAATATAATAAGCTCCAGGACTCTTTAGAGACAGGGGTGGTTTCAGTCCTGTTTGGTTATTCAATAACCCAAGTTCTTTTTTACTCGATTTTTCTTTTTTCAAGACAAATAGGAGCCTCGTTTTTTTTAACAGTTTCGATACTTTTTCCATTTATTCTACTCTCTATATGGACAATATTTAAAGAACGAATCCAAATAAATTTCGTAACTTTGGTGGTTATAGGTTCAATTTTTTTTGTAGTTGTTTTAAATTATTTATGGCCACATTTTTGGATTGGTTATGGAGAATATTTTCTCACAGGTAATGGGGACATAGCAGATAATTTTAACGGAATGTTATATTTTCACAATCCAGAAAAATTTAAAATAGATGGATTAGTCAATAAACTCTATCAAATAGAACGATCAGTAGTTACGAGAGGAACAGATCCTGCAGGGTGGTTTTTATATGACTATGTTTCCGGTCAATATAGTACATTAGCTTTTTTTTCCATTTTACTCGGTTTAACTTTTAGTTTTGATATTGTGGCAATTCACAATACATTCATAATTTCACTATTTCCATTAGCTATTTTGGTTTCGGTAAGACGTCTTTTTAAAACTCCATTAGTAGTAGCTGCACTGGTTGGAATTTTTTCTATCTACGGAAACTTTTATTTTTCAACTTTTTATAATGGTCATCAGGGCTCTTTAACAATGTGTACAATTGGAGCGCTTCTTTTGTTTTACGTAAATAAATTTTTTGAAGATTTTAAAAATATAAACTGGTCGGACTATCTTATCGCAATTACTTTGACCTTGATTATTATGAGAGTATATCCATATCCATTGTTTTTACTGTTGACACCATTTTTAATTTTTATGGCTTAGACAATATAAGTAAAATTTTTAAATTTGAAAAAATATAAATGTTACACACACGATTGTTATATTCGATTTGGGTTATTCGAATCGATTAATTAAGATGTATGCGACAAATGCTGCTGATCAATTCCGTCCATGGGGAGTGGGTTAAATCATGGGACATAATACTGATTTATTGGGGAATAATTCCTGGAGAAGAATAACATAACATTTTCTTTTAGAAATACTTTGGGTATGGGTATAATAAAATACTTTCATATTGGTATAGGCTTAATTTATACAATTTTGTCATTTGTCGGGATTTTCTATTTTTCAAATAAAATTAAGAAAAATATTTTTAGCTTCGATTTTGATTTATGGTCTTTGTTACTTATTTTCTGTTTTGTTATCAATGATTCATATTATATGTATAAAATACTTTACATAACACAGTTTATATTTTTGGTCCTAATTTTGCATGCTTTTTTATAAATGGTGGATAAGTAAAAAAAGAAAGTTTTAAATATATTAAGGCAACACTTTTAATTATAATTCTGATTAGTTTTAATGGATACTGAATTTAAAAATTTTTAGAGTTAATTAATTTGCCCATAAATTCTAAGAGTACCATAAACAATTCAAGAAATTCCATCCAAGTTTTTAAATAACTACTTTTTAAATGTTACAAGTACTTTTCATAAGTCAATTTTTAGAATCTATTTAATGTCTAAGGGCTTTAATCGAGATAATCAAGATATCAAACTGCAGAATATTTTATTGTTATGAAAGGTGATAAATCACTGATTCAGGATTTTAATACTAGAACTTCTATTGATTTTGAAATGAACATTTTGGAGGTCTATCGAAAAATCCTAATAACTATTTAGGGTTTGAGTCAAAGTGGAAGAGGAGATTGGACAAAGTGAACAAGACTATTATTACCAGCAGCCATTTGTTTGGTTGTCTGAAAATAGATTAAGCCGTTCTATATCTATTCAAAAAACGATAAAAATACTTAATTATTTGTGGTGAAGTAGGACCAGGTATGCTTCAGCGGTATAGTTATCAACATATCAAGTTCCTATCACATATTTAAAAAAATTAAATACTTCTAATGAGAGTATAGATAGAACTTTTAATGCAAAGGATACACAATTTTTAAGATTGTCATGTCAGGCTGTAAAATATGATCCTAATCAAGAGGTTTATTCCTTTTTTAATACTGAAAGAGGTGTTACTTTTCCACCAATAGAAACAAGAGAGTTAAATTTTAGAATTGTTTATGTTGATGCTGCGGATGATTTATATAATGTTAACACAATAAAAACACTTAATCTTGGAACAAGAGCCAAAATCGTAGGCACATCAATTGAGTTAAATCATGTCTATTTTGGAAATTTTTGGGCTCTGCGCTCAAACCAGTGATGCTGTTTATGTTGAAGATGGAAATGAAATTTAATCTATAAACCAATTAGTAATAATTTAAAAATACTTTTAGAGCTTGAGCCTAGAACTATGGGGCAAATTATTGATTTTGAAATTATTTCTGAAATGGAAAAAGTCTATTTAGAAAAAATTGAAAAACGTGAAGAGTTAGTTATAAACTTTGAAACAGATAAAAAAGAAGAATTAATAAAAATTTATACGAAAATTCACTATGAAGGTGTAAGACCACTTAGTTTATTTAAAATGAAGCTTTTATAATTATGAACTATAATCGTATTTTTGGATTGGATTTTCTAAGAGCGTAGCCATTACAATGGTATTAATAGCTCACATTAGAGGTTTGATGCCATCGCAGGTCTATATGACTACTTTATAAGGTATGGATTCGCCTTGGCTATTATGGAGTTGAGCTATTTTTTGTTTTAAGTGGTTTTTTGGTAGGGAAAATTTTTATTCAAAATATTGTGAAATATTATTCAGATGGAAAGTTAAGTTTTATTGTTATTTTAAATTTTTGGATTCAACGCTGGTTTAGAACACTTCCCAACTACTATTTTTACTTAACAATCAATTTTTTATTAACGCAAAAACTTAACTTGTTAAAATATCTATTTTTCATTCAGAATTTTTTTAATGGCAATCTTGAGTTTTTTTCAGAATCATGGTCGTTATCTATAGAAGAGTGGTTTTACATTGGATTGCCTATAAGTTTTATAATGGTCATATTTATGGATAAACCCTAAAAATAAAATTTTGATAGCATTAATTGGTTTTTATGTCAGTCTCAATTATTTATCGGTTTATTGGTTGCTTTACGAACCCTATTCCACTGGTTTGTGGGAAAGAGAGTTTAGATCAGCTACCATTGCAAGATTTGACTCACTAATGGTTGGAGTTTTGGGTGCCTATATTACGGTTTTTTACACAAGGTTTATTAATAATTGGAGGGAAAACTTTTTTAAGTGGGACTACTTGGAATTCTTGGGGCTTCGTTTACTTTTTATTATGTTGTTGATAAAGATGCCAGTTTTTTGCTAAAACATTGTTTTTTAATTTAACTCCTCACTATTTTATTTATATTCTTTTTTCCTAAAGCTATTTCATATGGGGATATTAAAGATAGTTTTTTAAAAATTATATTAATCATTAGTAAATTATCTTACTCACTCTATCTCTCACATTTATTGATTATAAGATTACTAACGACATATTTTTCCAAAGAGGAATCTTTTATGGTCAAAACTGCAATGTTTTTAGCATTAACTACCATTTTTCTCTTTAACTTATAGTTTAATTGAAAAGCCATTTCTTCGTTTAAGAGAAAGTAGAAAAATTAAAAATTTATTTCAGTTAAATTAAAGTTTTTTCCTGAGATAGCCTCTGAATTGAATGACGTTATCGACAATATCAATATTTTGTTTAAATTCTAGGTGTATTTTTGAGGTGTACGTTGGTTATTTTAATTAAGTCAGTTCGGTTAAGTGAAGTTACTGTTAAGACTGACTCGGCTTCAGTTGAACCTGAAATATTGCTTCTAGGTTTAAGTCGTGAGTAACGTTTTGTAATAAAATTTTCACATCTGATATGGCATAAAATTGAAGTGTTGGTTACTTCAGCTATTGGATAGTGAGGAAATATCTAGAAAGCTTTTATTTCTTACATCAAAAATTAACTTAAAACGATCTTCATAAACTGGTTTGGTTAGTTTGTTATGTGCGATAAGTGGTGAGTTTGGTGAAAGCAGAAGATAATCTATTATTTTTTTAGAGCTCCCTAAATGGTAAAAATCTCTAAAGAAATTTAATCTACCCTCTTTGGAGGGAATGTAGAGATTATTAAAGTTATCTTTAATAATTTTCCAATCTGCAAACTCAGCACCAGTGTACTTATTAGAAGTCAAAAGAATTTTTTGTCACTAAAGCGTTTGACCAATTAACAGTGGCTAGAAAAATTAATGAACTGATATAAATATATTTTAATACTTTATTTTTAATAAATAGAATTGTTTGGCAAAGGAGAATGAAAATCCAGTATTGATTAGTATATAATAATTTATAGAAATAATATGAGTCAGTAATGGTAAATATAAAAAAAGTGAGACAGTTATAAAATATATGGTTACAAGTATGGGAAATATTTTTTTCTTTTTATAAGAGCCATTGTAATCATACATATTATTAAAAAAATAAAAAAAAGATTGTAATAGAGCGCGTTTGTTTGTTGGCATAAGGATCAATTGGTGCGGAACCAGTTGATAGTCCAATGTTTTTAAAGTAAAAACCTTCTGGAAACGCTCTGAATTGAGTTTGAGCAACTAGGCGATATTTTAGGCAAAATTGGTGCATTTTAAAATAAATTAAGCCTAAAAATAATAATGCTGAAGTGAATAGTATTTTGTTGTTTTTTAAAAAAAAATAAAAATTGAGTCTTGTTTTTTTTCAATATAAATAAAAACGACAATTCGGTAAGTAGGTGAAAAAAATGTGAATGGATAAGAGGTAAAATAGAGGAAGAGTAATGGTAATATAAGTGACAGTTGAAGGTAGTTTTTTTTAGTATTTATAAGATTAAGCGTGAGTCCAATGAGGATAGGTAGCGATATTCCTGAGATTAGACTTCCAGTGTGTCCTCGATAATAGGTTGAGATATAGAATGCCGTTGTGTTGCAATAAGTGATGTGAAAATAGAAAAATCGAAGAGTTTTTAAAAACCAATGCGTAAAAGAAAATAGGATCACAAGAAAAGTTAGTGGGTAAAATAACTATATTGAGAAGTTCTGCAATGCCTAGATGGATAAACGCCGCAAATTAATGATAACAAAAAAACTGGATATATACTGGGATCTTACTTGCCAAGTTTCAAATTCACTGTTGGTACTAAATGTACTAAAAGGTGATCTGGTTTAATGTGCTTGTAGTTTTAAAAAGTGAGCAGAGCCTACAGATATTATCCAATACGTCTAAATTACTGAACCCCAAAAACGAATATCACTTCTTTAAAAATCTATTACTAACAATATACAATAATCAAACAGGAGTAGGATAATTACGGGTTTTCCCATGATTTTATTTCATTGTTGGATTGTTCTGGTGGTGTGAAGTAGGCGGCTAAAATAGCAATTAAAAAGAGACAAGTGCAGGCAATAAGCGAAAAACTGGCATTTTTTGAGAGTGTGAGAAAAAATGAAAAAAAGCCAAATATAAAGATAAAGCCAAAACCAGGAGAAATAGACCAGTATTGGTTTAGTTTGAGTATGCGCATCAAAGGTGTTCCCGCAATAAAACAGATGAGGAATACTAGAAGAAAATAGTAGATGCTAAGGTACATAAGTAAAAATGGTTTTTGTATTTTTATTATTCTTATGATATCTTCAGAGTTCACTTTTACAAGAGATTTATTTATGAGACATAATTTTATACAGAAGCTAAAATGTTTGTCGTGTTCATCAGAGCTATTCCTTGGTGGACAGGTAACTTGGAACAGTGATCAATCACGGGTGCTAGAAGGATCTATTCTATGTAAAGAGCACGGTGTTCAGTTTGAAATTTATGAGGGGGAATTGCAATCTCTAAAGAGACACTAAGTGGTTCTATTCAAAAAGTTAAAGAGTTTTGGAGTAGCCATCCATGTATGGGTAAATGGAATGATGATAAAGTTCAATTTGAAGGTGTAAGAAACTATCGATATGAAACGCACCTGGTTACATGATGAGGGTGTGTCTGAGTTTGGAAAGCATAATAAGCATGATATTTTAGAGATTGGTTGTTCGCAGGGAATTGATATGACAGAATTTCTTAATACGGGTGCAACCAATTACACTGACTTGATTTAAGTTTTGAAAGTATCATTATTGGTAAAAAGAGACTTGAGTATTATGTTATGGGACAACCCTAACATAAATGTAAAACTTAGTTTGTGCTAATGCTGAGACTATGCCGTTTAGAGATAACTTCTTTTTGACTATATATACTCTTACGGAGTTATTCACCACCAGAGAATACACCCACCATTGCAAAGAGAATTCAAGCCGTTTTAAAACCTAATGGTACTATGACAGTTATGTATTACTATACATATTCATTAACCGCTATTATTGAAGGAATTGCTAAAACTATCAATCTTATATTGGTAAAATTAACACGTGATAAAGATATTTTTTGGAGAATTTGTAAGCTAATTCCCTATAGACCGAAAATTGGTCACTATGCAAAATTTTTAGATTTAAAATATTCCGCTATTTTACATGCTCCATATGCTCATACTTTTAGCAAAAGAGATTCTGTTAAGATGTTTAGTGGTTTAGAAGTTGTAAATATGACTGTTTACAATATTTCTCCAGTTTTAAGGCCAATGCTGTATGCGGTTTTAGGAAGAAAGTTGACATTTAAATTGGCAAGATTCTTAGGTTGGGACTTGGTGGTTAAGGCAGCTAAAAAAGCTGCGGTTACTGAAAAAATACAGGGTAGAGCCATTCAAACTGATAAAACTTTTGCTTAAATTTCACTTTTTTTATTAATAAGTTTAATGAGAACCAGTGCAGCGCAAGCCATTGCCATTAGGTACGCGGGAATAAATGGTGGGCAGTAAATGAGTATTGGATTATAGAGTAAAAGTGGAACTAAAATTGATAGTGAGCAAACGGTGAGGGCGAGCTGAGTTGTATTGGGATAATGAATTTTTTGGACTGGTGATTTTTTAAACCTATTAATTATGAATGGTAGAATCATAATTAATAGAATAATAAATTGATAATTGCCCCTTTTGGCGCTGGTGGTGTTAACATCATATTTGCCGATGGGAATTATTATTTGAAAGGCATTTTTCAAGCTGTCTTTAAGGGTTAACAAAATATTATCAATATAAGCAAACATTAAATCAGGATCTTTTTTGATTAGCCATGGCCAATCAAGTAGGAAGCCTGGCCATTTAGGATCCATCTTATTGTTTCTGAGATGTAGTTTACTATATCCAAATTTATCTAAAAAATATTTATCAAGAAACTTTACTCTTTTGTGATAAGAATAATCTAAAAGATCTTCTGGTTTATCTACATAAGGGGCATCTAGATTTTTATACATCATGAAGAGTTGTAGCTGCATATGCATTCCAGCTCTTCCTCTAATTTCACATTCTTTACCGTAATCCATAAGATTGTAAGATTTGTAAAAAATAAATGAAATAAGAATGACAAATCCCACAGAAACTTGCTTTATAAATCTTTTTGTAAAAACTAGCTTTGGTAAAAAAATTAAACAGTATAATCCAAAGGATGCTATAACAGGTGGTAAAATTCCAGATATAAAAATACCATTAATTAGTATTGCAAAGACAATTCCAAGATTTTTTTCATAATTTGTAAGAAGGAAAAGAGAGATTATTAGTATTAAGCTAACAGATGTTTGTAAGGATGGAGAGATATACGGTAGGTATAGCATTTGGTAACAAATAGATAATATAAGTCCTAGCCATGAACTGCCTGTAATGTTTCTAAAGGTGAAGTAAATCAAAAGGGACAAGGTGCCAAAAAGAAAAAAACGCCAAATTTTATAGCCTTCAACTTCACCTAAAATTCCTACAAATGGACTCATGAGGAGTACATAACCAGGACTCCAAGTTATAAAATGATCATCCTTTCCGGTATCCCAGAGAGTTTTGGCTCTAGTTATATATCCAGGCTCATCGCCAGGTCCCATATTATCATGAAAGCCAGATTGGTGTGTAAAAATTAAAAAAAACGTTAACAGAATAAAAAATGGAATCAAAACATTTTTTTTAAATTTTTCTGATTTAATTAAGTTTATAATTGAACCTCATCTAATCTATTTTATTCATAATTTTAATTAATTGTAAATTTTATGTTGGGGAAATCAATTTTTTGGTTTAAGAAGTCTGTCATACTCTGTCTTGTGGTGTTACTGTTTCCATAAAAAATTATTTGCAATTTACTCATATTAGACCCGCTTAAAATGTTAATAATATTATTTTTTAATTCAATCTTAATTTTATGTCGCTCAATCCACCAGGAGTAAATTTGATCGAGTGAAGTAAACCAAGTGGAATTATCTTTAATTATTGTATCATGCATTTGGGTTAATAGGTTCATTCGTATTTTTGAATCTTCCGAGTTGAAAACTCCAGCATGGATAATTGAATTATATAATCCTCCTAGCATAGAGATTTCGCTAAATTTTTTTTGGTGAATTTTGATAAGATTATCCTGGGAAGGATTTGTAAAAATGGGAAAAATACAATCAGGTGCACTTACAGGAATTTCTAAAAGCTGTTCTTGAAATAAATTCCCATCAGTTTTTATGGGTGGAAAATATGGATGTATCATACCAACGCCTCCACCCCAACTGCTTGTGTTTTCTCTGTCAGAATCAATACATGATGTACTATATTTAAAACCTAGCTCCAATAATACTTGCATTATTTTATTTCCACGTTGAAGTCTAGGACTTCTAAAGCCCAGGATAGAATTGGAAAAAAATTCATTAAGTGTCGTTTTAGATTTATTTATCATTTTGAAGATTTTATCAATAGGTAAGTGTGATTTGCTAATATGTTTGTAGCCATGACTCAAAATATTCTGAGATTTAAGCCACTCAAGGACTTCTGGACTGTCAATTAAATATTTTTCTGTAAACTTCGATACCAGACAGATAGTTTGACGGTTGTTTTTCTGATTTTTTATAGTTTCCATTAATTGTTTAATACCATCAGTGTATGCGTATTTTGTGGGTTCAATATCGTGAGTTAAAATTGATGATGAGTTAAAAGGCTCTGGCCACATTGAAATTGAGTATAAGTTAGGGACAATTTTTTTTATTAATAAAACCATAATCATTTCTAATGCCCATCCACTCAGTTCTAGTGGATAATTACATCTGAAATTTCCTTTCTCTTGATCTTCTTTAACTTTAAAATCAAGTTTATTAATATAGCGTCTTCTAAGAATTTTTCTAATAAAATTTGGAATAAGATAGTAGATAAAAAATAGTGGGTTGTTGGAAATATCTGGTTTTGTTTCTATGTTCAAATACTCTTCATTTAGCAAATAGACCATCATTGAACCGATACAGATGGAGCTAACAATGGATGTTTCACCATCTTGATAACTCAAAATTCTTCCTTCATCATCTTGTAGAACCAAGGTGGCATTTTCAGGAATACTTTCGAACCAACTAAGTCCGTCGATAGGTAAGGATATAAATTTTTGGTCTTTAAGTTTTCAGGTAATACAAATGTAAAATAATCAGTAGATATTTTAAGAATTTTTATATTTTTATCAATTTTTATATTTGTGGAGTCTTTTTATAATTTTCATTAATAAGTTTAAGTGCAGTTTCTAAATCGCCACTTTCAGCTTTCATTCGAGCTACGAGTGAATTTATAAAATCAATATAATGAGGACCTAATGGTGCGACCACGAGGGGAGCATGCTAATTTTTAAGATTGCGGCCGCATTTTTTGTTATCCGGTGATTTCCCGAAAAAAAATAAAATAAAAAATGTTTAGAGGAAGAGATTGAGAGTTGTCAGTTCAGGATTGAGCCGAAATAGGTAGGGAAGGGGTATTTTGAGATGTGGTTTATCCTTCCTTAATTCTCCCTTCATTTTTTCTTTGAGGAAAACCTATAATTTTTTTTGATTTTTCAATATCTAAAATTATCTTAGATAAAAGGTCAATACAATCCTCATAAATTATTTCTTCTAAGTTTTCAAATTTGATTTTGTTGGTAAGAAAAAAAGGTTTGAACTCTACAATGTCTCCGGTATCAATTCCTTTATCAACAAAATGTAAGCTTGATCCCAAATCATTAAATTTTTTTAATAAAATTGTTTGCCATGGAATATCTAATCCTCTGTAGTCGGGAAGTTTTCCTGGGTGAGCATTTAATATGCCTAATTTTGGAATATCAATAAGTTTTTTTTTAATAATACCTGTTTGTGCAAGTATAATATAATCAACATTTAAATTTTGAATATAGTCAATAGTGGATTTACTGTGGAAATCATCAACGTAAGTAACCTCTTTGGAGAGTTGTTCATAAATTTTAATAAATGAATGACCTCGCCAATTGGTAAGTTTAGAGTTTTGACTATTAATATTTTGCATTTTTATTGTGCTGTAAATTGTGTTAAAAAATCCAATTTTTTTTGCAATTTTAATAAATTTTTCTAAATTTTGTTTCAATGTTACTTTTCTAACAATTATGTTACAGGGAATAATTCCAATTAATTTTAAATTATTAAGTAATTTGAATCCATAATGACTGCCTTCATTTGTCAAAATCAAGTATCTGCAATTACTCATTTATTTTCCATATGATAAAGTATAAATTTGTGTGACTATACATCTCATGACTCATAAAAAACAAGCCTAAGCCCATTTCACTAATTGCATAATTTTGATTTTTAGGGTAGCCTTCATTTTTAATGTTTTTTTTAATTAATACTAGGGGTTAAAATGTATAAAGTTCTGGTGACAGGTGCAGCAGGTTTTATTGGATCAAATTTAGTTCGCGCTTTAGTAGAAAAAGGGTATGAAGTTGTTGGAATTGATAATCTTTCTCAAGGAGACCTACTAAATCTTTCAGGACTTATGGGAAACCCCAATTTTATTTTTCACAAGATTGACATTAGAGAAGAAGAAGAAGTGTTACGGGTTGCCAATGGATGTAAACGAATTGTGCATCTTGCCGCATTTAAGATTCCTCGTTATTCTGACGCAATGGATACTTTGAAAATTAATACTTTTGGTACGGAGTGTATTTTAAATGTAGCAGTCAAACTTGGTGCTAAGGTTGTCGCTGCATCAACGTCAGATGTTTATGGAAAGAATCCAGATGTACCGTTTAGTGAAGAATCAAGTTTGGTAATTGGTAGTCCAACTGTTCGTAGATGGGCTTACGCCATTTCTAAAATGTATGATGAACAGTTAATGATGGCTTATCATGAACGCCATGGATTAGATGTTGTTATTATTAGACTATTTGGTGGTTATGGTCCCAATCAAAATCTTACTTGGTGGGGGGGGCCACAATCAGTCTTTATTGCTAACTCACTTGAGGGAAAAGAATTAGAAATTCATGGTGATGGGCTACAGACTAGATCCTTTACTTATGTTGATGACCATGTTCAAGGATTTATTAAATGTCTTGAAATGGATGAAGCAAATAACCAAGTATTTAACATTGGAGCAACTAGAGAGATTACTATTTTGGATTTGTCTCGTTTAATTTGGAAGTTGGTTCGTGGAGAAAGCGACGAGGCAAGAATTAAAATAATTCCATATGAAAGCTTTGGAAAATATGAAGATGTAAGAAGAAGGATTCCAAATATAACTAAAGCTAGAACGCTACTTGGATTTGATCCTAAAACCGATTTAGAAACAGGGTTGAAAAAAACTATTTTATGGCAAAAAAACAGAACTAGCGAGATAAGTGCTAATTTACTAAATATCAAATCAGGTGATAAAAAAACATGGACAGCAAACATTTTTTCGAAGTAGAAAAAAAAATATTACCAGTACTTTATGTAGTAATTCCTGTTCTTAATGAATCGGGAAATATGAAAAATCTTATTTCGGATTTGAAAAATCTCAAATCTAAAGTTATTGATAAATTTAATCTAGCTATTATTTTGGTTGATGATGGTTCAACTGATGGAACAGCTGAAACAGCAATTGATCTAGCTGATACACTATATATAAAAGTTTTACGACACAATCAAAATCAAGGTCCAGGGGCGGCTTTTGCAACCGCATTTGAATATTTATCTAAACATTTAGCAATTAATGATTGGGTTGTAACAATGGAGGGAGATAATACTTCAAGAGTTGAAGTACTTCTTCAAATGTTAGTACGTAAAGATGAAGGGTTTGATGTTGTCCTCGCGAGTCCATATGCTTATGGTGGAGGAATTACTAATACTGCTTTTATAAGAGTTGTTATGAGTGCTGTAGCTAACTCTCTAGTGAAAGAGCTGTTAGGTATTCAAGGTATCTTAACAATGAGTAGTTTCTTTCGACTTATGAGTGCACCTACTATTTTGAGATTACAGGCAGTTTATTCTCCAAGAATTATTGAAACTGTTGGTTTTGAATGTATGGTGGAAATGCTTTCAAAGCTTATGCAAGAAAAGATGACAATTTCTGAAGTTGCAATGACTCTAGATACCTCTCGTAGAGTTGGGAAAAGTAAAATGAAGGTTTTTAGGACCGTAAGAGGATATTTTAAATTATTTATTCGTGCTAGAAAGTGGATGAAAAATGCTACAAATGAAGCAAATAACTTAAACCCCAAACTAATTGACTCATAAATTACTTATTTTTAAATTTCAAAATAATTTTTTGTAAAACAAAAACCAAAGCAGAACTTGTTGACGCAATTGTTACAATATAAAATGGATAAAGTGGAGCAAAATAGATAAAAAGTGGCATTACTAACAATAATGGTACAAAGAAAGCTAATGTGGAAGTCAAGAAAAGCCAATGAAGTTTTGACGGCCATTTAAATTCACTATTTTTTCTGAATGATTTAATTAAATTAGGTAATGAAAGTAATATAATCAAATAGAGTGAATAAACACCTCGCTTGTAAGACGTGTCATTGCAATTATATTCTCCAAAGGGAAATATTATTTGAAAAACAGAGCTTAGGCTTTGATTAAAAGTAAGTAAAACTCTTTCTGCATACTCAGTCATTAAAGCCGGGTCTTTTTTATAAAGCCAGGGCCAATCCAGAAGAAATTGAGGAGTAGATGGATCCACACTCTCGTTATTGAGATCACCTTCGGAAAATCCAAATTTATCCAGATAATACTTTTCAATTGCTTTTAAGTGCCCATGATATGTTTCAGGAACTTTTTCATTAGGATCAAGATAGCGTTTAGATCTACCAGTTTCAAAAATGAAAAGAGACATTTGATGGTGAAGTCCTGCTCGCCCCCTCTGTGCTGATTGTGCACCATATTTAGTTATATCAAACTTTTGGTAAACAAGAAGTAAAACAAATATAAGTAAACCAACAATAGATTGAATAATAATAGTTTTTTTGAAGATATGTTTGTGAAAAAAGATCAAAGTGAGTAAAACGAACGCTGCCAATGTGGTATTTACGACACCAGAGATATATATCCCATTTAAAAGTAATCCAAAAACAATACCTAAAAAACGAGTTTTATAAGTTAAAAGTGATAAACAAACAAGGTAGAGAAGCCAAATAAGACTTTGAAGTGTTGGAGAGGCATATGGCACCCAGAAGAGCTGAGAATAAAGTGCTAAAATAAAACCATACCACGAGCTATTAAAAATTAAGAATATTGTTAAATAGGTTGCTATCGAAATAGTAGAAAATAGAATAAAACGCCAAACTTTGAAACCGGTTTCATGTCCTAGTAAGCCAATAAAAGGACTCATAAGCATAACGTTTGCAGGACTCCACGTAATAGATTGGTGTACGTTGAAATGCCAAAATCTATGTGCCATTTCAACATAACTCATTTCATCACCTGGTGCCTGACTATCTTTCCACCCATCTCTTTGATTATAGACAAATAAGAGTGACAAAATTAATGTAAGACAGATTAGAAGGTGTTTATAAAGTGAGCTTAATTTATGTAATTGCATGATTAGATCTCGAGAAAATTTTAAGTCTTTGCATTATAGTAATAAATTGATATTTTAAATGCTTTAAAAATATTAAAATAATTTTTTAGGAATTGAAACATGAATTCTGGTTTAATCAAAATTCTGACTGTCATCGGAGCTAGGCCTCAATTTATTAAAGCAGCGGCAGTTTCTAGGGCAGTGGCTGTTTTTGCTGAAAAAAAAAATAGAATGGTTGAAGAGGTAATTTGCCATACAGGACAGCATTATGATCGTGACATGTCTAAAATTTTTTTTGAAGAATTAAACATTCCTGAACCCAAATATCACTTGGCTGTTGGATCCGGTTCTCACGCGGTTCAGACAGGAAAAATGCTTGAGGCAATTGAGGGAGTAATCAATCTAGAGAAACCAAGTTGTGTATTGGTGTATGGCGACACGAACTCAACTCTAGCCGCCGCTCTAGTGGTATCGAAAATGGGAATTCCACTGGTTCATGTTGAAGCAGGTCTTAGATCATTTAACCGTTCTATGCCAGAAGAGATAAATAGAGTCTTAACTGATCATTTAGCTGCTTTAAATTTCTGTCCCACAAAGGTTGCTGTGGATAATTTAGCGAGAGAAGGGATTACTAAGGGGGTTTTTCAAGTAGGTGATGTTATGTTCGATATGGTAAAAATGTCTCAGGAAATTGCTCAATCTCGTTCAAAAATGAGAGAAAAATTAGGATTAGAAAAAAAACAATTTATTCTAGCAACAGTTCATAGACCTGTGAATACTGATGATCCAGATGCTTTAAAAAGAATTGTAACTTCGTTTAGCAAGCTAGAAAAAAAGATACTTTTTCCATTGCATCCAAGGGTTCGTGAAAAAATTCGTAGCTTCAAACTAGAAAAATTCATTGGAGAAAACACCATTTTGGAAGCCCCACTTTCATATTTTGATATGATAGCGATGCTGTCTGATGCTTCAATGCTGATTACTGACTCTGGGGGCGCACAGAAAGAAGCAAGAATTCTAAAGGTGCCATGTGTTACACTAAGAGAGGAGACTGAATGGACCGAAACATTGGAAGATGGATGGAACCAATTAGTTGGATCTGATTTTGAAAAGATTATTACCGCAGTAAAAAATACAAATATTGATTTTAAAAAGGGCCGAAGCCTTGAAGATTTGTATGGTGATGGATTCGCCGCGTTCAAAATCGTTGAATTTATCCTTGATAAACTATGATTGAGATGTAAAAATGCTCCTCTATAAAACCAAACAATTTAAACTAAATGAGGTATGAATCATGTATGCACTAACTTTAAACAAAGTAAAAAATAAAGAGGCAACGGTTGGTATCATTGGATTGGGTTACGTTGGGCTTCCACTAGCACTTGCTTTCGCCGAAGAGGGTGTAAATGTTATTGGTTTTGATATCGATTCACGTAAGATAGATTCGCTTAATTCTGGAAATAGTTATATTCAACATATCCCAAGCGAAAGAATTAAAGGTGTTTTAAGATCAAAATTGTCTGTGACTGATAGTTTTAAAGATATTAGTTTGGTTGATGCAATTATTATTTGTGTACCTACTCCTTTAAACAAATACAGAGAACCAGATTTAAGTTATATTTGGAGCACTTTAGACTCTGTACTGCCGTATTTAAAAGCGGGACAAATTTTAAGCTTAGAAAGCACAACATACCCAGGAACTACCGATGAAGAGCTTAAGCCAAGAATTGAAAAATTAGGTTTCAAAATTGGTGAAGACTTTTTCTTAGTTTTCTCACCGGAGAGAGAAGATCCAGGAAGAGTTGATTTCAATACAAAGACTATTCCAAAAGTTTTAGGTGGATGCACTAAGCAGTGTTCACACATTGGAGCAACACTTTATGAATTAATTGTCGATAAAGTTGTTCCAGTTTCTTCTACTAAAGCAGCAGAGCTGACAAAATTATTAGAAAATATTCACCGAGCAGTTAATATTGGCTTAGTTAATGAAATGAAAGTGGTTGCTGATAGAATGGGGATTGATATTTTTGAAGTAATCGATGCAGCTGCCACTAAACCGTTTGGATTTGTTCCTTATAAGCCAGGCCCAGGTATTGGTGGTCACTGTATTCCGATTGATCCGTTTTATTTAACTTGGAAGGCGCGTGAGTATGGTTTACATACCCGCTTTATTGAATTAGCCGGTGAAATTAACAGTCAAATGCCACACTATGTTCTAGATAAAGTTTCAAATGCATTAAACAATTCTGGAAAATCTGTTAAGGGCGCTAATATTCTTCTGCTTGGAATCGCTTATAAGAAAAATGTTGATGATGCCAGAGAGAGTCCAGCAATCGATATTATGCAATTGTTAGCAGATAAAGGTGCAATTGTTGATTACTCGGATCCATTCTTCAATGTTTTCCCTCAAATGAGACACCATACTTTTAACAATGAAAGTGTAAAAATCACAAAAGACAATTTAAAAAAATATGATCTAGTTTTAATTGCAACTGACCATGATGATTTTGATTACTCACTAATTAAAGATCATTCAAAGATGGTCATCGATACTCGAGGAAGATATAGAGGCGATTTTGAAAATGTAGTTAAAGCTTAAACATTAGTAGGAGTTTTCTATGGAATTTATTGATTTAAAAAAACAGTATGCTGAATATAAAAATTCGATTGATCAAGCTATAGCGAAAGTTTTAAATAACTCTAGCTATATTATGGGCCCAGAAGTATTTGAACTCGAAAAACAGTTAGCTCAATATGTAGGTGTAAAACACTGTATTTCTGCTTCAAGTGGTACAGACACTTTACTAATGGCTTTAATGGCAATTGGAATTAAACCAGGTGATGAAGTTATTACTACTCCATTTACATGGATCTCTTCATCAGAAGTTATCAGCTTATTGGGTGCAAAACCTGTTTTTGTAGATATCAACCCACATACATTTAATATTGATACAGATTTACTTGAAGCTGCAATTACAACTAAAGCAAAAGCGATTTTGCCAGTCTGTTTATTTGGTCAAGTTCCAAAAATGGAAGAGATTAATGAGATTGCTTCAAGATACGATTTAAGAGTAATTGAAGATGCAGCTCAAAGTTTCGGAGCTACTAGACACGGTAAAGAGAGTTGTTCTCTATCAGACATTGGTTCAACCAGCTTTTTTCCGGCTAAACCATTTGGTTGTTATGGAGATGGTGGAGCTCTGTTCACTAATGATGACAATTACGCTCATAAATTAAGAGCAATTAGAACTCATGGTGGCGTTGAAAGACATAAACATGAATACATAGGAATTAATGCTCGCTTAGATACAATTCAAGCAGCTGTTCTTTTGGCTAAATTACCACATTACAAAAAAGAGCTTGAAATGAGACAAGCTGTGGGTATGAACTATGATGAGTTGTTAAGAAACTACTTCGAAGTACCAAAAATTGAAAAAGGCAACACATCTTCATATGCAATGTATACAATTAAATCTAAGAAAAGAGATGAGATTGCAGCAAAGCTTAAGGCGAAAGGTATCCCAACAGGTGTATATTATCCTGTTCCACTCTACAAACAGGCGTGTTTTAAATATTTAGAAGTTAATCCAGTTCACTTTCCTGAAACAGAAAAGGCTTGTAATGAAGTTCTAAGCATTCCAATGCACCCATGGTTGACTATGGAAGAACAAAAAACAGTGGCAAATGCCATGATTGAAGCTATTCGCTAATAAAAGGAATTTAAGATGAAAAATGTTGCGGTTTTAGGTGCAGGAAGATGGGGAAAAAATCACATCAAGTGTTTTAATGAGTTAGGTGCTCTTGAAATTGTTTGTGATAGCAATAAAGAACTAATTAAAGACACTCAAAAGATTTATCCGAATATTCGTGTCACTTCAAACTTAAGTGATGTTTTAAATGATTCAAAAATTACAGGTGTAGTGATTGCAACACCAGCGGAGAGCCATTTTGAAATTGCTAAACTCTGTTTGGAGAGTAAAAAAAATGTACTAGTTGAAAAACCACTGGCTCTAAAATTAGATGAAGCGGAAAAATTAATTGATTTAGCTAAAAAAAATAATCTAGTTCTTATGGTTGGACATATTATGCACTACCATGATGGCTTTAATAAAGTTAAACAGTTAATTAATGATGGTGAGATTGGAAAAATTCAGATGGTTCAGGGCTTGAGAGTCAATATGGGAACCATTAGAAGTGAAGAGAATGTTCTTTGGAGTTTCTTGCCTCATGACTTTTCAATGTTATTAACACTTCTACCTTTTTCTAAAATCAAGACAATTTCGGCAGTAGGTTCATCTCTTGTAAATAGTAAAATCTGTGATGAAGTTAATGTGGCAGTGGAATTTCAAGATGATGTAAAGGCTTACATTAGAGGTAGTTGGATTAATCCTCAAAAAGAGCAAAAATTAACAGTTTGGGGTTCTAACGGAATTATTGAGTTTGATGATAGAAAGCCGTGGAATGAAAAAGTTAAAGTTTATAAAGGTTTCTTAAAATGGAAAAATAATTTACCTTCACTTGAGAAAGTTGAAGGTGAAAATGTAAAATTAAAAGAGGGAGAGCCTCTTTTAACGGAAGCCAAAGCTTTCATTGACTCTTTTACCAAAAATGAAAAAATCGCTTCTGATGGTGTTGAGGGTTTAAATGTTTTAAAAGCATTAACCTTAGCTCAGAAAAGTTTAGATAGTGCGGGAAAAGCTATAGCGCCAGAAGCTATTCAAAAAACAAACTACTTTGTCCATGAAACAGCTGTTGTGGATAAAGGTGCGATTGTTGGAGAAGGTTCAGCAATTTGGCACTACTCTCATATCTCAAGTAATTCTAAAATGGGTAAAAACTGTAAACTAGGTCAAAATGTTTTCATTGCCCCAGGTGTGGAGATTGGTGAAAACGTAAAAATTCAAAATAACATTAGCTTATATACCGGTGTAATCTGTGAAGACCATGTATTTTTGGGACCTAGTATGGTTTTTACCAACGTAACCAATCCTAGAAGTGAAGTTAACAGAAGAGATCAATACGCTAAAACTATTATTCGTAGAGGAGCTAGTGTGGGTGCAAACGTAACAATCGTTTGTGGTCATGAGCTTGGAGAGTACTGTTTTATTGGTGCTGGAGCGGTAGTAACTAAAAATGTTAAACCTTACGCACTAATGGTAGGAAATCCGGCAAGACAGCTTAGTTGGATGAGCCGATTTGGCATTAGATTAGATTTACCATTAACTAGTGAAACTGAAGTAACCGCTACTTGTCCTGAATCGGGTGAAAAGTATAGTCTGAAAGGCCAAACTCTAACTTGGCTAGGAAAATAATTTTTAGGAACTTAATACAATGTGTGGGATCGCTGGAATTATTGCACTAAATAGTGATAAGAGAATTTCAGCTGTTGAGCGATCTGAACTTGCGGGCATGTTATCTCTCATAAATAATCGGGGCCCGGATGGTTTTGGTTTTTGGAGTGACTCCTACTCCAATGTTCTTTTTGGTCATGTCCGTTTAAGTATTATTGATCTAGCCCTAGGTAAACAGCCTATGGTGGATACCAATTCAAACTTAGCGATTACCTTCAATGGCGAAATTTATAATTTTCTAGAATTAAAAAAAACTTATCTTACAAGTTATCCTTTTAAAACTAATTCTGATACTGAAGTCATATTGGCTTTATATGATAAGTTTGGTGAAGATTTTCCTAAATATCTTAGGGGTATGTTTGCGCTAGCTATCTATGATGGAAAAAAAAATAAAGTTATATTAGCTAGAGATCACATTGGTAAAAAACCACTTTTTTATTTTAAATCAAATGATCATATCTATTTTTCATCAGAGTATAAATCCTTTCTGGAGGTTCAAGCATTTAAACCAGAAATGGATTTAGAATCTGTTCACTATTTTTTAAATCTACGATGGGTTCCAGGAAACAGATGTCTACTTAAATCATTGCAGCAGGTTTCTCCTGGTGAAATATTAATTATTGAAAATGGAAAAGAGAAACTAAAAAAATATTGGACGTTAAATCCAACTACAGGTCAAAGTGAACTATTTAATCAAAAAAGTCTTTTAGAAGGTTTAGATCACTATATAGATCAAGCTGTAAAACGAAGATTAATAGCAGATGTTCCGGTGGGACTATTTCTATCGGGAGGACTCGATTCTTCAGCTATTCTCCATTACGCCAAAAAGAAATCTAATGCCAATATATCAACTTTCACTTTTGGTTTTAATCAACCCAATGATGAATTAGTTGAGGCTAAAGAGACAGCTGATTATTATCATAGTGATCACACTGAAATGGTAATTACTGAAAGCCCGTTTCAATTTTTTTCAGAAGCCATTTGGCATTGTGAGACTCCAAAAGTTAATTCAGTACAAGTCTATCTACTTTCTAAATATGCATCTAAAAAAATTAAGGTTGTTTTAAGTGGGCTTGGAGGAGATGAACTTTTTGGTGGATATGATAATTATCTATTTGCTAAGGTGTTAAATCCTTTTGTCTCACTTCCATTTAAAAGTATAGGAAATACTTTGAGAAATATCTCATATACATTTTTTACTAAAAGTTTTGACTTTAAAAAAGATGAGTTGCGAAGAGGGGCAGAATTGGTTCTATCTTTTGGGAATAAGGCTAATTTTTATTCTGTTCTTAGAAATGTTTGGGATGTGAATTCATCTGTCTATTCTGATATCAATATAATGAGGACCTAATGGTGCGACCACGAGGGGAGCATGCTAATTTTTAAGATTGCGGCCGCATTTTTTCATAATCGGTGATAAAACAATAAATTAATAGAACAAAAAATAATAAGAGGGATATTGGTTCAGGATTGAGCCGAAAATTGGTAGGGATGTGATAATTGGAGATGTGGTTTATCCTTCCTAAATTTATATTATTTTGTGAGTTTTCTAAAAAGTTTGTTGAAAAATTACATTACGCCTTGCATGTAATTGCATTATCCCATATGTCACCTTTTAAATCTAATTTAATCTAATACTGGGTGATAAACAATGAACATGAAATTTTGTCTCTGCTTTATTTTTGTAATATCAACGTCAGCTTATTCCTATACTAACAAATATACTGAAGCTTATAGTAAAGTGGAGTTTTGTCAAAAATCACAAATACCTAATTTTTTCCAAACCAAATTAAAAGTTAATTACTCATCCCGAATGGGTTTTGTAAATCATGGTGGAATTTTTAAAGGCGGAGTCTGCTGGTGGCACTCATTATTTCAGAGAAATGCTGCCTATTTAACTTACTTTTCTCCAAAAAAACCAATGCCAACTAAAGAGGAAGCCATTCAAATTATTAAAAAAATTAAAAGTGGAAAAAGTGTCGTTGAAATTCCAGGTTTTTATAGTTTTTATCAATTCTCTTTAGCTTATGAAAAAGAGATTCAATCATCATTAAATCATTGGCAAACACATGATGCTATTTTAAAGTTCAAATGGTTTCCCGCACTTGCCAAACCTTCAGAAGTAAAATCTAAAAAACTAAAAAAAATCATGGATAAACTCTATATAGACGTAAAACAAGGAAAAGTTGTATTTCAAATGTTACAGTTGGAAGGTATTGTTGCCCATGCCTGGCTAGTTTTAGATGTAGCAAAAATTGCAAATGGTTATAAATTACAAATTATAGAGAGTAATAATCCTAGTTATGTTGTAGATTTTGTCTATAGCGAGGGTGATAGCTATTTAAACTTTGACTTTAATTTCAAAAACTATAAATTTGTACCTTACACAAGTTATGAAAAATCACTTACAGCTTTAGAAAAAACAGTTGAGAATTTCTGTACTACTAAATACTAATATTAGAATAGATAGATATTACAGCTCGACTTAGTTTCTTGTTAATCTTTTTTTGATTAAATATCTATATTATATAACCAATCTTCTTTAGATCCGTTCTCATAAGTAACTGTATATTTTTCTTGCCCATTTGCTTCAATAAAAAATTGAATATTTACTACTGATGACCGAAGCTTTGTTATCTATTTTAAGCGTATGTTTTTAAACATCTCTTTGACCATCGACAGATCGGTAGAGCGATCAACTTCCATAATTTGCGTAAAGTTGTTTAAAATTATAACTGCATTTTGATTGGCATCACCCTTAGCGATTTTACGGATGCGGGCTAAAATTCCATCATTAACCATTTGTGTCTCTTTATAAAGAGCAAATAGCTGATTAAGAACATCACGACTGTAGTTCTCATTCAAATACTCTTTTAATAAAAAGGTTGAGTAGGCCCGAAACATAGTCTCTTCTGGTGTTGAAAAAGGTAAGTGAAATCTGGCCATAGGTTTTAAGAAGTTCATATGGGGACAGTCACTGGTTGCCATGATTACACCAAAAATGGAAAATAGGCCCTCTTGGATGCTGGCATTTTTAGCGTAGGCTCGCTCTTCGGTTTCTACAAAAATCATACTTTTTTTAAAAGATTTTGTATCTTTAAAGAAAAAAGTTAGATGGTTAAGATTTTTTGCAATTGGGCACTGTTTTACTTGCGACTCATTTAATGGACAGTTTTGACATTTTTCAAAATTAAGGTTGGTCCATTCTTCATGAGTCTCTTTGACCTCTTCTAGTTGAATGAAGGAGACGGTTTTATCATCTAATCCAAATTTAAAAGTTAATGTGGGTTCATTAGTTTCAGGAAACTTGAAATGGTAAGTTATTTTAATCATAAAGATTTATATATCCGGGTTTTAGAGCTTTTCGGTAAATTCATTTATTAATTTAGGGTTAATTTTTTGGTGAAAAAATCAATGCGTTTTCAAAATCTCTATAAAACTATCTATTAAAAATTGGACTGAAATACTAAGCAGAATAAACCCCATAAAATGAGAGATGCTATTGATTGCGGTAATTGGAATATATTTTCTTAATTTATTAGATGAGAGTAGAATAATAAAAATTATTAAAGAGACACAGAGGATTGCTAGAATTGCATAGAAAAATGAAAAAGGAGAGTCCCATAAATAACCTAAGTTTCCACTTATACCTAAAATAACTGCAATTGAGCCTGGACCAGATAGAAGTGGCATAGCGAGTGGAGTAAAGGCAACTTTTTTAACATCGATCTCATCATTTTTTAATTGATGAGAGGCTCCAGTTCCTTTAATTAAGGTGATGGCTTCTATAAAAAGCATAATTCCACCAGCTATTCTTATACTCACTAGACTAATATTAAAAAATTTTAAGATGGCATTTCCTATAACTAGAAAAGTAAATAGAATAATAAAAACATAGAAGACAGTTTTTTTTATAACTTCGATTCGTGTTTCAGGCTTTAGTTTTTCTGCCAGAGAGAGCCAAAATGGAACAACACCTAATGGATCAACTACAGCAAAAATTCCTACAAAATAGATTAAAAACTCTTTCATAAAATACCCTAATCTAAATCAACACCTAAACCATTGGTTCGTTTTTCAGTAAATGAGGCTTTAACTATTGAATCGATATCAATTAAGAAGGTTGCAGCTTGTGTATGATTTTTATCGTCCAGATTAACTCCGAAAATTTTTCCTAAGGATTGATCATCATCAGACGCAAAAAGGTAAGTATAGGGATTTTTTTTTAGCCACCCTCTAATAATATCTGCAGATTCAGTTGAAACTACAATTAGACTTACATTTTTGTTAGACAGTTTAGTACTCCAGGCCCGTAACCGCATCATATGCAGACGACAAAAGGGACACCAGGTTCCTTTAATGAATACCAAGAGTACTTGACCATGTTTTAACAGAGAAGAAAGAGACATTTCTGTACCATTAGAAATTTTAAGAATAACTTCAGGAACTTTGGCTCCGCTTTTTAAAAAATTGGGGTTGTGACCATAATCAGGGTCTGCAACCATAGCAACGTTAACTGCTGTATCAATGGTTTTTAATAAAATGTTGTTCATGCTTTTATTATAGGTAATATTTAATAAATTACTACAATTTTAAACATTAATAGCTAGTTTAACTTTTATTGGAAATCCCATGCAACCTGCATAAGGTATTGATTGTTAAATGCAAAAATTTGAAAGTGTGTTTTTTCGAGAAATTTTTCATAAATTGTATCGTTATCTTTTGTATTTTGAGCGGCAATTCTCACACCTTCACTGCTCATTGCTGATAGAAATATTGCGGCAGCTACATCAGAAGGATAATGTTTTTTAGTGTTAACTCGTTCAAAACTAGAAATTAATGTAAGGCTTAATGGTGCTATGGCATAGAGTGGGCCATAAAATTGAAATGTTTTAAAAGTTAAAACTGATAATCCTGCTACGTGACCTGAAGGAAACGAGGAGTTACCACGAAATGATGTTTCCCACATAGTGAGGTGACTAGTTTCTGGTCTAGGATGAAAATTAAACTGACTAAGTAAAACTGTTTCAGCTAAAGTCAAATAGAGTGCTGAGAAGTACTCTTTACTAAAATTTACAATTTTAGAGTTTTCGGAAGTTGTACCATAAAAGTAAAAGCTTAAAGGCAGAATAGGCGAGTTACCTAATATTGCTAAATCATTTCCGAGGAATGTTACGACTTTATTAGATTTATTTTTGCTAACAGAATTAACGATTTTAGTGTCGTTGTGATTGGCCCAAAGAACTGTTCCAGTTCCAATTCCAAAATAGTAGAGTGAAGGGGTTTCTGAAAATTGTAGATAGGAGGCTTTGCCCATATATTTTAGTGAATCAGTGAAATCCTCTTTGATTTTGGTTTCAGCGATAAGCGGTAATGTGAAGAGAATATTAAGTAGTAAAAATAGAATAGTGTTCATAAATGTGTTCAATAAAAATTAGTTAGATTGATAAATTACTCTTTTTTTAGACTAAGAATGGTTAAAGGGCAATAGAATAATTCCCGAATATATACCTATGATACGTCTTCTAGTATTATCTTTATTATTCATATCGAATGTCTCTGCTGGTGGTGGTTTAGAATGCCAGGAGCAAAGGCAACAAGAGGAAATTTTTAAGATTTTTTCTACTGTGAAAAATGGTGTTTTAGGAAAAGTACCGCAATTTTGTCGATTGAGTAAATATGAACAACTAGAAGAAAAATATGATCCTAAAGAGTCGGCGCTAACACATTTTGTAATTGCTCAAAAAAAAAATGAAAATTAATAAAGGTGATATTGTACCTCTCGATTCTTCTTTGATTAAAAAAGAGACCATTATTTTTCAAACATTAAAATTAATAATTTTAAAAAAAATGTGGCAACTTGCTAGTGATGAAGATAGATATAATGTTTTACTATCAAAAGAGTGTAGTCAAATTGGACTTAATCGCTTTCCAGTTTATTCTTTTAAGGATACAAAAAGTAAAACTATAGAGTTGAAAAATATTTTACAAATTTGTTTAACCAGTACCGGTAAAGATTTTAGTTCGATTGCTCCATTTATTAGTAGGGATGTTTTAGCAGAAGCATTACTAAATCTTAAAATGTTATTTCCTCAAAGTTTTCCAACAGTTGTAACATCGTTATGTGAAAGTTTAAAAAATACAAATGAATTTATTTTACAAGAAGACGGATATGCTGGAATTAATAGTAGTGGAAATGATTTAAAATCAGTTAAGGATTTTTCAAATTGGTTAAATGGGCTATTTAATAATTATAAAAACAGAGAAAAAATTGAAGAAGAAGAAGAAAAACTTAGTTCAAAATTAAATTCATCTGTTGGAAATGAATATCAAAAAATATTAGAAGAACGTTACCTTAAAAGCCAGGTTAAGGGTCAATCTGAAAAACCAGCTCCCTATTATACCGGAATGCAAATTGTTAAAAATAGTGACGGGCTATATGTGATCGAAACAACTCCTGATTCTTTAGAAAAAATGAAAAAATTTGAAGAAAGTGTTAATACAAAAAATCTTAATGAAATGAAACAAAAAATGAAAGAGCAATATGAATCTAATCAGACTGTAGGGCAACCAGAAGTTCCAGTTCAATCAAGAGAATACCCAGGTTTTTATATTGTAAAGAAGAATGGGGCTTATTTTTATACTATAGATAAAAAAACTAAAGAAAAAGTTATGAAAGCTTATAAACAAAAAATTAAATTTAACAAAGAGCAATCAGGGAAATTTTATAAAACAAATGAGGGGCAAAAAATTTTAAAGAAGGTATATAAAAAATTACAAGAAGGTAAAACTAAGCCTGAAAAAATATTAGGTGAATATTTTTTGAATTATTTAGTTGTCAAAAATAATGATGGGACCTATTCACTAGGTGAACATATTGAATTTTCCGATAATCAAACAAAATTAATGCTTAATAAAAATGAGTTTTTTAGCAAAGAATTGAACTTAGATGGTGTAAAAGATCCAGTTCCATATTCTGATCATTATGCTAAGAATTCAGTTATAGTCTATGACAAAAGTAACGGCTATTTTATGTTGTCCAAAAGTGATCTTACTTCAGCTGAAAATTTTGGGTATCCAGGTAGTAAAAATGTGGGAACAATGATGTATTCTAATCCAAGAACTCTGTACGGTAATGTTATGGCATCACCTGGTACTGGTTATGAAAAATTTAACTACCCAGGGATGGAAAACCAAAATCCTGAGGAGTTTTTTAGTGAAGAAATAAAACAATATTATCAAAATCAACATGGAGATAAAGCTAAAATATTAAGTTTAACCGAATTAGAAATTAAGGAAATTAGAAGTTACACTGGTGCTAGTCACGTACAGTTAAATAATTGCTTAAGAGCCGAAAACTGTAATGAAGATCAAAAGACTAAAATTAAAACAATTTTAAGTGGTTTAAAGAAATTAAAAAATAAAAACAGTGAAACATTTCAGATTTTTTTCAGAGGAGCGAACTGGTTATCTGAAGATAATTTAAGACTTTTAAATAATAATACTAGAAATTTTGTTCTAGATAAGGGTTTTTTATCAACTTCAGGTGATATTAAAGTGGCAAAACAGTTCGCAGGTAATCACTATAGTAATCAAGGCGTACTTTTTATTCTTAAAACCAAAAGTTGTGTTGGTATTTCTGTGATTTCAGGATTTAAGCATGAAGATGAGTTTCTATGTTCACCTGGAATGAAGTTTAACGTGCAAAGAAAAGATTCTAAGTCACAAATCTATATTTTAGAGGAAGTGGATTGATAATCTAGTTTATACTGACTATACTGAATTCATGAATTTTAAAATCAGAAAAATAACTCAAGAAGATGCTCGAATCTGTGCGCAAATTCATGTACAGTCATGGAGAGAGACCTATCGAGGAATAGTGCCGGATGAATATCTAGATTCACTAGATGTAGATAAACGAATAGATTTATGGAAGAAAAATATTAACGATAATGCACTTTCAATTTATGTAGCAGAAGTTGAAAATATGGGAGTTGTTGGTTTTTTTATCGCTAGTGCAAACCGTTCACCTTCCTTTCATGACTTTGGTGAAATTTGCGCAATTTATCTTCTTAAAAAATATCACCATCAAGGCATTGGAATGGCCCTATTTAATCGTGCTTTTAGAGTTTTAAAAGAGCGAGGGTTTAAAAAAGTTTCACTCTGGACTTTAAAGGATAATCCTACTGCTGTTTTTTATTCTAAAATGGGTGGTAGAGTTGATAGAGAAAAAGAGATTGAAATTGGTGGTAAAAGGTTAACAGAATATGCTTATTGTTGGGATGAAATTATTGAACCTCATATTTTTCATATTACAGCTAGATCTCAATGGGATCTTGCTCTTATTCAAAAATTTTATGAAGCTCCTTCTTTAAAAAAAGAGGGGTTCATTCATTTTTCATGCCTCCATCAAGTCCATCGTAGTGGTAATCTTTGGTGTAAAGATTTAATTGATCCAATTGTGTTGGAAGTTGATCCCTTAATGCTAAATAGTGCGCTTAAATATGAAAGTGTCGATGATTCTGAATTTTTTCCGCATGTGTATGGAGCTATTCCTATCGAAACTGTGATTAATGTTAAAGTGTTAAAAAAAAACAGTAGTGGTCTTTTTGAAATGCTTTGATTAAATTAATTAATTATTTTACTTGGGTAATTTGAAAATAACTGTATTTTTAGATATTTCTACTTATTTTTCTTTAAATAAATATTATTTATTATTAAAATAGATAGTAAAAATTTTAAATTTTTTAATTGTTTGCAAGGAGGCAAAAATGTTAAAGCTAAGGATTAGGTCTTTCACTTCAATTGGTATTTTGGCTATGACCCTTTCGGGTTGTGGTAATGACAAAGCGGCTAGTACTACCGCTACCACAAGTACAAGTTCTAGTAGTACTTCATCGGCATTCCCGTCAGGTTTATCAGTAGCTTCAACTTTTGCTGATACTACTAACAGTAAAAATAATTTTTTATTAGAAGATGATTTTGTTCGTGAAAATTATAATGAAAAAGGATTATTTGCTACTGAATCATTTGAAGATATGACTGTGGCAGAGCAGACGGCAACATTGAGTGCGATTGTTACCGCAGATCAAGATACTGACTGTCAAATATCACTACCGTCAATTTCAAGTTCAGTAGAAGATACTTCTTGTTATGGCCCAGCTTTAGACTATTCAAACCATCCCAATGCTACATCATATGATGCTAATAGTACTTTGGCCTCTAATAGTGAACAGGATGATGGACGTCTTCCTACAGGTGATTTGGGGTTATGGAGTGCAACTGATACCAATTCAAGTTCAGCTTGTGCTGCTGCTAAAGTTAATAGCTTAGTTTCAGGTATTGGTGATAAAGTTGGAACCGGTTTACTTTTTTCAGCGGGTGTTAATTGCGTTTTAACTAGAAATAGCATTTCATTACCAACAGTTGCTAACACTCCAGTTGATGTTACAAATTATTTAGCCACACCAGTAGCTGTAAATAATACAACTACTACAATCACATCAGCGACAGTTACTAAACTTGATGATGTTAATAGTAACTCCGTTTATCAATACTATATCTATTTCACTCAAGGAACTAAAAGTGCAAAAATCTATTTAAAACATATGAGTACATCAACTAGTAATGCTACATATATGGGGAAAATCTGGAGTAGTGTGGAAGGTGCTAGTGGCGGAGCCGGAGACTCCTTTGCTTATTCTCTACTTTACGAAAAAGCATCATCTACAAGCACGAAATATATTTTAAGAGGAACCTCATATAATAAAAATAGTAGTTCTCCACATCCAACGTCACTATTTACTAATGGAAATCTTAACTTAACAGCATCATCACTTGCTGGAAACATGACTCAATTAATTGCAAACATTGATCCATCAACAGGTTATGGTAATGTATCTTATAGTTGGCAAGCAGGAAGCGGTGATAGCAATAGCCGGGTATTTAATACTTTTACTAATTCAACTCAAGGTTGTGGTTTTTTTGGTTTCGGTGGAAGCTTTAGTACTACTAATAACACGTTCCCAGATAATACCATCACCACTTTTATCTGTAATTGGGCAGGACCAGGAAATAGCCATACCGGAATTTCTGGTAAAGCACAAAAACAGTGTATGACAGTTGGTGCAGGCGGACTCTATCAGGATACAGCTTCAAAACAATCAATCACCTATGCACCAACTAATTCTTGTGACTTTAATGGTTCAACCACCAACGGTTCTAACTTAGGATTCAATTGGGGATTACAATCAGGATCTAATTCAACTGATTATACAACATTTGGAAATAATTTTTCTCCGGCGATTGGAACTCCTCACGCATCAGTTACAAATAACTTAGTTACCTTAACTTCTGATACTGATTACGCTAGTTACTCAGCACCTGTTGCACCAACAGCACCTAGTACAAGTTTTTAAGAATAATATCTAACTAATGGGGCGTCTATTTTGAAGGCGCCCTTATCCATTAAAAGTATCCGAACCATGTTTCATTTACAATAAATTAATTGACTCTGACCCTAGGTAAGCCTTTAACTTAGTTATAAATGATTGAGGATTACTATGATAACTATTTCAAAATTAGCTAAATTAAGTGGAGTTAGCGAAAAGGCTATAAGGTTATATGAAAAAAGAGGACTTATTTCTAAGCCTAACCGCCATGATAACAACTATCGATTTTTTAATGAGGAGCATGTTAAAGAGATCAAAAAGATTTTGAGTTTAAAATCTTTAGGATTGAGTTTGAAAGAGATTAAAATATTTATATTTTCCTTAGAGAAAAATTCTGAAAAAAATCTGAAAGAGTTTTATTTAAAACAATTAATTAAGACCAATCAAGAATTATTGGTTTTGGAAAAAAGAAAACTAGCACTGACTCGTGCCGTGAATGTGACTGATCAACTTTTAACATCAAAAATAATTAAATCAAGTAAAGGAGTTACTATGAATAGAGATATGGAGGAGCTATTTGCTTTAAAAGAGCGAGCCAAAATTAAATATGCCAAGTATGGAGTCAATGCCATTAAATATATCGAAAGAGAAAAATTTTTTGATTCTGAAGATAAAATTCAATTTATTGAAGATATGAAAGCCGTAATTCAGTTTTTAAAGAAAACAAAAATTAAGATTGGGCCATTACGAGGTCCAGCTTCGACCAGTCTTTTATTAGATTTACTGGGTATCAACTGTATTAACCCTTTATCGAGTTTGCTAGAGGTAGTGAATTTATCTGGTTTTGCAAAGAGCTTACCCACAAGCGAAATTATAAGTTTGAGGCGTATAAGTATCCTATTATTGATATTATTAGTTCAGATGAAGAACGAATTGAAAAAAAAATTGATTATACTAAGTTAGATGATTTTGATGATGATTTTAAAAAAATCATGAGTGAAAATGATTTTGAGTTTCTGCCCAATATAGATTTTCCAGAAAATACTCACTGTTTTAAATTCTATGAAAAAAATGATAAAACCAAAGAGTGGCGAACTAGTGAACATCTTAAAATTTTAAGGCCACAAAATGTTTATGATATTTGGGGCTTTATTGCCCTTGAAGGGAGACCTGTTTCTAAGCATAAATTCACTGAATTTATTCATAATAAGCCTCATAAAGTATTAAAACAACTTCCCGATTTTATTCAAAAAATTATGCTTAAAAATAGGGGACACTTAGTTTATCAAGAAGAATTATTAGAAATATTAGCTCACTATTTTAATGATGATTATAACCTAGCTGAAAAAGTAAGAAGGGATATGAGACTCATTGGAAAAGAGGTACTTTTAAAAATGAATTTACCTGTTCTGGTTAGAGATTTTTTAATGGAAGAACATGACTCACTTTTTAACTTCTCGCATATTGTTTCCAGTTGGCAAAATACTAAAGTCGCTGCCTATTTAAAAATTCACCATCGAAAAATTTATTTAGAAGAGATTGCAAAATTTGAAAAACTTAACCCTGCCTATTCTTGGGCCGATTTTGGATTTAAGATGGATGGAGTTAGTTTAATGCAGAATTAACCCCTTTTCATTTTTTTTAACCCAAATATTTCAACCCCTCTGTGTAAATTATGAGTGGAACATAAAAGTTGAATTTGATTGAACGAATTATCACCACCATGAGCATAAGGAATGATGTGATCATATTGAAGTAACTGTTTTGAATTACAGGATTTATTATTTTTTGGATCTCTCCATTCACACTGACCCTTTGCTCTGATCCAGACTGATTTTTTAATTTTAGCTGGAATATATCGAGATTTTTTAGAAGTTTCTCTCACCGGTGAGAGTTTTTCTAGTTTTTTCTCTTCAGTACTTAAGGCATCCTCTACAAGCAGTTCCAATAATTCAGAATTTGATAATACTTTACTCTTGTTTTTTATAGCTTTAAGCTTGTTAATTTTTTCTAAGAGCTTTTCATCAATTGTAATTTGTAACTGTACTTCATTGCGACTGACTTGTTTTGTCGTTTCGGGAGATTTAATATTTTTACCCGTTAATTCAAAAAGTGATTTTTCTAACTCTCTTTTAGATTTATTTTGAGCAATGTGAATAAGTTCTAATTTTTTATTCTTATTTGTCTCTTGCGTTTTTTTAATAAAACCTGAAATTATTCCTAGATTGGTTGTAGTCAAGTCACCTTTCTCAATTTTTTCAGCAATGGAAGGAAATTCTTTCAACAGCTTTGCTGACGCAATCTTGCGATAGGCTTCACCCTCACTGCACTTTAACTCTTCGGTCAGAAACTGAAAAAGTGAGGAGTGGCCTAAGCTGGCATAACATTTACGTTTTTCTATTTCACACATGAGTTTGAGAATAAATAGACCAATGTTGCGTTCGTTTGCGAATTGAATTTTAATTTCATTTAATAAGTTTTTATCTTGCCATGTATGTAAATTAATTGTTTCCATTTTTGTGAAATCTCCAATGGTAAATTGATTTTTTTATTACCATTTTCTGTCAGTCATGTATATCTGAAATTTAGATTTGTTGATTTATTTCACATTTGAAAAAAATAATTTTAATAATGACAATTAATATATTTTTCGTAATAAGAATTTTAAAATGGATTATTATAAATTTAATTTGGAATTTCGGAATATTTTTAATTACTATGAAATGGGCCAGGAAAAGAAAGATACTGACATTTTTTATCTATCTTCCAATGCTGCTTGGTTCTGGGAATAACATACGAACTTTGCTTTATTATTTATTAATAATTTTGATTTTAATTAAAAAGAACTAACTTTTTTAAAATTTCTTTATCTTTGGTATAGTGATATTTAATTTGCTCTTCACTGAAGCGATACTCTTTACCGGTTGGGCAGCTATCACGAACAGCTAGCCAATCTTGCCAGTTGGACTTGATAGCTTGTGAATTTAAAGTGGCTTCACTGTTTTTACTTAAAGCTAAATTAAAAACAGGATTACATCTATCTATACAGAACTGACAAGGAGCTACGGCTGAGTTTTTAGAAAGGTTAGCAGTAATAGGTAAAGTAATAACCGCTCTTAATGAAAACCAAGGACCAAATTTGGGGTGAATACAAAGATGCGAAGGAGCTAAATAAGCAAGACCAATAAGAGAAGCTAGTTTTTGAAACGCAATATGTTTGGGTTCAGGTCTATGTGTATAGCGAATTTTAATTTCATCGGGTGTTAATGTTTTTAGGCTTTCAATATTTTCAACGACAAAATCATCAAAAGGATTTTCACTTTTTAGTCTATTGGGATTATCTTTTAGCGCTTTGATGAAATAGGGCCAAAAATTTTTAGTGTTACCTACTAAGAATGCTAAATTATTTTCACTATTTATTTGCGGAATTTTGTGATCTTCTTCAATGTTTTGGTTGTAAGTATTAATAGAAAAAAGTTCGAGAATGTCGAAGCCTTTTGTGGTTAGATTTTGCTGTATGATTTCTACTATATTTTTCATTTATAAGTTATTTAGAACAATTTTTAATATTTTGTAATGATAGTACGTTCCAAATTTATAGGCAATATATTGATTTATTTAAAAGGTTATTGCAAATATTGAAATTAGACTAAATTCAATCTAATAAATTCAACAACTTATTAATAAGCATATTAGCCTTTACTTTGCATTTGTTTTTTCAATAATAGTAACTTGCTTTGACAAACTACATTTTTTTATGTAGTTTGTCGAAAGGAAATGAAGTGGTGGCTAAGTACGTTGATTACTTTGTAACCGAAGAGAATAAAGCGCCTTTTTTAGAATGGTCAGATAATTTGGAAATAAAATGTCAGATTATCGTTGACCGCTTTATTCAGAGAGTAGCGAATGGCGGTGCTAAAAAATCAGTTAAAAGTTTAAAGAATAATATTTTTGAAATTAAAATTCCTTATGCTTCAGGTCTACGAGTCTACTTTTTTGAAGAGGGTGATAAAATAGTTCTTTTACTTGGTGGTGATAAAAAAACACAAGCCAAGGATATTAAGAAAGCTAAGGAATATAGGAGTTATTATGGCCAACAGAAATAAAAGCTATGATGAAGTTTTAGCAAAAAAATTTGATAATCTTGAGTATGCTCAAGGTTACCTACTAAATATTATGAAAAGTGAAAAAGCTTCGATCAATAAAGCGCTTATAGAAACAATTAAAGCTATGGGGCTCCAGAATTTTGCAAATAAATCAGGACTCTCTATTCAAAGTGTTTCAGATTTTGTTCAAAAAAGACAAAAATGGAGTACTGATAAGCTCGCTAAACATATTAAGAAAGTTTTTCGGCTTAATGTTATAATTTCTCTTGAAAGTGCTTATGCTAGAAAAGCTGCTTGAAGTTTTCAATTTTTAATTAATTCTTGATGGCCCTAGTCCACTACTTAAAAATCCAGTGAATAAACCGATAGTTAAACTATGCGAACTAGCTGGTTTATTTTTTTAACCTTTTTTATTTATGTAACCACTTCTAATGTACAGGCGGATATTTTTTCGCGCGAATTAGAGTGTAGTAAATTAACTCAATCAAAGTTTGTAACTTTTTTTAATAAAGATATCAAAGATAAGATTATCTCTATCACACCTGATTTTTGTTTGGATGAAGCCAAAAATGATCCTAAAGAGCGGCAGTTTAATCAGCTATTTGCGTCTCTTAAAAAAAGAGCGGAAACCATTACACCAGTTGAATCGGATGAGTATGATGCTTTTAGTATTATGAAAAGTTTAATCATGCATAGGCTTTGGAATCATCTTACCAATAAACAGCGACACATTCTTTTTGGTAATCGAAGTTGTATGCGAAATCGAGAGATCTATTTAGGTTTTATGGATTTTAAAAGCGAAAAAATCATTCGAACTAAAAAAGATAAAACTAAAAACGAAGAGGCTTTTAAAACTTATCAAGAGATCTGTGAAATAAGTAGTTTTACTTCACTCTTACCCTACATTGATAAAGGACTACTCCTTGAATATTTTCTGGTAGTTAATTTAGCAAAGTTTGATTTTGAAACTTATCAGAATATGCTGTGTGATGAATTGAAAAAAGATGAGAGTGTTATTTTAGGATCACGTTTTTTTGATTCTGAGTTTAACTATACTAAATTTAAAAAGAACGCTGATTGGATTTTAAAAACGGATGTTTTCAGTAAAGATGGCTATTTAAATGAGTTATCAAGTCATGCTAAAACTAAAGAGATTAAGCCCGACTATTTTGAAGCACTCAAAAATTATTCGGGATCTAGTTTTGAAATAAATAACTGTTTACGTGGAAAAGATTGTACTGAAACTGTCATTAAAGATATCGCTAACGTTAACAGCGGAATTAAGGCCATTACTAAAAAAGAGGTTATCACCTATCGAGGTGTGAGTAGACTACCGGAAGAGGTTGAGAAAAAACTGAAAGTTAATTGTATCTATCGTGATCCAGCTTTTACTTCAACTTCGCTAAAATATGAAACGGCTCGTAGCTTTATTCGTAGTGATGATGGATACCTGTTTGTTATTCGTGGAAAAAGTGGCGCTTATATTCAAGATGTGAGTCACATGGATGAAGAGGAGATTCTCTATCCGAGTGGTACTAAATTTCTGGTAGTTGATTTGAGTTCATTTTTTGAAGAGGAGTTTGGTTCAACTATTCAAGTTGTCTATCTTAGAGAGGTTGAGCCAGGTGAAAAAGTTAAAGATTGTTCAGAAGTGAGTCCCAAAAGCGATAACGGTATTCAATTGCACGAAGCGCCTCATTATACGCCAGATCCTGCTTCTCTTTAGTATCACACAAAAAGCTCAAACATTTTTTAGCTAGTGGTCCATGTTCATTCTGATCTAATTCGATATGGCGTTTTAAATAATAGATAAAGTGCGGTGCTTTGATACCAGCTTGTTCTAAAGTCGTTTCAATTTGTGAAAACATATCAGGAATAATTTTTTCGCGGCCATAAAAAAAACTACTAGCTATTTGGTGAATTTTTCCATTTTGAGCTAAGTCTAAATTAAGTAACAAATTCTCTCACCGGTGAGAGTAAAAATGCTTCTTGAAAACCGCTTTCAATATAGTTTTGAATAGGTGAGACATCAGCTCCAATCTCTTTCATGCTATTAACATAGAGTTCAAAGTGGGATAGATGGTTTCCATCAGGTCCTAAATCACTCTCTTCACCTAAAACAATTTGGTTAATTAGATGAACTAGGTCACCATGATATTTTGAAGGTGTCCATGGGATACTGGTTACTGTTAGTTTAGTCTGTAACGATTTAAGCAAACTCATGAAATCTAATACGGCAAACACATGATATTCAGTAAACTTGCGTAAAGCCTCAATGGTTTTTAAAGAGGAATAGATCTTATGTTGTTGAAGTTTATTAAGTTCTAAGGCTATTTTTGCTTCTTGTTCTACGGTAAACATAAAACCTCTATGAGTTTATCGATCTCTTGGTGGGTTGTATTTAAATCACCACTATTATTAATTATAAATTTAGCTAAGCTCTTTTTAGTTTCAATTGGCATCTGTTTTTTAATCATCTTCAGCGCAAGCTTCTCATCAATATTATCGCGTGAAGTGAGTCGCTTTAGCTGAACCTCTTCTGGGCAATAGATTAAAATATTAAGATCAAAATATTTATCCAGCTTATTTTCAAATAACAGCGGAATATCATAGAGAATAAATTCAGGGTTAGAGAGTTTTTTTAACTGTTCTTTGAAAGCTTCTTCCATTTGCGAGTAAATGAAATTTTGGAGTGTATTTAAAATATTGTTATCGTTAAAGGCCAAATCACGTAATTGCACAAAATCAATTTTGTTACCTGAATCAATAATGACTTGGGGAAAATGGGATTTGATAAAAGTAAGGGAAGCTGGTTTTTGGTAAATAATTTTAACCAGCTCATCAGCACAAATAGTGGTAATTTTTTTACTTTGCAGATATTTTACTACAGTACTTTTACCTGACGCGATTCCACCTGTGAGCGCAATAACCGGAATTTTAAGTCCGTAGACTCTCGTTGCTGGTGTTAATGTGATAAACTCATTTTTTAGTTTCATTTTTTGCTTTTGACCAATAGTTCTCTAGTTGCTCTGGATTTAATTCTAAGATTTTTGCGCTATCTTTTTCAATGATTTTTTCCATGACATTGAATCTTTTAATAAATTTCTTATTGGCGTCTCGAAGTGACTCTTCTGGATCAATATCCATGTGGCGAGCGAGTTGAGCGACGGAAAACAGTAAGTCTCCAATCTCTTCATTGACTTTCGCTTTATTAATAGTCTTAGCCTTTAATTCAGCTTTAACTTCATCTAACTCTTCATCCACTTTTTTAAGAACATCTTGATAGTTAGTCCAATCAAAATTATATTTCTTACTGCGTTTACCAATTTTATGCGCACTCATTAGTGCCGGTAAACTCAGAAGTGACGGATTGATATTAGATTCATTAGATTTTTTAAGTTCTTTCTCTTTATCTTTTAACTTATCCCAATTATCTAAAACTTCACCCGATGAAAAATTCTGGTTACTTAATTCTCCAAAAACGTGTGGATGTCTAAAAACTAATTTTTCTCGTAATTTTTTTGCAACCGACTCTAGCGTAAATTTTTTATCTTGTTCAGCAATTACTGAGTGTAAAATAATTTGGAGGAGAACATCACCTAGTTCACTTTCCATTTCACTAATATCATTTTTTTCGGTAGCGTGAACAAATTCGTAGGTCTCTTCGATAAAACTTTTGAGTAAAGATTCGTGAGTCTGCTCTAAATCCCAGGGACAACCACCAACAGGATTACGTAACTGCCAGATAACTTTAATCAACTCATGGAGTTCAGGGGTTTCCATTGTGCAATGCTCACTTACTTTATAAATAATAAAATGGTATATACCAATTAATAAAAAATTAAGCAAACTGGAAACTCTATGTCGTCAAAAATAAATGAATCAATTCTGATTAGTCTTCACGAATGTCGTAATAAAATGGCTGGTTTAAAGGAGAAGGTCGACCTGATTCGGAGGGCGCTTTGATCTAGATAAAAAGATCGCAAGGCTTAAGGATATTGAATCTTTAGAAGCTAAAGATGGTTTTTGGCAGGATACGGAAAACGCTAGTAAAATCCAAAAAGAGAAATCGATCATCGCCGACATTATCGGCAATCAAAATAGTATCAAAAAAGATATTGAAGAGTTTGAAATCTTAGTTGAATTTGCGGAAAACGATAATAGTGAAGCGGATGCTGTTGCGGCAGTTGAACTTTTTGCAACATTAGAGCAGAAAATTATTACCGCTGAAGAGAAATCCCTCCTCAAGGATGAAGTTGATCCTAATAATGCCATTATCACTATTAATTCTGGAGCGGGTGGAACTGAGTCGTGTGACTGGGCCAGTATGCTCTACCGAATGATTATTAAGTGGGCAGAGAAAAAAGGTTTTAAATTAAAACTAATGGATCAGCAACCAGGTGAAACGGCCGGAATAAAATCGGTTGCGTTTGTTGTGGAAGGACCATACGCTTTCGGACTTTTAAAATCGGAATCGGGCATTCACCGATTAGTGCGAATTTCACCTTTTGATTCCAATGCCAGACGCCACACTTCCTTTGCGTCGATTTTTGTCTCGCCTGAACTCGATGATAATATTGAAATTGAAGTTTTAGATAAAGATATTAAAATTGATGTTTACCGTTCCGGTGGAGCGGGTGGACAATCGGTAAACACTACTGACTCAGCGGTGCGAATTACCCACTTTCCAACGGGAATTGTGGTTACCTGCCAAAATGAACGATCGCAGTTACAAAATAAACTCTTTGCGATGAAAATTTTAAAATCTAGACTCTATGAAAAGGCGATGCAAGAGAAACGCGCGAAACTCGACGCTATTGAAAATAATAAAAAAGAGAATGCTTGGGGCTCGCAAATTCGCTCTTACGTTCTACATCCTTACAAGTTAGTTAAAGATCATAGAAATAATTTTGAATCCTACCAAGCAGAAAAAGTGTTGGAAGGGGATTTAGATGGTTTTATGAAGGCCTATTTACAATGGTATGTACTTGGTAAAAATGAAGAGAGTAAAACGGAACTGGATATTTAATGTTAACTTTAATTAAACTATTTTTAGAAGGTAAAAGTACCAGACGCTTCATGTTGGGAGCAATTTTTAGTTTTAGTTTTTCGATCACCGTTATTTTATCCACTATTGGAATCATGGACGGATTCATCTTTACCTTAAAACATGGGCTCAAAAATACGTCAGGTGATATTACTCTTTTTAATCGCGAGAAGCCTTTTAATTTTAATGATCGGATTAAGGCATTTCTCCATGATAACGAAATCACCGATTATAGTCCTATCGTTAAAACTGAAGCCTTTCTCATTTATAATGATAATTCAAAAGGGATTGAGATTAAAGGTATTGATAACCGATCCTTTTCCGATATAACAGGAGTTGGTATTCCGGTAGAACCAGAAAATATTGTGATTGGTTCAGAATTGGCCAGTCAGCTTAAAATTAAGAAAGGTGATTTTGTAACGATTGCCTTTTCTACTGGAAATGAGGGAGTGAGTGGTTTGCCATTACTCAAAAGAATTAGGGTTAATCATATTCTTCATCATGGAATTTACGCTCGTGATTTAAGAAATACCTATATGCTAATTAATGATTTACAAAAAAATCTGCGTTGGGATGATACCATAAATGGGGTTACTTTTAATTTACCTAAAGGTGGAAATATTCAGAAATTTATTGATCTAAAAAAACATGATTTAGATAGCTCTTTTTATTTTAGGCCTTATTGGAGTGAATTTGCTACTCTTTTAGAGGCAGTTGAAGTTGAAAAACTCAGTATTAGTCTAATTTTACAGGTTATTGTTATTGTCTCAATTTTTAATGTTATAGCGATCGTCTTCTTTTTAAATGAACGAAAATCGCAAGAGATTTTTCTTTTTCAAGCCTTGGGTTTAAGTAAAAAAAGCCTTTTAACTATTTGGGCAAAAATTTTGACTATTATGTGGATACTCTCATGTGTTTTTTCTATTTTACTAATTCAATTCGTCGATTTTGCATTAAGAAACTGGTCAGTTTTACAAATTCCTGGAGAAATTTATACTTTAACCGGAGTCTCGATTCGTTTATCAATGATTGATTACTTAATTGTATTTGCAATTGCCTTAATCTGGCTAATTTTAATATTTTTGTTTAATCTGAAGAAGTTTCAAAAAAATTCTCTCCTCTATGGATTAAGAAAGGAATTCGTGTGAGTTTTATTCAACTACAAAATATTGTTAAAGATTTTGAAATTGTAAAAGTCCTTAAAGGAATAAATTTAAAAATTGATTTTGGTGAACAATGTGTAATTCGAGGTGCCTCAGGCTCAGGTAAATCGACCTTGCTCTATTTATTAGGTGGATTAGACCGTGCAACTACAGGAAAAATTCTCATTAATAATGAAAATATTGAAGATTATAATGATGAACAGTTGGCTCTTTATCGAAACCTAAAAGTTGGTTTTGTTTTTCAATTTCATTTTTTATTACCAACTATGAACTGTTTAGATAATATTTTACTAAAAGCACAAATTGGTAATCATAAAATTAAGCCTATTCGTGAACAATCGATTGAGTTAGCTAAATATTTAGGTGTTGAGCATTGCTTAAAAAAATTTCCTTTTGAACTTTCAGGTGGAGAGCAACAGCGAATTAACTTAATCAGAGCTCTCTCTTTAAAACCAAAGATTTTGCTATGTGACGAACCGACTGGAAACCTAGATTCAGCTAATTCACAAAAAGTGACAGAATTATTAAAAACATTGGCAAATGATTTTAAATCTACTTTAATTGTAGTGACTCATGACGAAAGAGTAGCCTCGCAGTTTACGCGAAAAATTTTGATTCAGGATGGTATGATTTTAAATTAATTGTAAGTTTATTCCAGGATTGGTACTCTCATCTTCTTTTTGTTTTTGAGTATAGGAAATTGAATGCATTTCAAGTTACTTCTTTTAATTATATTTTTGATTCAAGCAAATCCACTTTTTGCTGTTGAAAAAAATGCTACACCCACTAAACCGACTCTCAAAGAGTATGTTGATGAATCGGTTGAGATTGGAGCTCGCACCGACTATTTTAAAATTGATAAAATTTTAGTTGAGGGAAACAAGAAGGTTGAATCTGAAGCTATTTTAGAAAAAATCGGCGCCAAACCTGGAATGATGCTTGATAACTACCTATTACGGCAAGATATTGCACGTATTTATAGTATGAATTATTTTGATCAAGTTGAAGCTCATCAAGAGGGAAATACTTTAATTTTTAAAGTAAAAGAGCAGCCGATTATTGGTGAAATTGTCATTGAGGGAAATGATGGAATTGATTCAGATGATTTAAAAGAACAAATTAAAAGTAAGCAGTTTAGTATTCTAGATGTTAATAAAATTAAAAGTGATGTTAAATCACTCCAAAAACACTACGAAGAAAAAGGCTATTTCCTAGCTTCAATTAACTATAAGACTGATAAGATTGACGAAGAGAATATTAAGTTAACTTTTCAAGTTAGTGAATATGATAAAGTCAAAGTTAAAAAGATAACTTTTCTAGGCAATTCAGCTATCAAAGATGAAGAGTTAAAAGCACTCATGGAGACACGTGAAGAGGCACTTTTTTCTTTTATGACTAATTCTGGTAACTTTAAAGAGTTTAACTTCCAAACGGATATTGAACGTCTAACCTATTTCTATAAAACCAAAGGTTACTTACAAGTTAATGTGGGGTCTCCTATTGTAACTGTTTCAGAAGATAGAAAATGGGTTTTTATCACATTACAAATTACAGAAGGGCCACAGTTTTCAATTAATAAAATTAATTTTGAGGGTGAACTACTCTTTTCGGAAACTGAGTTAAATGAAAAAATTACAAGTAAAGAACAAGAGATCTATTCTGAATTAAAATTACATAATGACATTACGGCTTTAACTGAAATGTACCAAGATCAAGGATACGCGTTTGCCAACGTTTTAAGAACACTTGATATTGTGCCGGGTGAAAATAAGGTAAATATCACTTTTAGTTTTGAAAAAGGTAAAATGGCTTATTTTGGTAAGATTACAATTAGAGGAAATACCAAAACGCGTGATAAAGTTATTAGACGAGAACTTAAAATTTTTGAAGGCTTAAAATATACCGGAAGTGGTTTGCGTGAATCAAAAGAGAATGTGAATCGTTTAGGTTTTTTTGAAAAAGATAGTGTGGTTTTCAACTCATCAACCCCCAAAGGCAGAGATGATGTGGTAGAAATCGATATTTCTGTAAAAGAGCGAAATACTGGTAGTATTTCATTAGGTGCAGGATACTCCTCTTCATCAAAAGGTTTTTTTCAAGGGCAAATTAGTCAGCAGAACTTTAGAGGCTTAGGTCAAAGACTTGCTTTCACACTAAACTTAGCTAAAGATCAACAAGACTACTCACTGGGTTTCACTGAACCAAGATTATTAGATACAAAATGGTTAGCGGGTGGGGATATTTTTCGTAGTAGAAGTATAAGAAGACCAGTAGAAGAGATTAGTAATGGTTTTGATTTAAAAACGGGTTATCCGGTTTTTGAATATACTAATGCTTATATCACTTATGCTTTAGTGGAAAAAAAGATTACCCTCGATCCTTCGGCTGGAGATGACATTGTCAAACTTGAAAATCAACTAGACATTAAGGCTGGAAATGGAATCTATTCATCTATTACACCATCACTCGTTTTAGATAGAAGAAACAACCGTTTTGAGCCATCAGGTGGACATTATGGAAGTCTCTCTTCTGAATTTATGGGAGTTGGGGGTGAAAAACGTTGGGTGAAATTAGAGGCGGAAGGCCGCTACTTTAAAGCACTTTATGGGGATTTAGTCTTTAGATCGAGACTAGTTGCAGCCAAAATCAACACAATTTCAAATTATACCGTTCCAAGAAACTCGAAATTTACTTTAGGTGGACCTAAAAACTTGAGAGGATATACGGTTGATGCGATTGGTCCTCAAGTGACACTTCGTGATAAAAATAATTTACCTTACTCTTTTAATAGTGGTGGATTGTCGCAACTCTATAGTACTTTAGAGTTAGAGCACCCTTTAGTGGCAGAAGCGGGTCTTAAATGGGTAGTCTTCTTTGATGCTGGAAATGTTTATGAAAAATATATAGGTCAAAATGGTCTCACGATGAGAACCGACTATGGTTTTGGACTTAGATGGTTTTCGCCAATTGGGGTTCTCCGTTTTGAATGGGGTTTTCCAATTGCTAAAAAACCAAATGAGGATGGGGTGCAATTCTATTTTGATTTAGGACAATTATTCTAATAAGATATAATAAAGGTTTAAATTAGGAGAAAAAAATGAAAAATCTAAGTCTTGGGGTCGTGTTACTGGGTTCATTACTGGCAACTGAAGCTTTTGCTAAAGTTGGTTTGGTTAACGTCCAAAAAGTTTTAGTAACTGTGGGTGAGGGGATGAAAGTTAGAAAAAAACTAGAGACGGCCTTTAATGAAAAGAAAGATCTTTTAAAAGGTGATGAAGATAAAGTTAAAAAAATGCAAGAGGATTTTGGTAAGCAAGGTCTAGTCTTGAATGACTCAGCTAAAGCGAAAAAAGAGAAAGAGATTCAACAGCTAATTATGGATCTTCAAAATAAAACTATGGAATACCAAAAAGAGATCCATGAGCTAGAGAAAAAGTATAAAGAGCCAATCCTAGATAAAGTTCAAGGCATTGTTGAAGAAATTTCTAAAGAAAATAATGTTGAAGTTACTTATGAATCATCAACTTCTCCAATTATCTACGCTAAGGATAAAGTGGATTTAACTGATGATGTAATTAAGGCTTATGATAAAAAGTATCCAGCAAAATAGATGTTAATAGACGATTTAAGAAGAGTAGATTCTGGGTTAAAGTTAATTGGTACGAACACTTCAAATGAAGTGATTGAGGGTATTGCTGGAGTCGATTACCCTAAAAACAATCACCTTTTTTTTATTAAAGACCAAAAAAATTTAAATAAGTTACGTAAGGCTTTAGTTAAAAATCAAATGAGATTAACTAAAGCCATTCTTATTATTGAGACAAAATTTTATGATTCACTAAAGAATCAAAATCATGCCGAAATTTCATTTCTAAAAGATCAATTTAGTTTGATTTTTCAATCCGATAGCGTAGCTCTTTCTATTTGCCTTTTGTCTAAACTTTTTTATGACAAAAAAATGAGTGAGCTTAGTAATTTTATAGATAATCGAAGTGAAGTTCATGCTTCAGCTCAAATCGCTCCCAATGTTTTTATTGGCGAGAATGTGATAATAGCTGAAAATGTGAAAATTTATTCTGGAGTGGTTATTCATGGACCATGCCGTGTGGATAAGAACAGTACAATATACCCAAATGTTGTGATTTATCCTTTTAGTCAAATCGGACAAAATTGTAGAATTCACTCAAATTCTACAATTGGAGCTGACGGTTTTGGATACTCTTTCGAGAGAGGTATTCACCAAAAAATTTGGCATACTGGTGGCGTGATTATTGAAAATAACGTTGAGATTGGTGCCAATTCCAGTGTTGACTCTGGAACTTTTAATCCAACGTTTATTGGTGAAGGTACAAAAATTGATAATCAGGTTCAGATTGCTCATAATTGTCGTATTGGAAAACATGTTATTATTTGTGGACAATCAGCTATTGCCGGCAGTTCTATTGTTGGTGACTATACTGTTTTTGGTGGAAAATCAGGAATGGGGCCAGACCTAGAACTGGGAGTTGCTTGCCAGGTGGCTGGTGGCTGTTTAGTCAGTAATAGTTGGCCAGATAAATCAATATTAGGTGGACATCCAGCGAGACCCTTAAATGAGTGGATGAAGGGGTTAGCTTTTATCCGGCGTGAATCATTGAAAAAAATGTAAAAGTGAATTCTATGGAATATGGAAAAGATGATGTTTTAAAGTTTCTACCTCATCGTGATCCCTTTCTTTTTATTGATTCGATTGAGTATGTATCATTACCGTCATTTACTTTTGATAACAGTGCAAATTTTAAACAGCTAATCGGAGCAAAAGTAAAAGGTCATTTTTACGTTCGACCAGATTTAGAAATTTTAAAAGGTCATTTTCCCGGAAATCCGCTTGTTCCAGGTGTGGTTCAGATTGAAATGATGGCGCAGACAAGCTGTTTTGCGGTACTGAAATATTTAGCTTTATTTAAAAATAATAGAGAGAACCAACTCACGCTCGTAACAGTAGAGAGAGCAAAATTTAGAAAGCCAGTTTATCCAAATACGAAATTAGAAATTTACTCAACCCTAACTAGTGCGAGAGCTAATTTTAGTTATTATGATTGTATTATTAAAAGTGATGATCAATTAATATCAGAGGCGTCTATTATGGCGTCTATTGGTAAATAGGAGAATTTATATGAAAAGTCATTTTGCGGGTGTGGAAATTCATCCTTCATCGATTGTAAGTGATAACGCAAAAATTGGAAAAGGTACAAAGATTGGCCCCTTCTGTTTAATCGGTCCTAACGTTGAAATTGGGGAGAGTAATACGTTTAAGAGTCATGCTGTAGTTGAAGGTCATACCAAAATTGGTAATGGAAATACTTTTCATCAGTTTTGTTCAATCGGAGATACTCCACAAGATACAACTTATAAAGGTGAACCAACACGTGTTGAGATCGGTGATAATAATATTTTTAGAGAGTATAATTCTGTTCATAGAGCAACAATGAAAGAGGTACAATTGACTAAAATTGGTAGTAATAACTTATTTATGTCTTATGTTCACCTTGCGCACGATGTGGTTATTGGCAATAAAGTGACTTTTGCTAACTCGGTTAACTTAGCTGGACATGTCCATATTGGTGATAGAGTTATTATTGGAGGAGCCACAAATATTGGACAATTTATCTCTTTAGGTCGAGGTGCCTACATTGGTGGAGCTTCCGCTATTGATAAAGATATTCCTCCTTTTTGTACGGCATATGGAAATAGAATTCGCCTTAAAGGAATTAATATCATTGGCATGAAGAGACAAGGTTACTCTAAACAAGAGATTAGTGATGTAGTTGATTTTTTCAGAATGATGGAGGCTTCAGCTCTCTCATCGCGAAGTTTTGTTGAACATGAAGAGTTCATTAAAGACTATAACGGTAATAAAGTAATTGAAGAGATTCGCGAGTTTGTTCGTAAGAGTGAAACAGGCATTGCTCCATTTATGTTTAATGGCTAATTTTGGAAAAATTTTATGAAAGTTAGAGTAGCTTTAATTGGATTTGGATTTTTAGGCAAATTTCATGCTGAAAAGGTAGAAAAAACTGAACTAGCTGAATTGGTAGCAATTGTTGAGATGTCGCCTGATAGAATTGCAGCGGCTAAAGCGCAATTTCCAAAAGCTAAAGTTGTAAAAAGTTTAGCTGAAGTTATTAATGAGATTGATGCTGGCGTGGTAGTTACACCAACCAAATTTCATTATCAGGTGGTAGAAGAATTATTGTTAAAAAATAAACATGTTTTTTGCGAAAAACCGTTGTGTCCCACTTTAGAAGAAGCCAGTAAAATTAAAAGTCATTTTTTAAATGCTAAAAATTGTGTTTTCCAAGTGGGGCATTCTGAGCGATTTCACGATATTTGGAACAAGCTTCAAAATACAAATGAGCTATTTAAAGATTTTAATTTTGAAAAATTTATAGCTACACCCTCTGTTGTGCGTATTCAGCGAACCTCATCTTTTAAAGGAAGAGCAACGGATGTTGATGTCGTTAATGATTTAATGATTCATGATTTAGATCTGATCAATTATCTTTTTCATAAAACACCAATGAAAAGTAAGATTAAAACTCATGGATTTAAATCAATTAGCAATAACTGGGACTATGTTTGGGCGCAACTTGATTACAAAAACCTAATGGCAGAAATTATCGTGAGCCGTTATCATGCAGAAGAGGTTAGAAAAATAGAAATAGTAAATGAACTAGGTTGTTTGGTCGTGGATCTACTTAATTGTAAATGTCATTTAACAACGAAAAACGTGCATGAAATTCAAACCATTACCTATGAAAAAAGAGATCATCTATTAATTGAACATACCGCTTTTTATAAATCCATTCAAAATAAGACTCAAGGAATTGTGACTTTAGATGAAGGGATTTTAATGGTGGAACAGATTAATTTAATTTTACGTTCTTTGAGCGAAAAATAACTATGACTGATAACTGTCTATTGATTGCTGGCGAAAAATCAGGAGAAGAGCACGCTCTGAGTTTTTTTGATGAGCTTAGAGAAAAGCTTCCTCAAATTCACTACTGGGGTGTTGGTGGCAATCAATTAGAATCAAAAGGATTAGAACTACTTTATCATCTTAACGATTTTTCCAGTATGGGATTTATCGAAGTGGTAAAAAAAATTCCCTATTATCTTAATGCTCAAAAGAGAATTTTAGATGAAGTTAAAAAACGCAAAACTAAAGTTGCTATACTGATAGATTTTCAGGATTTTAATTTACGACTGGCACGCGCTTTAAAAAAAATTAATGTTGAGGTACTCTATTACGTTGCCCCTCAAGCTTGGGCTTGGCGTTCAAATCGAGCTAAAATTTTAGCAAAGACTGTACATACTCTCTTCACGATAATTCCTTTTGAAAAACAATGGTTCAATCAACGAGGTGTACAAAATGTCATGTCGATAACCCATCCGATTTTGAAGCATTATAAACCTTACTTATATAGAATTACTGAAAAAAAATTCGAAAAAAAAGTAGTAAAAATTCTATTACTTCCTGGTAGTAGAAGAATGGAAATTGTCAATTTAATGGAGCCCTTCATCGACGCCATTAAACGTTTGAAGAATGATGGTGGATTTACTTTTGAAGTGGGAATTGTTTGTGCTGATTCAGTACCAGCTTCACTGTTTGATCAGTTTAATTTAACTGAAAATGGAATTAAAAAATTTGATTTGGTGGAAGGATTACTTTGGGCCGATTTTAGTTTGGCTTGCAGTGGAACCGTGACTTTAACCGCAGCGCTATTTCAAGTTCCTACTGTTGTTGCTTATAAAACCTCAATTGTATCTGAATTTGTATTTTTAACCGTTGTAAAATATTTTGGACATATTTCGCTTGCTAATATCGTCTTGGAAGAACAGGTTTTTCCTGAATTTAAGCAGAATGAATTAGATGGCGTGGCATTAATGCTTAAAATTAAACGCTGGTTAACTAACGAAGCGGAGTTTACGCATGTAAAAGAGAAACTCAAATTGACTGAAAGTAAATTGACGATAGATAATGAGAATGTTCCTAATTATTTAGCTAATATTATAGAGAAGTGTGTAATCAATGGTTAATTGGATATTTAATTTTTTAAGAAACTTTTTTGGACTGCCGCTCGCTATTTTATGGTCATTTGTTTACCGAATTCGCCGTGGTCTCTATAGCTATGACTTTTTAAAACGCTACTACTTTCAAGTTCCAATTATTTCTGTAGGAAATATTACTTTTGGCGGAAGTGGTAAAACTCCCTTTACCATTTGGCTAAATAATTATCTCAATTCTATTGATAAAAAAGTTGCGGTATTAATTCGTGGTTATAAGGGTGATTTAGAACATGGAGTAGGAATTATTCGTACCGAAGAGACATTTCGTTATAATCCTGTTCGTTTTGGAGATGAAGCACTTTTAATTGCACGTCAATTGAAAAATGGTGTAGTGATTGTAGGAAAGGATCGGGCTCAAAATCTTAATTTTTATTTCAATCAAGTTCTTCCTGATGTAGTGGTTCTTGATGATGGCTTTCAACATTTACAATTAAACCGTAATTTAAATATTATTCTATTTGATGCCACACTCCCACTTTCTCAATATAAAACGGCACCGGTTGGTTATCTAAGAGAGGGTCCTGAATCACTTAAAGATGCGGATGCAATTATTATATCGAGAGCCGATCAGGTATCATTAAAAGTCATTGAAAAATTAGAAAATTTTATAAAACCTTATGTAATAAAAAACGCAATTTTCGCCCAACTCGGTTTCACACCTAATGGAATTTTTAATATCAATTACGAACTTGTCTTCGAATGCGATCGTTTGCGTGGAAGAGAAGTTATCGCAGTAACTGGCATGGCTTCACCTCGATCTTTTTTTACAATTTTGGAAGATTTTGGGGCAAGAATAATTGATACTGTTGTTTATCCAGATCACCATGCCTATAGCTCGGAAGATATTAATTACCTACTAAAAAAGGCAACTACTTTAAATGCTGTCATTGTAACTAGTGAAAAAGACATAGTTAAGATTAAAGGATTAACAAACGATTTAAGGTTCCTATTCCTCCAGATTTCAATTAATTTTCTCAAAGGCGAAGATGAGCTAAAGAAGCTCATACAGAATTCGATCAGTTATTAGATAATTAACTATGAGAATTAGCTTTTGCAAACGTATTTGAGATGTTTGACATTTTTATTACTTTTAACAGTGCATTCGTGTGCCTGGAATTTAAAAGAATTCAGCCAATTAAACGATAATCAAAAAAAAGACTTAGTCCAAGTTATGGATGTCCCTCCAGAACAACTTGAAAAATTTAAAGAGGTAGATTTTGAAGAAAAAGTAGAGGCAAACGCAACTATAGTTGCTACCCCAACTCCTATCCCTCAGGGGAAATCGAAAATAACTAACACTAAAAAAAATAAAAATGTAGTACCGATTGTTACACTTAAACCAACACCAACACCTGTTCCAGTTGTTGCTGATCGATATCCCAAAGATTTTCCAGAAATTATGAAAGGGTATGATGAAAAATCTAAGGCTCTATGGAATAACTATAAACCCATGATATTCATACATGAAAAAATGACAATTGATATAAAATATTTGGGAGTGTTAGCTGGTAAAATTTTTCTTCAAACAAAACCCATTAAACAGATTGGCGACAAACATGTTTTTAGTTTTTGGGGAAAAATGGTTTCGGCACCATTCTATAAAATTATTTATACCGTTGATGATTATATAGAAACTTTTTTAGATATAAATAAAATGGTTCCTATAAAATACTCATTAGTCCAAAGAGAGTCAGGTCAATCAGTAGACGATTTACAACTATTTGATCAAGAAAAATTGAAAACATATTATTGGATGAAGCGGACTAAACGAGGAACTACCTCGAAAGATAATCTAGAGACCAATATTCCATACTATTTTCAGGACTCTTTTTCCCCTATCTTTTTTGTTAGAGGTTTACCACTTAACATTGGAGACAATTATGAGTTTCCCGTGATAACGCGAGGCAAACTTTGGATTATTAAAATTGTAGTGGAGAAGAAAGAGTTATTAGATACTCCACTGGGTGAAATTGAAGCCTATCGTTTAAGTGCCGAGACCCATTTCCCGGGTGTTTTGGAGAAACAAGGGACATCATTTTTGGTATTCAGCTGATAGTTACCGTAAACTCCTTGGATTTAAGGCAAAAGTGAAAATCGGCAGTGTCGAAGGGGAGATTGTCGAATATACTTCAGGCGTTAATTACGAAAAAGAGTAGCCAACATCCGCAAATTCTTCTATAAAGTTAGCTCCTTTCCAGTAGGAAAGTTATCTTGTTATTTAGGACGGTGTTTATGGTTATTGCAACAACAAAGGGAAAAAACAGTTTCCCAAAATGGATGAGCGACTACGATGTAGTCTATGGTGAAGACGTTGAAAAAAGCGAATCAGTAGCTTTTGAAACGGCTCTTAATTCAGCAAAAAATAGTTCGTTTGCTGAAGGTGAAATCTTTAACGGAACAATTATCAGAATTACTGATGATTACGTTATGGTGGACATTGGATACAAGCAAGAAGGGCTTGTGTTTGCTAGAGAGTTTAAAAACTTTGATGGATCTCTAAAAGTTAAAATTGGAGACACAATTAAAGTTTATCTAGAAAGACTTGAGTCTAGTCTTGGAAACTTAGTTTTATCTAAAGACAAAGCAGAAATTCTACTTGCTTGGGATAGAATTAGTGAAGCTTGTGAAAAAGGTGAGTCAGTTGAAGGTACAGTTATCGCGAAAGTGAAAGGCGGTCTTTCAGTTGATATCGGTGTGAAAGCCTTCTTACCTGGATCACAAATTGATATTAGACCAACTCGTAACTTAGATAAATTCATCGGTAAAATGATGCAATTTAAAGTTATCAAATTTAATAAAAAACGTGGAAACATCGTTCTTTCTCGTAGAGCCATTCTACAAGATGAAAGAGGTAAACTACGTTCTGAAACTCTAACAGCTATTCAAGAAGGTATGATCGTGAAAGGTATTGTGAAAAACATTACTGAGTACGGTGCTTTCATTGACTTAGGTGGAGTTGACGGACTTCTACACATTACTGATATTTCATGGGGACGTGTTAAACACCCAGGCGATATCTTAAAAGTTGGGGAAGAGATTGAAGTTAAAATTCTAAAATATGACTCTGAAAAAGAGCGCGTATCTTTAGGTTTAAAACAAGTTCAAGAAAATCCATGGGAACAAGCTGCTCAAAAATATGCTCCTGGAACAAAAGTGAAAGGAAAAGTAGTCTCTATTAAAGATTACGGTGTATTTATTGAACTAGATAACGGAATTGAAGGCTTAATTCACATTTCTGAAATGAGCTGGACTTCTAAAGTTAAAAATATAGCTAAATCAATGAACCCAGGTGATGAAGTTGAAGCACAAGTGCTAGAAATCGACATTGAAAACCGTCGTATTTCTCTTGGTACTCGTCAATTACAACCAAATCCTTGGGATGATTTAGTGAAAAAATACCCAGTAGGTAAAGAAGTTACTGGCGAAATTAAATCTCTAGTTGATTTTGGTATTTTCGTTGATCTTGGCGAAGAGGTAGATGCACTTATTCACGTAAGTGACGTATCTTGGACTAAGAAAAATCCAAATTTAGCTGAAGAGTTCAAAGTTGGACAAAAAGTTAAAGGTGTTGTTCTTTCTGTGGATAAAGAGAACCAAAAGTTCTGTTTAGGGGTAAAACAGTTAGAGGAAGATCCTTGGAAAAAAATTGACCTAAGATTCCCAGTGGGAAGTTTAGTTGAAGCTGAAGTGGTTCGTTTAACGGACTTCGGAGCTTTCGTTGAACTTGAAACAGGTATCGAAGGCTTGATTCACGTATCTGAAATCTCTGAAGAGAGAGTAGAAAAACCATCAGATAAAGTGAAAAAAGGTGAAAAAGTTAAGGCAATTATTATTGGTTTAGATAAAGATGCTAAAAAAATCTCTCTATCTATCAAATCAGTAGGAGCTGCTGAAGACGAGTCAAACTTTAAACAATTTGGTAAAAAAGATGCAGTTAAAGCTGCAACTTTAGCTGAAAAGTTCAAAGGTCTTGGAATTAAAGATAGCGATAAATAGTTAAGTTAATCGGCCAGAAGCAGAACTATTCTGCTTCTGGCTTTCTTTTTAAAATGCCAAAAAATCTAAAATCCTTTATGCTTGTAGTCGAATTATTAATTTATGCTATCTATATTGCTATTTAATGTTTTGATATTAATTTGTAATATGGGATACGGGAGTCTAAATAACAATGGTACTTGATTTAATGCCAATCTGTAGTAGTGAGAGTGATGGAAATCCATCCCATAATGAAGGGTCAGAAGTCTCTATTTTAGAGAAACAAAAAGTTCAACTCCCTAGAAAATATAAAGTTCTTTTACACAATGATGATTATACGACAATGGAGTTTGTTATCTTGGTACTAAAGAAATTTTTTAATAAATCTTTTGAAGAAGCACAAGCTATTATGCTTAATGTACATAATACCGGTTCTGGGGTTTGTGGCATTTACACTTTTGAAGTGGCTGAAAGTAAAGTACAAAAAGTTAATCGATTTTCTAAAGAGCATGGACACCCATTAAAGTGCTCCTATGAACCTGAATAAGTAAAGGACTATTTTATGATTGGACAAAAACTTGATGTTATTTTTAATACTGCTATAAAATTTGCTAATTTAAAACGTCATGAATATCTGACCATGGAAAATGTGCTACTGGCATTACTCCAAGATGAGGTAGTTACATCAATTTTAGAAGATTGTGGAACTAATTTAGAAGAGTTTAAAAGAGAGTTGGAGGAGTTTTTAAATAATAATTCTAATTTTAGTTTATTAACGGAAGAAGAGATTTTAGAACTTAATGAAAATCAATTTGTTAATGAAGAGATTAGGAAAGATGCAAAAAATAGTGGAATCTTATACCAACCAGAAATCTCACTTGCTCTTCAACGTGTAATTCAAAGAGCTGCACTTCATGTTCAATCGTCTGGTAAAAAAAGTATCAATGGCATTAATATTCTAATTGCAATGTTTGGTGAAAAAGAGAGCTTTTCAGTCTATTTATTAGAAAAGTATGGAGTAACTAGATTTGGAATTGTAAAACGGGTTGCACATACCTTAGATAAACCAGAAAATACCGGTACTTTAGATAAGGAGGATGGGGATGCCCGTGAACATGAAACTGGGACACATAATGATAAGATTAAGCGAAAATTTTTAGAAGATTACGCTACAAATTTAAATCAGCAGGTTAAAAATGGAAAAATAGATCCAATTATTGGTCGTGAATCTGAAATAAAACGTATGGTTCAGATTTTGGCGCGAAGAAGAAAAAATAATCCTATGTTGGTTGGAGATGCTGGTGTAGGAAAGACGGCGTTAGCGGAAGGAATTGCCTACTTAATTGTAAATAATCAAGTACCGCCTATTTTAAAAAATTCAGTAGTCTATTCATTAGATGTTGCTTCGTTGGTTGCAGGTACAAAATTTAGAGGTGATTTTGAAGAGCGTTTTAAGTCTTTAATGAAAGAAGTAAAAAAAGAGAATGAGAATGGTAAAAACGCCATAATATTTATTGATGAAATTCATACCATTATGGGTGCTGGAGCTACTAGTGGAGGTAGTGTTGATGCATCTAATTTATTAAAACCTAGTCTGGCGGATGGTTCAATTAAATGTATCGGTAGTACTACTTTTGATGAATATAGAAAGTTCATTGAGAAAGATCAGGCTTTTGCACGAAGATTTCAAAAAATAGATGTATTAGAGCCTTCGGTTAGCGACACTGTAAAAATTCTGGAAGGATTGAAGCCAAGTTTTGAAAAACATCATAATGTCCATTTTTCCACGGAAATTATTAATAAAATAGTTGAAATGTCTCAAAAATATATTACTGATAGAAAACTTCCAGATAAAGCAATAGATATTATGGATGAAGTTGGGGCAATGGTTCAGCTGAGTCAGAATACTAAAGAGCTAGATACTCGATATGAAGTGAATTTAAGTCAAGTAGAGGATGTGGTAGCACTAGTTGCGCGAGTTCCAAAGAATTCAGTTAGTGTGGATGAGAAAGAGAAAATAAAATTTCTACGATCTGACCTCAAAAATATTCTTTTTGGACAAGATCATGCCATAGATACTGTGGTTTCGGCTATTATGCTAAGTCGGTCAGGTCTAAGTCGTGAAGGAAAGCCAATTGCCAATTTCCTTTTTACTGGTCCTACAGGAGTTGGAAAAACCGAACTCGCTAAACAACTAGCCTTGATTCAGGGAATCCATTTTCAAAGAATTGATATGTCCGAATATATGGAAAAACATACGGTTTCTAAATTAATTGGAGCTCCTCCAGGTTATGTTGGACATGAACAGGGTGGAATTTTAACTGATGCCATAAATAAACATCCTCATTGTGTACTTTTATTAGATGAAATAGAGAAGGCTCACTCTGATATTTATAATATTTTATTACAAATCATGGATTATGGAAAATTAACTGATTCTAATGGTCGATCAAGTGACTTTAGAAACGTAATTTTGATTTTAACAACGAATGCTGGAGCCGTGGATGCTGATGCTGGCTCGATTGGAATCTCGTCAAATGCTAAAATAGGAAAAGAGAGTAATGAATCTAAGAGAGAAAAAACCATAAAGGCTTTTTTTGCTCCTGAGTTTAGAAATCGTCTCGATGCCATCGTACATTTTAATAAATTAGACGATCAAACAATAGAAATGGTTGTGGAAAAGTTCCTTTTGGAGCTGGAATCGAAACTTTCAGCGAAAAATGTTTACATGGATGTAGAATTAGCGGCAAAAAAATGGATTGCTAAAAACGCTTTTGACTCAAAATTGGGAGCAAGACCGATTTCTAGATTCATCGACGACAAAATTAAAAAGATTTTGGCCCAAGAAATCCTTTTCGGACATTTAGAAAACGGTGGAAGGGTAAAAATTTCTACAAAAAATGAAGAATTGATGTTTGAATATGCCCAAAAATAAAAAATAAAATAAAAAAAATTAATAATTCTTTCAAAAATGATTTATTTTATTTGCGTAATGTAAAAAATATGTTTATGCTAAATGTATAAACATTACTAACTTTATTTGGAGGGTATTCCCATGGCTAAAGCAACAAAAAAAGCAACTAAAAAAGCTGCAACTAAGAAAACAACTAAAAAAGCTACTAAAAAAGCAGCTAAGAAGTAATTTGAATTTTTAGTTCTTAAATAAAAGGGCCTTCTGAAAAGAAGGCCTTTTTATTTTTTGGCCCATGAAGGGCCAACACCAGCGAAGGCAGGAGCCGAAGCAGGTGTCCTCGGCACTCCCACCAATTTTTTTCTAATTTCCTACTTATAATTTGATACCTTGAACTGCTTCCAATCTGCAAAAATTCCTTTCATTCTTGGTCTGATCAACAATTCATATCGAGCGAGTAATGGAGCTCTTGATGAGTCTTTAGTAGCGTGTCTGGTAAGAACTCTCATGGTTTCAATATAACTTAGAGCTTGAATTATAGTCTCAGCGTGATACATCAGGTTTTCATAGCGATCGGCTTCTTGCCAGTATTTAGTATTAAAAAGTTTACTTAATTCACTAATTGGGTTCTTTACTTCACTGGAAGACGCCTCAGGCTTTAAGCATCGAACAATTAAAAGTGCTAAATTCTTTTTAAATTCGAACTGTAATGCCTTAAAATTCTTTTGGTAGGCATTATTTTCTGTCATAACCGCACTTAGAGGGTGGTTAGATAAAATCTTTTAAAAATTTAGTCGGTTTAGTAAAAATAAATTTTATTAAATCTTTCATCGCCATTAGCGCTTGAATTTGGAGTGTCCCTTCATAAAGAAGTGGTCCAAAACTATCACGATGGAATCTTTGAGCATCATATTCCATCATAAAGCCATATCCACCAAGCATTTGGATTCCTCTTTGTGATATAAGTGTGAAAGTTTCAGCGCCATAATATTTTAGAATTGGAGTGCGACGTCTGGTCCATTTTTTAGCATTTTTGAATAATTTAAGTTCAGCTTCAGTTAGATCACCCGTGGTTCGTTTTTTTAGATCTAATCTTTGATAAATATCATAATATGAGCAAGAATCGGCAATTAAGGCCCGGAACGCATCTCTTTCCGTTTCATAATCTTGCAGATTACGCTTCATGAGGGGTAATTCACTAACTGGTTTTCCAAATTGTTTACGGTTTTCAACATATTCGCGTCCATAACTTAGGGTTGCTTCCATTCCCCCAATTGCTTGTAGACCAACGCCAACACGAGACTCATTCATAAGGTGGAACATGTATTCCATTCCTTTATTCTCTTCACCAACTAGAGTGGCTACCGTATTTTCGTAAACTATTTCACAGGTTGGAGATCCGCACATTCCCAATTTGTGTTCATTTTTAGCTACAATGTAGTTTTTCTTTTTTTGTTTTGTTTTAGCATCTACAATATTTTCTTCAACAAAAAATAGTGAGATTCCTGTGAGTCCTTCTGGTGCACCTTTAATTCTAGCTAATGTGAAAGCAAGTCCACCGCCACCATTTGTAATAAAACATTTTGTACCATTTAATAAAAAAGTTCCGTTACTTTGCTTCGTCGCTGAAGTTCTAAGGGACCCAACATCAGAACCCGAACTAGGTTCAGTTAAGCACATTGAACCACTAATATTTCCAGCAATAATTTCAGGAATATATTTTTCTTGTAACTCTTTTGAGCAAAAACGGTGAAGCATATCAATAATTGAAGAATAAAATGCAAGTTGAGATGAACTGGCTATACAAGCTCTACTTAAAAGACAAGTTCCAAAGAGACTAACCACGACAGGAGTATCTAAGCCACCATATTCAGCAGGTGCCGTAAGGCCAAAAAGCTCTAAAGATTTTGCATCTTCATAAAGTTCAAGTAGCGGTTTACTTGATTCAATTCCGCCATCACGAACTTTACCTCCTCCAACTTCATCTAATGTTCTTGCTCTTGGGGCTACTTTATTTGCAGTCCAGTCACCAACAGCTTCAAGCAGCTCTTCTAAGAATTGCTTAACCTCTTCTATATTTTTGTGGCCTTCTTTAGTTGGGAAAGTTGGATAATAGAGTGGGATAATTGAGTCCCAATCTATTGCGTTTTTAAAATGCCACTTCCATTCAGAGGAGTCAGTATAAAAGTTCATAGGATCATCCTTTTTAATAATGTGGTGCTAAAATAAATTAGGAAAAGATACTATCACAAGCTAAATAGTCGGTCAAAAAATGTTATTTTTTGGTAGCATCTATAAAGATTTTTTCAAACTCATTTTTTTTAGTTGGGTGAGTGGCAGAGCCTTCTTCAACGAGTTCACGAGTTTTAGCTTCATCACGTTTAAGAATAATAGAATTTTGGATTAAGATTTCATAAACTTTAGGATCTTTAATACCTTTTTTTAGAAGGTCCATGCCCATTTTGAAGGTTTCAGTTGGAGGTAAAATTTTATTACGAATTTCTAAATCTAAAACTAAAAATTGAGGATTGCTGTTTCCTGCTTCAGTTAGTTTTTGCAAAACTTTATCAGCTTCATTTGGTTCATCTATTTGAATATAAGAGTTAGCTATAGAGGCTAGAATATTGGGATTATTATTACAGTACTCTTGCGACTTTTTTAAACTACTTAATGCATGCTCTTTATCTTTTTTAGTTACAAAGTATTTTCCTGTAATAGCTAATCCTGCTGAAATATAATTTTTAAAATGGGGATTGTCTTCTTCATAATTAGCAAAATCATCGCAGAACTTAATAATTGAATCATATTTTTCTCCACGAATGAATGTTTTTAGATAGAGTGGAATCTTTTCTGGATTTGGAGGATATTTTTTTAAAAGCGTTTCAATGATTTCTAATGCCTCTTTGTTCATATTATTGTTGATATAAATTTCAAGTAAAAGATTTAAACTTTTATAATGGTCTGGAATATGAAAAATACTCTCTTTAAGCAATTCAATGGCTCTGGTAAAATCTTTCTGATTATATTTAATCGTAGCTTCATAATAGAGTGCTAAGCAAGGATTAGGGTCAAGTGTTTTTGCTGCCGTTAAAATTTTCAGTGATTCTTCATAATTTCCATTATCAAGTTGAATTTTAGCTTCTTCAATTTTAGTAAGATAATGTGTCGGTGTTACTTTATCCATTACACTTTTTGCAAACTCTTTTTCCAGTTTATCGTAAGTATAAGGTTTAGTTATATAAGCATCGACTCCTGCATCGGCAGCTAAACATGATAATGCGAGAGAATTTTTTTCCGAAATAAGTGCGAAAATAGAATTTAGTCTATTAGGAAAAAGTTTTAGATGTTGGCCTAAAAGTTCTAAAGAGGTGTTGGAGCCTAATTGGTATTCAGCAATAATTACCTCGGGTTTCTGTTTATTCATTACTTCAAGAGCTTCACTATAAGAGTTGGCCATAAAAACTTTATCATTAGCAACGCCAGCAGCATTAGCCACTTTTTTAAAGTTAGATCTAGTCATACTGTTTCCAGCGGCGAGTAGGGCTTTTTTGCTACCGAAATATTTTATGAAATTTTTAGATTCATTTGAACCTTTTTCAAACATACACTACTCTTTAATTTTAGTTACAAGCTTAGTGATATCATCTTGTCTATTTTTAAACTTGGATAAAATTTGATTCCACTTATCTGTATCATATTGAGAAAAAATTACTGTAGGATAAAATGCATACTCTTTGTCTTGTGTATTTAACTGGGTAATTTTTCCTGTAACTACCATAAAGGCTTCAGGAATATTTCCATTAACTGGAAACTTTTTATAAGTTATTTTGGTATTGTCATTAAAAATACCAAGCATGAGTGAATGGCTGGCTTGACAACTGTTGGGAGGTAATTTGAGAATACAGCCTCCCTCTAAGAACTCTTCTATGGCATTAAAGTTAAAATCCATCGAATCAGTTCGACTAGTTAAATTATGAACGATTATTTTAAAACCAATATTTTTGAAATTATTAATATCCATTTTCGCAATTTCCAAAGATTTAAAAATAATCTACTTATTAATTTAATGGAAAATATTGAAAAAAAGAATCTTTAACGTGAAAATCTGGGTGGTTTTTTGTGTGTTTGATGGCCCAAAATGATTGTGCGTTGTTATTATGTTGAAGTATTACAGTCGGAGAAATAAATAACTGGTTTACTTTATTAAAATTTTTATAATTAAATTCCACTGAAACATTCATAGTGAAGGTTTGATCATTGGTATAGGTATTAATTTTAGGAAAACTAGGTAATTGTAAGTAGCTGTTCTTAACTCTATAATTATCAAAAATATAACTATTCCAATTTTTAGAAGAAGAAAAATTAAACTCAACATAATCATGCTCGAGATTGTTGTTAAGAAAAATTTCAAAACAACTTTTTTTCCAAAGTTCTTCTGTTCTCTGGGGTTGAAGTACTGGAGCCTCTAATTGTAAGTTTTGAATGTTGCCTAAAACAGAGTATTTTAAATCAAGTAATAGATTATTCTCTACGAGGTTACAGTTGATATCAACTGTAACCTCGTAGCTTGAAAGTTTATCGAACGGCTTTAAGTGATACTTTGGCATTAGCTGTTTTATTCTCAATTATCATGTCGTTAATAATTAAAAACGTCTCTTCTAGATAAGGATCTTTTTTAATTTTTTTAACAAACTCATCCACACGTTCTCTCTCTTCGTCATCTCGAATTTTAAATTGGTGTTTAACTATAAGCTGACTATTCTCTTCTTCAATTTCAAAATTCTCCATGACATCTTTTTGTTCTAAACTTTTCTTACGAACAGTTTCTAAATTGAGTGATTGCTTGGTATCTTCCATTTTAGCTTTTAACCAAATCATTTTATCTGTGATTTTTTTGAAATAAGGATTAGCAGCCATTCTTTTTGCACTCTTCTCTTTTACTGATTTTAAATCATAAGGAGCTACACTAGATTTTTCAAAATTGAGCGATTTAACTGTATCCCATTCCATAGCATTATCTAGGTATTTTTCACCTGATTCCATGGCATCAATTGGATCAGGAAAAACTATATCAGGAGTTACTCCTTTCATTTGAGTTGAAGCTCCATTGATTCGGTAAAATTTTTGAATAGTGATTTTTATTGAGCCAATTGACTTATACATTTTTAGAATTTCAGGTGAGATTGCATTATCTAGGTTAATTATGGCTTGAACGGTACCTTTTCCGTGTGTGTGCTCATTTCCAACAATAATAGCTCTACCATAGTCTTGTAGAGCCCCTGCGAGAATTTCAGATGCTGAAGCACTAAATTTATTAACCATCACAATTAGTGGTCCACCATAATCTACAGATGAATCATCATCTTTTAAAATTTTAATTGAACCTTTTTGATCTTTTACTTGAACAATTGGTCCCTCTTTAATAAAGAGCCCTGATAACATTCTCGCATCATCTAAAGAACCTCCTCCATCATTGCGAAGATCAAGTATTACCGCATCGACTTTAGATTCTTTTAATTTTTTCAGTTCAGCGCGAACATCATCGGTACAATTTTTAGCTTCAATTGAATTGGCTTGAAAGTCTCGGTAAAAACTAGGCAGGTAGATATAGCCAACTTTTTTTCCTGGCATATTCTTGTGTTCAAGAACGGTACTTTTAGCGTAAGACTCTTCTATTACCACTACATCTCGAATGATTGGAATAACTTTGAAACTTCCATCTGGTCGTTTAATGGTTAATCTAACTTCTGAGCCCTTTTTTCCGCGAATAAGTTTAACGGCATCTCTTAAATCCATTCCAACGATACTAACCGCTTCATGATCACCTTGCCCAACTTTGAGAATTTGATCTTCTGGTTTTAAATCTTTTTGTTTCCAAGCAGCTGAACCGGGAACAACTCTTTCGACTTTTATGTAAGGACCATCAGCTGTTAGTACAGCTCCAATTCCCTCTAATTTTCCACTGAATTCAATATTAAAATTTTCAATATCATCTGGTGGTAAAAAAGTTGTGTGTGGGTCGAAACTTTGAGCAAGAGCATTGAAGTATTTACTTAATTTATCTTCTTGTTTCTCTTTTGTGATTCTCTCTAAAAAGAGTTTATAATCTTTTTCAACGTTACTTTGAGCTTTTTTCTGAATATAATCGGCTGTTTTTAAAACCTCTTTACCAAGAGAACTTTTTTTCTTTTTCTTGTTTTTGCCTTTTTTACTTTTATCCAGCTCTTTGTCGGCTTTAATTTCCTCTTCAATTTTAATAATCTCATTAATCGTGGAGAGTTTTAAATTATCTTCCCAAATAGTTTTAAGTTCATCGATGTTTTTAGCAAAACTTCTTTTTTTAGCATCTGTTTCGTAAAAATTAGTTCCAGACAGGTCAAGTGGTTTGGATAAAATTTGTTGATTCCAAACCAGAATATCACGGATTCTTCCCATCAGAATTTGATCAATGTCAGCTAGCGATTGAATTTTACCACTGTTAACTTCATCATCAATTAATGTTCTATATTTTTTTAAATTTTCAACTTCACTGTTTAAGAAAAAGAGTTTTTTAAAATCATAAAACTTAATGAGGTTATCAAATGCAAGCTTTGAAATTTCGTCATCGATAGTATGTTGTTTGTAGTGGACATTTTCTAAGACATTTTTAAGGACATTCGATAATAGAAGCTCTTTAGTCGGTGTCGAATTAAACTGCGCATAACTGGTAAAGGTAAAAAGTGTGAAAATATAGAGAAAGAGTTGAAATTTTTTAAACATAAATTCCTTAGTTTGATCGGTAGAATTGATTACGTAAACTAATCTAAGTATACTCCGGTAAGATTTCACTTTTCAAGCAAAATGGTGGAGTTAGATATAGTCGGAATTCATGAAAAAATTTACTTTAGGAAACTTATCTTTAACTAGCTTCAGATCCCACTCAGTTTTAAAAGCGAAACAGAGTCGATTCTCTTTATCAAGGAGAATTGACATAGCGTTTTCAACCTGAAATTTCTCTTGCTCTTCTTTGCTATTAAATTTTACCCACCTAACACCCTTGAATGGCAGTGCTGTAAAATCACCTTTAACGCTATATTCATCTTCTAAGCGGAACTTCACTACATCGAACTGGAGTCGACCTACTGCGCCTAATATTTTCTCATTGCCCACAATACGAGTAAATAATTGAGTTGCCCCCTCTTCTGATAACTGCCAAAGCCCCTTTTCTAAATGTTTTGCTTTCATCGGGTCTTTTAAAACGACTTTCATAAAAAGTTCAGGCGCAAAATTGGGAATTCCGGTAAATTTGATTAATTCACCTTCAGTAAAGGTGTCACCAATTTGATATTTTCCACTGTCGTATAATCCAACAATATCTCCAGCGTAAGCAACTTCAGTTATTTCACGATCTTGGGCCTGAAACATGACTGGTGCTGCTATTCTAATCTCTTTCTCCGTTCTTACATGGAAAATTTTTTGATTCCTTTCAAATTTGCCTGAACAGACACGCATAAATGAAACACGGTCTCTATGTTTTTTATCCATATTAGCTTGGATTTTAAAAATAAAACCACTAAATTTTTCCTGAAAAGGATCAACCATCTTGGTTGGTGCATGTTCATCAAATGGCGGAAGTTTAGCTTCTCTGGGTAATGGACAGGGAGCTGAACTAGCTATCATGTCTAAGACCTCTTTAACTCCAAAGTTATTTAGGGCTGAACCAAAAAAAACAGGGGTTTGAATACCGGATAAATATTCATCTTGATTAAAAGTTGGTAGAACGGTTTCAATCATGATGAGATCTTCTTTGAGTTGTTCTACTAAATTTTTACCAATGAAATTTACAATTTCATCATTATCTAAATTTACAGCATCATATACTTTAGGTGAAAATGGGTCTGGACTATCTTTAAAACTAATAATTTTTTTAGAACGAAGATCATAGACTCCTTTGAAATCAACCCCGCTACCAATGGGCCAGCTTAAGGGAACACACTGTATAGATAAAATCTTTTCAAGATTATCAATTAAGGCAAAGGGATTCATGGTATCTCGGTCAAACTTGTTCATGAAAGTAACGATTGGCGTATCGCGCATACGGCAAACTTCCATCAATTTAATGGTCTGCTCTTCCACTCCTTTAGCTGAGTCGATCATCATAAGCACAGACTCAACTGCCGTTAGCGTTCGATAAGTATCTTCCGAAAAATCTTTGTGACCGGGAGTATCTAGTAAGTGCATCATTCGCTCTTGATAATCGAAAGAGATAACAGATGAAGTAATCGAAATCCCTCTCTGTTTTTCAAGTTCCATCCAGTCAGATTTTGCAAAATTACCAGTTTTAGATTTTACTTTTCCGGTTTCATGAATAACCTTACCAAACCAAATAAGTTTTTCGGTAATTGTTGTTTTTCCTGCGTCCGGGTGTGAGATAATTGCAAAGGTACAACGTTTTTTAATTTCAGCTTCCATAGTGAGGGGAACTTATAAAAATCCCCGCTATTCGTCAACACAATATGTTGAAATTATAATGACTTAAGGGATAACGGCTCCTTTAATCTCTTTAGCCGTAATGATCTCATCGCCCACTTGAATTGAGACTAAATTTGCTAAGCGAACACCGTTGCCAGTTCTGATAATATTAAATTTAGTCACTTCGCTTTTTAAGAAAGCGGTATCTTTTAAAATATAAATTTCTACTTTTGGTAGATCAATTTGTTTACCAATTCCAGTTACTTCTCCTAACAGAATTTTTTTGCCTTGAGCTCTTAGCCTTTCACTATTGGTTCCTACTCGGCTAAGGGCCGTATCTAGGTCCAGCGAAAAGGCTTGTTTCGAAATAATTACAATAAAAATAAAGAGAATAATATTTTTCATTGAATAGTTCCTTTCTGGTTTAATTCCAGTGTTTCAAGTATGTTGAGACAAAAATAAGGTATCTCACCTTGGTAAGAAGCATTTTTCATAATATTGTGAATTTGGTTTAAAGCCTCTTTCTGAATTTTTTTTATAGTGGCAATACCGGCTTCATTTAATGATTCAGAGAGCGAAAAAAAGAGGTTGCGGCCTAAATCAACCTGACTCAGTTTGAAAAATCGGATCAGTTCTGAAGCATGCATTAAGGCAATAGCTGGATCAATAGCAAAAACTTTATTACAAGCATGCAACTCACCTAGATGGTTCTCTTGTATGTAACCAAATTGAATTAGTTCGTTAACTTTTTTATTACCCCAATGACCAAGTAATTCATTAATTTTAATTCGGTCAGTTCCAGGTTTATTAGCAGCTAATTTATAAATCAAGTAATAATCAAAATCTTTTAAAATTTGATTAAGCTCTGGTAAGTAGGCAACCTCATCATTAGAAAAATGGTCTTCAATTATAAAATGTGAGAAAGCAGATTCCAGATAAGATTTTATCGGGTCATTAATAATTTTGGTTAACTTTTTAATGTTTTTTTCACGGTAAAGAATGGAGACGATATTTAAAACAGTATTAGGTTCAGGTTCAGATTTCAAAGAACCATTCATAACCCGTCTTAAAGTAGCATCTCCAATAGACATTTTTTTTGACAGCGCAAATAGGCTGATATGTGGGTGTTTTTGAAGATAACATTCAATCAGTACTTTTAACTGAGTGTTAATGGTACAGTCATGAATAGTGTTATCAGCGGTCAATTCCATTTTTTATGCTCTTCCTTATATTTATTTATTTCATGCATAGAGATTTTTTGAAATAAAAATGAAAATACCAGCTTAAATTTCCTTACAAATGTCAGAAATGGTGAGAAATGAGGGCCAGGTTGACACCTTTTTTAGTCATTAGGTTTATTAATCATAGGGAAAACCCTGTAATTTCACCATGTGACTAATTAAAAAAACACTAAAAATATTTCCACTTAAGTTTTTATAAGATTGCGCTAAATTGAGCCTTAAGTCTCATTAAAATCATAAAAAGATTTCAGATGAGCATTATTAATTTAAATGGGAGGAATTATGAAAAAACTTTTAATGGCGACACTTTTTTTATCGTCTTTAATGAGTGCTGTGCAAACGAAAGCTGATGACATCAGTTTAGGTATTCCAGGTTATGGGGGAAATGGTTGTCCGGGCGGGAGTGCTTCAATTACACTGAGTCCAGACAAAAAAACACTAAGTTTAATTTTTGATAGCTTCATTGTTGAAGCTGGTGGTGGTGCTCCTCGAGTTGCCAGAAAAAATTGTAATATTGCTATTCCGGTACACATTCCTCAAGGCTTTAGTGTGTCACTTATTTCAGCTGACTATAGGGGATTTAATGCGCTTCCATCCGGAGCTACCGCTAAGTTTGTAGCTGAATATTTCTTCGCGGGTTTTACTGGTCCTAGATTTGAAAAAAGTTTCTATGGATCTTTAAATAGCGACTACTTTTTTCAAAACAACTTAGGTGTTGCTGCTAACGTCTGGTCTCCATGTGGACAATCCATCAATCTAAGGGTTAACACCAGTATGATGGTGCAAGCTAATTATCGAAACGAGTACTCACTTTCAACGGTTGATACCGCTGACTACACTGCAGGGTTAGTCTATCATTTAAAATGGATGAGATGTTAAAGCTCAATATGATTTTTACGAGTGGTCTTCAACTAAACTGGAGACCACTCACATATAAAAGGGTGTTGTAATGAAGAAGTTAGTTTGGTGCCTTACATTTTTTTTTGTTCAAAATCTTTTGGCTCAAGATAATGTTCAATTTAATGATGTAATATTAAACGGAACAGGCTGTCCTCGTGAAACCACACATACGACTTTTGATCCATCTCAAACTACACTCTCAATTTTATTTGATCGTTTTATGGTACAGGTTCCACAGACTGATGGAGTTAATGATAATGATGATGCTTCAGATGATAACAGTATGCCTAGTGGTAGAAATGATAGAGAGAAAAGCCATAAAATTTGTAACATGATTATTCGAGGTAAATTACCTAAAGGGCATAAAGCTAGTTTGGAAATTAGTTTTGATTTTAGAGGCTTTAGTCAAGTGGACAAAGGTGTTCGCGCTAATTTTAAAAGTGTTCTAATTGATAGAAGAGCAGAAGTCGAAAATAGTAATCCTATTAATGGAAACCAGAATAGACAAATCCTTGTTGAGAAAAAATGGATAAACGAATCTGAAGAGAACTGGAATTTAAGTAGGAAAATTAACATGGAATTAAACTCAAACTGCAATAAAAATAAATTTACTAACTTTCAGCTAAAACTGAAAAATAGTATTTTACTTCATATAACCAATCGAAAAAGTTCAAACATTGGAGGACTTGTTGTAATGGATAGTGCAGATATTTTATCCAAAACAATGAGATTTAAAGTAGTGACCTCTAAATGTAATGGATAGTCCAACGTTTTTCACCTCTCTTTTAGACCTATCTTTAGGGGCATCGGTTAAAACGGTGCCCTCATTTCTTATTTATTAGAATAAAGGTAGACATTATCAGATGTAATTCCTAGCTGTTCTAGAAAGTTAGTATTTAATGTTTCAAAATGGGATGAGATTGAATTGTTGAAATTGATAAAATAGATTTTACTTAAATCATTTTCATCGTAAAGATAATCAAGTGCGTTTAAGTAGATATTGTAAAAATGGGTTTGGTTTAAGTCAACGTTAGTAGACACTAAACAGAATCCAGCTTTAGTACTAGCGTTTTTTAAAAGAGTGATTTGCAGAAAGCCTTGCGGAGTCTGTTCAGTTATATTAATAGTGCACACATTTTTTTCCCATGAGCTACCAAAGGCTTTAAGGCTATTTTTAACCTCTTTTTTCTGATTATGAATTTTTAACATCATTTTAGGAATAGCATAAGTTCTAGTTTGAACCAAACTTGTTAGTGATAGTTTTTTATTTACAACTATGTTGAGCTGAATTTCAAATCTGTTTTTATCAAATTCATTAATATGATTATGGATAATGGTCTCAATTTTCTTTTGAATATCGTTTTCATATTGAGGTTGGCAGAAATAGCAGCTACCCGAAACACCTTTTAAAAACGAATCAATCTTTACGAGCTCTTTTTTAGTTGATACCTTTTTTTTTAATTTCTCTAAAAAGGTTTGAGGTGGAGTTGGAATTGACACTTGAATGGTAAAAAATCCGACTGGGGTATTTCCAGTATGACCAAAGAAAAGGTAATAGTAGTTTCTAATTTGGTCAGAGGGAGTCTCTGAATTTTTAAGCCAATCAAAACTAGGCACCGCCCCCGCTAAAAGAGCATTTAAAGCTTCAGTATGTTCAATTTCAATTTCACTTAAAGTAAGATACTTTTGTTCAAAGATCATGACTATCTTTTTGGAAATGGTTGTTCACAATAGGGACAACATAACCAAAATTGTAGATCTAGCACCATTTTACAACGTTCACAAGTGTAATCATCACTCATTTCAGAAAATTCTCCAGTGATAAAGATATCACGTCTTAGTGCTTTAAGCGTTGAGTAGCAGGCCTTATAAGCATTTTCGTGCAGACTCAGTGGGTCTTTCACAAATTTTCCGGGTTGAACCCGGTTATCTTCGCGAAAAGAGACCTTAATAGCTTGCGATCTCTCTAAGTCAAAAGCGGGAGTTCCGTTGAAATTGGTCTCTCTTTTGATACGGTCAATAATCTGTTCGTTGCTCTTATTTAATCTAACTTCTTTATGTTTTTGCATACTTATAGCATGAAGTAGAACTTATCAAATGAAAAGTAGGTAATAATTTTCACTAGTTACCCAGTACCTTGAATATTGGCAGCATAAATGTTAACTGATTCATCTATGGAAATCTTAATTAATTCAATCTATTTAGCTACCGAAGGAGAGGGTGTTTTCATTGGAACACCTCAGATTTTCGTAAGATTGCAAGGGTGCCTAATTGGTTGTATTAATTGTGATTCTAAAGATACTTGGGATTTCAGAGCTGGAAAACCTCAATCAATTAGTCAGGTTCTAGAAGAGATCGAAAATATAAGTCAAAACAATAGCTTAGTTAAGCGAGTTTCTATTACGGGAGGTGATCCACTCCACCCAGTCCATGAAAAAGCGCTAACCATTCTCATCCAAGAACTAAAGTCCAAAAATTATTTTTTAAATATTGAAGCCTCAGGAACACGGATTGTTGAACCTATTTTTAACTTGTGTGATTTTATAAGTTTTGACCATAAGACACCTTCAACAGGTGTGAAGTATAATTTAGGAAACTTAGAATTATTAATCAAAAATTACCCACATACTAAATTCCAAATTAAATCAGTGATTGAAACTGAACAAGATTTTTACGAAGCACTAAATGTATATCAATCGTTAAAGAGTAAGCTTGGAGCTTTTAATTTCAACTGGTGCTTAACCCCCGCTTACAATTTAAGTGAACCGTTTCCGCAAAGTAGATTCATTAAGATCGTAGAGTTAAATCAAAAAAATGGTGCAAAATTTAGAGTAATCGGTCAACAACACAAATGGATGTTTGGCCCTGATCAAAAAAATGTTTAAGCTTTTTTTCTTTTAGTTAGTAACTTAATTTCATTGAGCTGATGGACTAAAGAGAAGGGTGGAACTGATTTTGTAAGCCAAACGTTTCCACCAATTATGCTATTTTCACCAACTACAGTTTGGCCACCTAGAATAGTTGCATTGGAATAGATTACACAGCGATCCTCAATAGTTGGATGACGTTTAGAGTTTCCTAATTTTTTACTAACACTTAAAGCACCTAGTGTCACACCTTGAAAGATTTTTACATGGTTACCAATAATCGTCGTCCGCCCAATGACAATTCCAGTTCCATGATCAATCACAAAAGATTCACCAATAGTAGCGCCTGGATGGATATCAATTCCGGTTAACTGATGAGCATATTCAGTCAAAAGCCTGAGGAAAACTGGAACTTTTAATTTATAAAATTCGTGAGCAACTCTAAAAATACTCAGAGCTAAAAAACCAGGGTAACAAATAATAACCTCTTCAAGCGACTCGGCTGCGGGATCTTCCTCAAAAAGGGCCTTAGCATCTAAAGCGAGTAGTCTCTCCACTTCTGGTAGGGCAGCAAAAAAACTAAAAATCAGTTGGTCCGTTTTTTTTGCACTATTGTTTTTACCCAATATGAGCATTAATTTTTTGTAAATTTTATTAAGTTCACTGTTTACAAATTTCTTATTTTTAAATTTTTTCCCATAAAATTCAGGAATAATAATACAGAGTAGGTGATTAATGAAATCTTTAGCGACATTGGGAGTAATTAACAGATTACTATTTTGATTATTTTTATCAAAATAGTAATCTGTTAATTTATTAATTAGCAATTTTTTTTCTTTCAAGCAATTTTTCCTAAGGAACTTCGATAGTATTCTCAAATACTACTTTGGTTACAGTATCATTAACCCCGACAAATTTATAGTGTGCTGACAATTTATTTTCATTTCTTAAAATATCCAGTACAACATATCCGTAAATTTTGTCATCTCCAAAAACAATAGGTTTTTTTAGAAAAGGATAGAGTCCATTGCCACCAGCACCACTTACAATTAAACGTGTTCCTTTTAAATCTCCTTCATCTTGAAGACTATGGTCGTGACCTGCAAAGTAGAATGTGAATTTACCAATAACGTTGGTATCAAGAAAATCTTTCTCTTCCACTGCATCTCCATGTTCTCCAGCATTAAGATAAGGGTGGTGTGCAAAGGCAAAAGAGAGTTTACAAGTTTTATCTAGTTCTGGTTTAATTTTTTGCATCCATTTTGTCTGCTCATCAAACCAGGCATTTGAATCAAAACTTACAAAACAGACATCATCATGTGATTCAGCATAGTAGTAGTCTGGAAATTTAATAGCTGGATATTTTTTAGCAAGATCAAACCATGCTCCAGGATTTCCACCATAATCATGATTTCCTAAAGCTATATAAAGAGGAATTGGATTTGAGGCTTCAATAAATGCTTTATACGGTTTATAAAATTTTGTAGTAAATTGCTTATCATTAGCATCTTTCAATCCAGCTTCGTAAATAATATCTCCAAGCATTCTTACTTGGTCACAATCTTCTTTAAAAAGAGCATTGGCAACCATTGCTTGTTCATTGTATCCAGTACCCATATCTCCCATTAAACAGATTCTATAACCATCTGGAAGTGGATCTTTTTTTATAATAGCTAAACTTTGGGGTAATGGTTTTTTTCCTTTGGACTCGTCAACACATCCTACAAAAATAAGAGATGTTGAAATAAAAAATAGTAATAATAATCTAAGCATAAGATCCTCCTTGCGCTAATTAACTTTGCCGCATGAAATACCTGTCGAAGAATTAAGAAAAAACTTAACGAATCTTATTTAGGAGTAATTGAATTTGTTATTTTTACGGCAATTTTTGCGAGAGGGCAGAGTCAAATAGTTACCAACTGTTTTACTAGTTAATTTTTTTCAACACAAAATTCAGCAATTTTAGTGAGTGAGCGTTGGATACTTATGAATTTTTCGGTAGCGGAACTACTAGGATTTGAGTCTGGATGGAATTTTTGTGCCAATTTGTGATAGGCTTTTTTTACAGAAGTGTAATCAGAAAATGGTTCTACTTCTAAGTTATTATAATGACTTTCAAGCTCACTGAGATAAGAGTTTTTAAAATCAATATTATTATTAGTTGCGATTTGGCTTAAAATTTTAAATTCAAAATAATTAATTTTATTATCAATTGAACAAAAATCTTCTAAAATATGAAACTCATTAACTTCAATTTTTAAATTAAGATCACCGGATCCAGACTTAAAATTATCAAGCAGTATTAGACTATTATTTAAATTACACTTTAAAACATCTTCAGTCAGGTATTTTAGATAACTAATTTCATGAATATTAATTTTACCATCACATCGAGCAATCATTCCTAAAAGTCGATAAAAATTACTCCATTTGTTTATAAAGTTAGCTTTGTCGGCTTCGTTTCCAATAAAAAATCCAGTAACAGCTCCAATTGGGCCAAGTAAAATTAAACCTGAAGTTGAATAGATAATTTTCTTTAACATAGATGGCTATTACTTAAACATATTTTTTAATGTACCGAAATAGTTATTATTAAAAAAATCAGAGAAGATAAATAAAATAAGTTTATGCTTGATAGAAATATTAAAACATTAGGAATTATAGCTGCAGTTCTTTTTTTTATTTTTATTTTAATAAAAGGGCTAGGTAATGCCCTAGCACCATTAATTCTTTCATTTATTTTTTCATACCTGCTTTATCCAGTGGTTCAAAAAGTTGAAAAGTTTAATATTAGAAGACCAGTTGCAGTTATTCTTGTTATGGTTTTTTGTGTATTAGTTGTATTGGGACTCAGTTCTATTTTTATTCCTATCTTTTATAAAGATGTTAAGACTTTTTTAATTAATCTTCCAGGATATTTTAATTATGGACTAGATCTTTTAGATGAGCTTTCTGTTAAATATAACTTTAAATTACCTTTGAATAAGGAGAATATTTTAGAGCAGATTAGAAGATCAAGTTCTGATTTTACCATAGAAACTTTAAAGAGTACCAGTGGATATATTAAAAGTATTTTTGATAACGTTTTTTCAATCTTACTTACTTGCTTAAGTTTTTTTCTATTTCCGCTTTTCTTTTATTATGTCATGTGTGACTACGAAAAAATTTCTAGAGGTTTCTACTCTTATGTTCCTACGAAATATAAAAGTAAAGTAATGAAATATTCCTATCATATTAATGAAATTTTTAATGGGTATATTAGAGGACAATTGTTAGTGGCAATTGTTCTTGGTTTTTTTTACACCTGTGGGCTCTCTATAATTGGACTTCGTTTTGGATTTATCGTTGGAATTATTACTGGTACCTTAAGTTTTATTCCTTTCATCGGATTTACTACCGGGCTCTTCTTATCCTTAGTCATTACATTTTTTAATTTTAGTTACACAATGTTATTTTCGGTGTTGTTAGTTTTTATATTGGTGGTCTCTTTTGACACAGCCTATTTTACTCCTAAAGTAGTTGGAAATAAGGTTGGACTAAACTCACTCGAAACTATTTTAGGTATTATTATTTTTGGAAATCTCCTTGGCTTCATTGGTGTTCTGGTAGCAATTCCTGTTTCTGGCATTCTAAAATTTGTCATAAGTGATCTTAAGGATTGGTACAAAAATTCAGAATACTATAAAAATCTCTATTAGCCCCTTTTTTAACTTGCATAGACATTGTGCGAAATGATAAAAGTCACTTTTTTATATTGAGGTACAAAATGAGCAATGAAGTTAAAGCTAAATTTCCTGGCAATCCAGATATAGTTAGAAAGGGTATCGTTGAATTTTTAAAATACATAGGTGAGGATCCAAATCGTGAGGGGTTAAAAGGAACACCTGACAGAGTGGTAAAATCCTATGAGGAGCTATTTAGTGGTTATCTAAAAGACCCTAAAGATGTTATGACTGTTTTCAGTGAAAAAGATGTGGTTCATAAAGATCAAATTATTCTTCTGAAAAACATTGAGTTCTACTCAACTTGTGAACACCATTTGCTTCCTTTTATTGGAGTGGCTCATTTAGCTTATATTCCTAGCGATAAAGTGATTGGGATTTCAAAACTGGCACGTATTTTAGAAATTTATGCTAGAAGATTACAAATACAAGAGAGAATTGGTGATCAGGTAACAATGGCACTTATGAATCTTTTAGATGCCGAAGGAGCTGCTTGTATAATTGAATCGAAGCATCTTTGTATAAATTGTCGTGGAATAGGTAAGCAGAATGCATTGATGGTAACCTCATCCTTGAAAGGTGCATTTCTAGCTAATATAAAAACCCGTCAAGAACTTCTAACCTTAATTAAAAATTAATTATGAGTGATTATAAAGTTATTGAAACAGGCAATGCTCGACTTCTCTATACTACCAGTAATGGTTGGGGAGAAGATTGGGAAAATCAGATTGTTCTAATTGAAGATTTTTTAGAAGAGCACCCTAAGTTAAATGAGGCTAATTTTAACTACTATCTCTATTTTTTCTGTTTTCCTTGGGAAGACCAGTTTTTGGAAGAGGAGTGTTGGGTAGGTAAAGAGATTATAGGCTTTGTAGAGCTAGAAGAAGAGGATGACTATCTTCATGTGCATGACTTGGACCGGTGCACAGTCTATAGTTTTGAATTAGATGATAACCAAATAGCGGCTATGAATAGTGATCAGATGGGCGACTTTATCGAAAAGGCCTATGAAACACTCCAAAATAAGAATATTCAGGTAGCCGATACCTGGAGAATCAAAATATCTATTGAATATGGAGTCAAAAACGATCTAAAATTAAAGATGTTCTACGAATTTTTTCAAGAAGAATCGTAATTGAAGAGTTGTCTAGTTGGAATAAGCAGTGTAATTTGTGTACTAATATTAGGAACTGTGGAGGTTTGATAGCTTGGATAATAAATATAATTCCGATGGCGGAAATCGGAATGCTAATTTCTCTAGAGGCGATAATAAAGTTAATAGTAAACCAGCTAGACAAGACGGACCTAGAATCAACGAGCAAATCCGTGTTCCAGAAGTAAGACTCATTTTAGAAGATGGTGAACCAAGAGGTGTCGTTTCTATTGGAGAAGCTAGACAAATAGCTGACTCTTTAGGACTCGATCTCGTCGAAGTTTCTCCCAACGCTACACCTCCAGTAGTTAAAGTTATCGACTACGGAAAATACCGCTACGAACTTCAGAAAAAACAGACCTTAGCTAAGAAAAAACAGGTAGTTGTTGATCTAAAAGAGCTTCAGCTGCGCCCCAATATTGAAAAACATGACTTGGAAGTGAAACTTAAAAAAGCTAAAGAGTTCATTGATGATGGGGATAAAATTAAGTTAGTAATGCAGTTTAGAGGTAGAGAGCTAAGTTACACTAAGCAAGGTATGGAAAAATTACAGGAAATAGTGAAGTCTATTGTTGAGTATGGAGCGTCAATTGAAGCCGATCCTAAACTAATGGGTAACCGAATCATTGCTATTTTAGCTGCTAATAAGAAAAAATAATTATATTTATCTCTTTTCGAGGTCATTCGAGCGTGGTATCAGTATCACTTCGAATTTTTGTAGGAGTTGACAATGCCAAAAATGAAAACTAAAAGAGCAGCGGCTAAACGTTATAGAGTTACTGCTTCAGGAAAAGTTAAAGTTAAAAAAGCTTTCTTACGTCACATTTTAGAGAAAAAATCTAAAGGTTCAAAAAGAGACAAGAGAAAAGCAGGATATGTTCACCCATCTGATTTAAAATTAGTTTGGCAAACATTACCATACGCTGCTAAAGCAAAATAATAATAGGAGTTACAGATGACACGCGTTCGTAAAGGTTTTAAAGGTCGTAGAAGAAAAAATAGAGTTCTAAAGCAAGCTAAAGGTTTTCACTTTGACCGAAGAACAAAATTTAAACATGCTTTAGAAACAGTAAGACGTGCTCTTCATTACGCATATAAAGGTCGCCGTTTATTAAAACGTGATATGAGAAAACTTTGGATTACTCGTATCAACGCTGCTGCCAACTCTTTAGGAGTTTCATACTCTCAATTAATTGGTAACTTAGCAAAGAAAGGTATACTTCTTAATAGAAAAGTACTTTCTGAAATGGCAATCCATGACCCTGCTGGATTTAAAACAGTTGTGGAAGCTGCTAGATAGTTAGAAATTTAGTTACACTATATATAAAACGCCGCTACTTCGAATAAAAGTAGCGGCGTTTTTTTTTGAAATAACTTGACCAAAACTATTTCATTAAAAAATTATGCTTGCTTTACTCTCTACTTAAGACAATATGGGACCAAATCAATTCATTATTATCCTTTATAAAAAGCACTAGAATTCAATTTCAATTACTGTTATTCTATAATTATAATTAGTTACAAGTGAAAACGGTTCACGGAGGAATCTATCATGAGTTTGACCAAGGCCAGTATTATTGAGCGTGTTTACAAGGAGGCCAACTTCTCTAAAAAAGAGGCTACTGATTTAGTGGAAATGGTTTTCAATATTATTAAAGATACGCTGGCTAAAGGTGAGAAAGTTAAGATTTCTGGTTTTGGAAATTTTAGTATTCGTGACAAAGGCAATAGAATCGGTCGTAATCCTCAAACTGGTGAATCAATGACGATTTCAGCTAGACGTGTTTTAACTTACAGACCTTCACAAATTTTAAAAGAAGATATTACACAAAAATTTGGTCACCGTTTAGACAAAGATGGTAATGAAAATGAATCACTCCCACCAAAAGATGGATATCCAAAAGCACTAAGTTCATTCTTATCTGGAGAAGAGGATCATATTGATGAGACAGATCATGATGAACACGATGATGGAGATAATGAATAAGGAGTTCTGCCTTGGATAAAAGAGACTATTCGTTTGATGAAGTTTGTGAAATTGTTAAAATTAGACCTTACGTTTTAAGATTTTGGGAAACGGAATTTGATCAGATTACAAGTTTTATAAATGAGAGTGGTGAAAAACGTTTTGCTCAAAATGAATTAGATACCATTTTTAAATTAAAAAAAATTCTTATTGATGATAAAGAGACAATTGTAAAAGCAAAATCATTGATTGGTGTACCTATTCAAATAAAGTCAGAATATGCAGACAAACTATTACTGGCTAAAAATAATTTACGTAACATTTTGAAAGAGTTAGAACGTCTTAAGCAAGAGTGCAATATCTAGTTCCTCTATTTTTTTGAGTTTCTCACTAAATAGCTCTAGATAACTTCCAATGAAAAATTTTAAATTACTTAAATTATGGATTTCTAAAAGTTTTTTTAATTGAATTAATTCAATAGATATTTTTTGATTTATTACTTTTTTTTCATAGAGGAAAAATGGATTAATTTGTAATTCATGTGTTTTATGGTTTTGATCATGAAAATCAAAAAGATCGTCAATTAACTGAAACAGAATTCCAAAATGATAACCAATGCGATAGAGATCCTTTAGTAACTTCATGGGGACTTTTTTATTTGTTACAATAGCACTTCCCACAAGTGAAACTTGAAATAGTCTTGCAGTTTTTAATTCATGTATTTTTAAAAAATCTTCAAACTGCAATTTTTTATTATTATCAATTGAAAGATCTAAAACTTGTCCTAAGATAAGTCCTTTGGGACCTAAGGAATGGGTTACAAATTTTAAAAAAAGATTAAATAGATTAGGGGTTGAATTATTAATTTGAATCATTGATAGCATCTGGTAGCTTAAGTTAATAAGGCCATCGGCGCTGAGAAGGGCTTGCCACTCACCATACTTTTTATGTGTAGTTAAACGATCACGTCTATAATCATCATCATCCATACAAGGAAGATCATCATGAATTAAAGTATAAGTATGGTGAATCTCTAAAAAAGAGGCAAAATAGTGGTGATTGGAAGAGTTTATAGGATCAACTTCCAAATCAGTTGCTACCATATAGCATAGTAGAGGACGAATTAGTTTCCCACTTGGGAAAAGCGAATACTCATAAACAGAATTAAAATCATGTTTAGGCAGTGCTTGAGTTAAATTTTTACGTAGCACTGAGTCTATTTGTTGAATATAGTTTAGAATCCTGTGTGACATTGTTCGATTAATATCAAGTAAAACTAGTTTTGACTACTTAAAAACTGGTGCGGCAAGAGTTCCAGTTATGTTGGCAAGATAGTAGCCATCTTTAACTTCAAGTTGGTCTAGAAAAAGACTTAATATAGAGAAATTTTTAATGAACTGGTCTGATAATTTAAATTCTCCGTTGAGGTCAAGCGATGTATTTAATAAGCTTTGTGTATCTAAGAATATTTTGCCTTTTAAATTGAGTGCAATTGGTGAACCTACATCACCTAAAATAAGATCATTTAAATGAACTACGTTTTTTTCATTTAATTCAAATTTTAGAACAAAGTTATTAATATTCATTGCAGGAACTTCTATATCTTTCCAGTTGAACGATTTTAACTCAAAATTTTTTGACTTAATTAATGATTTCATTAAAAGTGTTTTTGGAGGTGTAAAATTAATTAATGAAGTTAATTCAAAATCACCCTTGTAATATTCTTCACCTAGAACTCTATGAACGCTTTCACTTTTAATTTTTAAACCATCAATTTTGAAAATTTGTTCATTAAATCCCATAATGTAATTGATATTAATTGGGACACGGTGAAGGCTGGTTTGTAATAATAAGTTTAGACCTACCGGGGTAAAACTTGGCATTCCAAAAATTACACTTAAATCGCCTAAAACAATATCTTGAGCTCCGCTTAGACACGGTTTGCAGAAATTACCGGACGTTTAATTTGTAGGCGTGGAGGAAATAAACCATAGTCTAAATTATCATATTTAATGCCACAAGGTACATTTAAGACTAAAGTTTTTTCAAAAGATTATCTAGTTGCTGAAAGATGGATAAAAAGAAAACCGATAATAAAAAAAACTGGAAAAATTAAAAGATACTTAAACTTAAAAAAAGGGTGTTTTGTGTAAATTTCAAGATCAATCTGGTTTTCTAAAGGTTTTTCAATTGACATAATACCTACTCACTTTGTGTTACATGAGAAAAGTGATTAATTTGAATATTACCTTTTAATAAATTTGTTTCACTTTTTTTAGTAATATTCATTTATTGAATTTTTAGTTTGTCGATTTTCTTTAATGAAGTTAGAAGTGCCGTGAAATCTAAAATTGTGAATTCTGAAAACCCAATTTGCGCTTTTGTTTTCATAATACTTTTTATATCTTCATTTACGGAAAAATTATCAACAGTAATTTTGTCAATTTTTGCACCTTCTCCTCCAGATGACCTTAGAATTCTGTTTTTCATAGCGGAGGCATCAGGAATTGCACTGGAGGACAAATAGTATTGATAGGATTTGTCTAAATTTATCTGTTTTTTTATTACTTTATCGCTTAAAGCAATAAGTGTTTGTCTTGATTCAATCTCTTTTTCGATACTACTATTAGAGCGTGAAAGGTAGAAGATAATAATGGTAGGTGCTATAATTAGAAAGATAGTAATTATTTTCGCAACAATAGATTTAGTCTCTTCGTCTAAAAGTGTAATCTGTTCTGAAAACTTTAAGTAAACAGTGTGTGCTTTTAATGTATCAATTTTTGTAAATATAAACTGATCTATTTTCTGCATTAATGTATTTGGACTTTTTCCCATCTCAGTACCTATAGTTTAAAATTAGTTGTTTCTTATCTTGATAAAATTCTAACTGTGAAATTTTTAAATTGGTCGCATTAAGCTTAGCTTTTAAATCTTTAACTAAATCTGGATTTTCAACAGTGAAAATAGCGCGTGTCTCATCAGGTGTTGTATCAAAACTTAACATGCTTACATTTGGATTATTGGGTAATGTTTTACTGATTAGATAAAGTGATTCTAGTGAATCAATTTTTTTTAAGTCCGATAAAAATTCTTGCTGATGGTCAATGTTTTTCTCGCGACTTTTTAAATTTGAAATGGTTTTTTGTAAATTGGTTTTAAAATTTCTTTGATCTTTTTTTGAAATTTCCAGGGCTGGATTTTTTAAGATATTTTGAATTCTATTGTCTAAATTATTAAGTTGGTTGTTTAAATAGAATTTTTCAATAATAAAAGTAAAGGTAATAATAAAAAGTAGAGAAATAACTCTAATTCCAATAAATGCAGCCGAATGCAATGGAATATGTTCGGCACTTGCACTAGAATATTTACTAGTTAAAAGATTTACAGGTAGTGATTTATTGAGAAAACTCAAGGAGTATAAGTGTGCTAGATTAAAATTTTGAAAATAATCGGTAATTTCAGGAATATTTTTAATATGATTAGAATCAAAAATAGATAAATGTTGCGTGGGAATTAAGGTCTGTTCAGATATATAGTTTTCAATGTTTTTAACTTTTGAAGTGCCACCTGTAATAAGGATTTTAGTAATGTTTGTATTGTGAGTTAATCTAAAACCTAAAAGCCACATATGTAGGTCGGTAATGAGGCTATTGAAAATCTTTTTCATTAAATTACTAAACTCTTTCTGTTTTTCATCTGCTAAATTATATTGACCTTCAGTTAATAAAAAACAGTTTTTATGTTTAAATAGAATTGCTTCATCATGGCTTATGTTGTAAGTATGAATAAGTGCGTCTGTTATATTTTTCCCACCAAAATAATCAACATGAGTTGAAACAATTTTTTGATTGTGTACTAAATAGGCTTTAGATGAAGAGTGTCCAATGTCCAATATCATATAGGGTTCATGTAATCTTTCACTATTAATCATTGACTGAAAAAGAGATAATTCAGTTGTTAAGATATCTGGTGAGAGTTCTAGTTGCTCCATATTTTGAACAAAATCACTAAACTCAGATTGGGCGGTTATTGCTGAAATGGCAAAAATTCCATTTGGGCCTGGCAGAAGAGTTGAAACAGAATGAAAATTAGAGCTAGAAAATAGCAGATCTTCTTCCAGTTGAAAGGGGATCATCTTTTCAGCTTTATTTTTATTTTTAACGGGAAGGTTTAAAAACCTATACGTTAAAAGTGAATTTGGACATTGAAAAATGACTTTTTGTTTTTTTCCCTGAAAAGTATCAAGAATGGTTTTAACAATTCTATTATGTGTCTCATATTTTTTTGCAGACATTTCAAGATTGTTTTCTTTAAGAAATTCATCTACTACAATTTCTTGAAATGAAACGTATTTAATTTTTTTTCGCTCAAGTATGGCGTTGAGAATTTTTATCGAATATGTACCAATATCAATAGCTATAATATTCATATACTATTTATCATACCAAAATTCGCAAAAATGTCGCTAACTAAAATCTATACAAAAGATCTGAAAAATTGCTATTTTTTACATTAAAATACGTTTTACTTTCTAATAGTCTAAAGGAAATAAAAGTAAAATGCTTTGTTAATAGCGAAGTATAAAACTGTTTTGGTCTCCTAATGGCATAAGGGTCAAAAAAATCAAGTTCACTTACCTGCCTTTGGAGTTCATGATGTGTAGGGACAGTGAGATAGAGATATTTTATTCTCTTGCTTAAAATTGGAATAATGATAGCAAGATCTTTACTTTTTATATACTGAAATACAGATGTACAAATAGCTAAGTCAAAATTTATAAAATCTTTTGGTGGTTTTTTACACCAATCCATTATTGATTGATTTAAAATGGTTGATGGATGGTCTGGTATAAAGTTATCTTTTGCAAACTCTTTAAAAATATATTCAGATGGTTCTATTGCACAAGATCTCTCAATGGGAAATGTGTTTAAGGTTTCCTTGAAAATATTTCCGTAGCCAAAACCTAAATCAATTACACTATTAATTTCAATGCTCTGTAAGCCAAATAACATTTGCAAATAATTAGCATGAATTTTGGCATTTGCAATACCATCCATAATTTCAGGTTCTTTGTAGGTAGTGTCCCAGTATTTTTTATCAAAATTAGTTTTTAATGGTTTTATGGGCATTGGTAGAGTTTCCGTTTGTAATATTTTCCATTATCACAAAGAGTAATTTCAAAATATGATTTGTCTGACTTATTAATGTCATTTAGTTTGAAAGTTTGATTTAAAACTTTATTATTGGACTGTTTGTAGGGGAAAGTGACATTTATATTTTCAATTTTTTCACTATTTGGAATTGCAAAGAAGAGACCCTCTTCACTTTGTGATGGTAGACCTCCGTAATTATACTCGCTCCACATAGTTCTTTTTACTTCATTGGTTTTAAATGTTACTTTGGAATTTAATCCATACGAATTACTTTTTTTCCCTCTAATAAATATTCTAAAAAGTTTAGATCTATGGGTTTTGTTTTGGTTAATTAGTAATAATAATTTCGATTCTTTTTTTCCGTTTTGAAATACATTTATGGTGGTTAAAATGTCAACTTTTCCATCTCGGTTTATATCTAGACTAATTGTACCTTTTGGATTAGTAATTTCAAGATTTAACTCTTTAGCTTTATCGATAAATGTGTTATCAGTTTGTTGTTCAAGCAATACAAGTTTATTGGAACTGGCCAGATCACTGTTTTCAATTAGTAAATCAAGTAAGCCATCTTGATTATAATCTAACCATATCCCATTTCTGTCATATTGATCACTGCTATTTCTGGGGTATTCAGTTCTTAAAAATCGTATAGATTTTAAATTATTAATTCCAGTGAGAAGATTTGATTTGTCTATCGTTTCATTTTCATATGAGTGAGAGATCGAACCTAAAAAAATATCCATTATTCCATCGTTATTGTAATCTGTGCAGACAGCAAATGTTCCGTTTCCGTTATTACCAAATTCATCTTTAGCATAGCCTGAAGAAATTCCAAAATCTTTAAAACCATCTATATTATTAATCCAGAGTTTATTATTAAATCTATTGCTGGCGGTTGTTAGCAAATCCGGTAGCCCGTCATTATTTACATCACAAGTACTGGACGAGGTTATGGGAACGGCTTGAGAAAAAGTTTGTGAGGCTTTATCAATAAGATATTCGTCCGTTAATAAATCTGACCTATTTTGTAACTTATTGTTTTTATCTTGTACATAGAGTAAGCTAGGCATAATTGTATTAACTGAGTTTCGGTGATAATCAAACCAGAGAGGAATAAAAAGATCTAACTTGCCATCTAAATTGAAATCTAAAGCCGTTATATTACTAGCTGGAAGTATAGGAAAACTGAAATCCATATAATTTTCTGAAAGATAATATTTATGATTTTTAATGGAACCTTTAAAAATTCGAATTTTCTTTTGAGTTAATTCACTTTTTTGAGCGAATACGCCTACAATTAGATCAAGAATTGAATCATTATCTAAATCAACAAAATTTAAAAAATGGCCCTGTGGTAAATTGTCAGAATTAATTAATTTAAAAACGGACCCTTCATCTTTTTGAAATTGGTGATTTGTTGAATTATAAAAATAAAATTCAGGAATTGAAAAGTCATTAGGTAAAGTCACAAGATCGACAAATCCATCCTTATCCAAATCAACGGCATAAAAACGTACCGCCTTTATATTACTAATTCCATACTCTTTTGATTTTTCTGAAAAATAAGTTGATGAGATTGAACTGGTTATTATTGTTTCATTTTTTATTTCTGATTTAGTTTCCTCTTTTTTTTTAAAATTTAAATTATTACTTGAGCAATTCTGTAGTGCTAGAGCTGTAGCAAGTAAAAAAATGTTAATTTTGATATTGTTTTTCATAATATAACTGTTCTTCTTGCGCAAAATTTCAATTGGTAAGACAATAATATCATGAAATTAAATTTAGCGAAGAAATTAACAGAGATTATAAGTGGATTAAAAAAAATCACTATAAGAAAAAAATCTCAAGATAACAGTTCAAAATATGACAAAACAAGTGAAATAAATATTTCAGAACTTAATAAAAAACCTGTGGCTGATTTTTTTAAAAAAATATCGTTAAAATTGTCAGAAATAAATTTCAACAGTAATTTTACTGAAGTTGTTTTTGATCCCCAAAACCGTTATAAAGTACAGAAATTATTCATTATTGGATTTTACATGGTTTCAGCATATTTTTCAGGAAAACTAATTTCAAGTTTTTTTCCAAAAGCTGATCCACCTGAATATTCAGTGAGAGTTGTTCCAATAGATGAAAATCAAGATGACTTTCATAAAAAAATTGATCAAATTAGGATTGCCAACCTTTTTAATGCTACTATTTATAAAGATGATGGAGGGGAGGGCACTAAACCCAAAACCCCACAAGTTAATATTCTTAACATTATATGTTTAAATTCTAAAGTAAATAGTTCACTTCCTTTAAGGCTTGTAAATACCGTAGTATTACAAGATTCAGTTAAATCAATAGCCTCTGTTCAAGTTCGATCAAGTAAGGATCCATTTATTTATAGAGAAGGTGATAAAATTGAACAATTAGCAGAAGTTTCAAAAATAAAAAAGACAAAAGTTATTCTGAAAAACCTTGAAACAGGACGCTGTGAATTTATAAATTTAAAAGATCTGTTTGAACGAAATAATTTTGCTAATATGAGTGTTCTTCCTCCAAACTCTATGCGAACTGCTCCAACTAAAATGGAAGGAATTGATCGTGATGGAAATAAATTTAAAATATCTAGAAAACTTATTAATGAAAAATTAAAAGATTTAGGATCTGTGTTAAGTGAAGCTAAAGCAATTAAGGTTACTAATCCTGATGGAACATTAGCGTTTAGAATTGTTGATATTGTTCCTGGTAGTATTTACTCTCATTTAGATATTCAAAATTTAGATGAAATAACAGAAATTAATGGTGAAAAAATTAAAAATGTTAACGAAATTATGAATCTATTTGGAACTATTAGAAATGTTGATAAATTAAATATCACGCTACTTAGACAGGGCGAAACAAAAAACTTAAATTATGAAATACAAAAATAGATAAAAGGTTTTTATGAATTTTTTAAAATCTTGCCAAATTTATTTAATAACACTTACTCTTTTAAATGTACCCCAGGCATTTGCGCAATTTAATCAGTATAAGAGTAAAACAAAATTTAATACAACTCCACAAGAGCCTAAGGCTGGAGCTCCAGTTGCTAATGAAAGTGAGGAAAAGTTAAAAGAGTTAGAAGATGATAGTGATTTAGATGTTTTTGGTCGTGAAGAAAAAGAAAATGAAGCTGGAGTTGCAGCTAATACGCCTGATGGTAAAAAATTTGTTAACTTAAATTTTGAAACAGCATTTGGTCCAGAGGTGGTAACTAATTTTGAATTTCAAGATGTAGAGTTAATTGAACTGACAAAACATATGCAAAAACTTACAGGAATTAATCTTATTTTAGATAAAGATATTAAAGGAAAAATTTCAATTGTTGCACCAACGGCAATTACAGTAGGCGATGCTTGGAAAGCCTATTTAACAGCACTCAATTTAAATGGTTACTCACTTATCCCATCAGGTGCATTTTATAAAATTGTTAATGCGAGAGACCTCCGATATATGAATTCAAAAATTTATACTGGTTCATATACTCCTGATACGGAAAATTATGTTATGCGAATTATTCCACTTAAAAATATTAGTGAAGCGGAAATTACTAGAAACTTTAGACCATTTCAATCACGTTATGGT
>JAXLVO010000005.1:0-116840 GCA_046328975.1 Bacteriovoracaceae bacterium | reverse complement strand
GTGATTCATGTCTTTCTGTTCCTAAAATATAGAGACCACCAGCGGCCACAGTTTCTGGCGTTAGTTTAATATCAGTTCCCCGACCTGCCATATTTGTCGCAATTGTAATTGAGCCTTTTTTCCCCGCATCTGCAATAATAAGTGCTTCTCGCTCATGTTGTTTAGCATTTAATACCTGGTGAGGAATTTTAAACTCAGTTAACTGTTTGGATAAAATTTCTGAGTTATCAATGGAAATAGTTCCAACTAGTACGGGCTGCCCTTTTTCATAAAGTGATTTAATGAGATTAGCTACAGCTCTATTTTTAGCTTTCTTATTTTTATATACGACATCAGGTTCATCCACTCTCATCATCGGAAGATTGGTTGGAACAACTACAACATCAAGATTATAAATTTTGTGAAACTCTTCAGCTTCAGTGTCAGCTGTTCCTGTCATCCCTGCAAGTTTCGGGTAGAGTTTAAAGAAATTTTGGAAAGTAATTGAAGCGAGTGTTTGATTTTCGGATTTAACTTGAACGCCCTCTTTGGCCTCAACCGCTTGGTGGAGTCCATCTGACCAACGCGAACCATCTTTAAGACGTCCAGTGAACTCGTCCACAATAATCACTTTGTCATCTTTAACTACGTAATCCACATCTTTCACAAATAGTGCATGAGCTCGTAATGACTGATTCATATGGTGAAGAATCTCTACATGTTTAATATCGTAGAGATTAGGAATTTTTAAAATCTCTTGAACGCGAATAATTCCATCTTCATTTAATACGGCGGTTTTAGCTTTCTCATCGACCACATAGTGAGTCCCTTTGGTTAATTTGGGAATCACTTCATTTATCGTTGCATAGAGGGCCGTATCACCTTCAGATGGCCCAGAAATAATAAGTGGAGTTCTCGCTTCATCAATTAAAATTGAGTCAACTTCATCCACGATACAGAATTGGTAATCTCGTTGAACATAATCTTCTAAACTAAATTTCATATTGTCGCGAAGATAATCAAAGGCAAATTCATTATTTGTTCCGTAAGTAATATCACAAGCGTAGGCAGCTCGGCGTTCATCATCTTCCATGTTTGCAACAATTACACCACAAGTGAGTCCAAGAAAATTATAGAGTTTTCCCATTTCAGTTGAGTCACGTTTAGCTAGATAATCGTTCACAGTTACAAGGTGAGCACCTTTTCCAGTTAATGCATTTAAATAGAGTGGGAGAGTAGCGGTTAAGGTTTTTCCTTCTCCCGTTTTCATTTCAGAAATTTTTCCTGAGTGAAGAACCATTCCCCCAATTAATTGCACATCAAATGGACGCATTTTTAAAACACGAAAAGCAGCTTCTCTTACGGTTGCAAAGGCTTCCGGTAAAATAGCATCGAGCGATTCACCTTTTGCTAGCCGCTCTTTAAATTTCACTGTCTGATTTTTGAGTTCATCATCACTGAGCGCTTTCATTTGTGGCTCAAGCTCATTAATCATCTTTATAGTAGGTGCGAGCTTTTTAAGATCATGCTCGTTTTTAGTTCCAAATACTTTTGCTAAAATGTTCTTAAACATAAAAAAGGGTCTCCTAATCTAACACGAAATAGAGTGGATCAATGGCAACACCATTTACTCGCACCTCATAATGTAAATGAGGACCAGTTGATAGGCCAGTGTTTCCTACTCTTGCGATTAAGTCACCCCGCTTTACCTGTTGTCCTGAATGGACCAGCAGGACACTAGCGTGACCAAAAAGGGTCTCAATTCCGTAACCATGATCAATTTGTACAAAGCGTCCAAAGCCAGGTTTATCTTTTGCAATTGTTACTACACCGTCGGCTGGAGCAATAATATCAGTACCATCAGGAGCTCCAATATCAATCCCTTCATGCATTTTGAGTCTACCAGAGTAGGGGCTAATTCTGGTGGCAAAATAGCTGGTTATCCACCCTTTGGTTGGAATCAGCGTAGGTGTCGATTTAATAAATGATTCATTATCAAGTGCATATTGGTCTAAACTTTGAATTTTGAGTTCCAGCTCATTAATCACTTTATGTGTCTCTTGAAAAAGGTAATCGAACTCCGCAAATTTGGTTGCAAGCTGAACACTTTTACGGGAGAGATCAAACCACTCTTTTGGAAAATTGAGGTTACTATTAATTCCAAACTTTTCCGAGAGTTTAACTTCGTAGAGTTTTTGAACCTTTTTTAGCCCCTCACTCTCTTTCCAATCTTCTGTTTTATTTCCTGGATAAAGAAAGCTCTGATTATTATCTTCTAAAGGAATAATCTGTTGTTTTTGATAGAATGGTGAATTTTTAATCAAATCAATATTTTCCGTTCCAGTAATTACTCGTAATTTTTTCTCAAAAATATAGATTCGAGAAAGATCTTCAGTCAGGGAGTTAAGTTTCATCTGAAAAATTTGCAGCTGCTCTTTCAACTCTTTGTTTTCAATTTTTAAGTGTTTATTTTCATAGATCTGTTGCATAACATGCCAATAATCATAAACCATGATTCCAATCAGAAGTGTAAGTAGAGCTAACATAACCGCGAGAGATTTAAACATTAAATGAGGAATTCTAATGGAGCGTATGGAGTGCTCTTTTTCTGGCACCATCATCAAGGTGTAGTAACGATTTTTTTGAATCATAGGAGAATCCTTATTTGGCAATACTCATAATGAGAGAGATATTATCTTGTCCACCATTCTCTTTAGCAAGCTCTATTAACTCTCTAACCGTTTTTTCTAAATCTTCGATAGTTGCATCGGCTGGATTAGCTATGTTTTTATTGATAATCTGAATAATATCCGAATCAGCAACCTTTCCATGTAATCCATCAGAACAGATAAAAAAGAGATCATTTTTGCAGATTTTATAGCTAAAGACATCCACTTCAATAGACTCTTCAAATCCAACGGATCTAACCAAGACATTTTTCATTTTATCTTTTTGCGCCTGTTCTCTGGTATAGATTCCCATATTAATTTTTTCTTGAATCAGAGAATGGTCTTTGGACAGCTGGTAGAGACGATTTTTATTTACCAGATATGCACGTGAATCCCCCACGTTACCCACATAGAGATTGGTTTTATGAAAATAGTTGATAACAACTGTAGTTCCCATTCCTTTGAGTTTTTCATCACTACACGATTTTTCAAAAATTTTTCTATTAGTGAATGCCACACTTTCCTGTAAAACTTTTTCTGGATTCTCATCCTGTAATTTTTCATGAATTTGGGCCGGAATCAACTCTACACACATAGCACTGGCTATATCACCACCTAGGTGTCCACCCATTCCGTCAGCCACAATGTATAGTGGAATGTTTGACTCAAGATAGATTGAGTCTTGATTGCTTTTGCGTACTTTCCCAATATCAGTAAGTCCAAAAGCTTATAATACTCATAAAATAAACCTGGTGTGAGAAATAATAATATCTATAGTTTCTTTGATTTCTTCAATTTTTGTCAAACACAATTTAATCAGAGAGAAAACGTCGGACAAATACTACTTTGACTCAGTCGTAAATCTATGAAAAAATAAGAATAGATTTAAATAAAACAGTGGAGAGGGTTTTAGATGACAACGATAAATTTAAAAGAGTTCATAAAAGAGAATTGTAAATTAACCGATTTTTCTCATTTAAATTGGTCTGGATCATTTCAGCAATATATTGATCTAGTAACAGCTAATCCTAAAATTACTCGCAATGCTTTTCAGCGTTTGAACGATATGCTCAATGCTTACGGTTCAACTAAATATCAAGAGTACAAAAAAGATATTACTCATTACCACTTTTTTGATGACCCTTTCGACAATGGAAAAGATGCTGTTTTTGGAATCGATGTACACTTAATGAAACTGGTTAACTTTATTAAAAGTGCGGCAGCAGGATATGGAACAGAAAAAAGAGTGCTACTTCTGCACGGACCTGTGGGCTCGGCTAAATCATCGATTGCTCGTCTAATGAAAAAAGGTCTCGAGCATTATTCGCGAACTGATGAAGGCGCTCTCTATACCTATGGATGGGTAGATGACACCGAATCAGATATTTTAGGTGGTCAAAAAACTTTTGCCTGTCCAATGCATGACGAACCATTAAAACTTATTCCAGTTGATTTACGTGAAAAATTATTAGAACAAGCTAACAAAGGTAAAAAATTAGATTACAAAATGCGAATTAAAGGGGAACTTTGTCCAGCTTGCCGTTTTATTTTTAAAGAGTACTCAAAAAAATACAACGGAGACGTGAATAAAGTTTTATCGCACGTTGAAATTAAACGCTTAATCTTATCTGAAAAAGATAGAGTGGGGATTGGTACATTCCAACCCAAAGATGAAAAAAATCAAGATTCAACAGAATTAACCGGAGATATTAACTATCGAAAAATCGCACAGTATGGTTCAGATTCTGATCCACGTGCTTTCAACTTCGATGGGGAATTCAACGTTGCTAACCGTGGGATGATCGAATTTATTGAGATGCTAAAACTAGACGTGGCTTTTCTTTACGATCTCCTCGGAGCTTCGCAAGAGCAGAGTATTAAGCCGAAAAAATTTGCTCAGACTGATATTGACCTCGTTATTATTGGTCATACTAACGAACCAGAGTTTAGAAAACTCCAAAATAACGAATTCATGGAAGCCCTTCGTGATAGAACAGTAAAGATTGATATTCCTTATATTACTCGTCTTGACCAAGAGGTAAAAATTTACAAAAAAGATTTTAACGCTGAAAAGATTCCTCACGTGCACATTGCCCCTCATACGATTGAGATGGCTTCAATGTGGTCAGTTGCAACTAGATTAGAAGAACCAAAGAAATCTGATTTAACCAGACTTCAAAAATTAAAGCTTTATAATGGAAAAACACTTCCAGGCTACAATGAAGATAACGTGAAAGAGTTACGTAAAGAGGCTGTTCGTGAAGGTCTCGAAGGAATTTCTCCTCGTTACATTCAAGATAAAATTTCCAACTCTCTAGTGAAAAATGCGCAAGTGGGTTGCTTAAACCCATTCATGGTTTTCAATGAACTTGAGGCTGGTTTAAAACACCATGTGCTGGTTAGCTCAACGGAAATGATGGAAGGTTTCAAAGAGATGTTAGCGACTACCCGACAAGAGTATGAAGATATTGTAAAAAATGACGTTCAAAAAGCCATCAGTGTAGATGAGTCGGCGATTCAAACACTTTGTGCTAATTATGTTGATAACGTTAAAGCTTATATTCAAAAAGAGAAAGTTCGTAATAAATACTCAAATCGTCTGGAAGACGCGGATGAAAGATTTATGCGTTCGATTGAACAAAAAATCGATATTCCAGAATCGCGTAAAGATGATTTCAGACGCGAACTGATGAACTACATTGGGGCACTCGCGATCGAAGGTAAAAAGTTCGATTATAAAATGAACGAGCGACTGCATAAAGCGCTTGAATTAAAACTGTTTGAAGATCAAAAAGACACTATTAAACTAACTACAATTATCTCAAACGTTGTTGATAGAGCAACTCAAGAAAAAATTGATGTGGTTAAATCACGTTTGATTAAAAATATGGGCTACTGTGAGATTTGTGCTACGGATGCACTCAATTTCGTAGCTTCAATTTTTGCTAAGGGTGATGCAGCTAAAGCTTAATTTTTTCGAGAAAGGATAAACGTGGACCATCCAATCAAGCGCGACCATAATAGATTTCGGAAAATTGTAAAAGGCAAGATTCGCGATAATTTACGTAAATATATTTCTCATGGAGAGACGGTTCTGCCTAAAGGTAATGGTAAGTACACTATTCCCATGCCACAGATCGATACTCCACGTTTTAAGTTTGGTGATAAGCAGGGTGGAGTGGGGCAAGGTGAAGGTAAAGAGGGGGACCCGGTAAATGGTCAACCAGGAGAAGAAGAGGGCAAAGGAGAAGCAGGTAAAGAAGCCGGAAAAAAAGAGTTGGAAGTTGAATTATCACTCACAGAACTCGCCCAAATTTTAGGTGAGGAGTTAGAGTTACCCAATATTGAACCTAAAGGTAAAAAAAGTATTCAGTCTCAAACCAATAAATATACTACCATTGGTTCAACTGGTCCTGATTCACTTAGACATTTTAAAAGAACCTTTAAAGAGGCCATCAAACGTCAGATTGGGATGGGAATCTATAATCCTGACAATCCCATTGTGATTCCTATTCGTCGTGACTACCGTTATCGTGCCAGTGAAACCAAAGTTGATTTTGAAAACTCGGCGGTCGTGATCTATATGATGGACGTTTCAGGATCGATGGGAGACGAACAAAAAGAGATTGTACGAACAGAGAGTTTTTGGATTAATCTCTGGCTAAAATCGCAATATAAAGATATCGAAATCCGCTATATTATTCACGATGCTACGGCCAAAGAGGTGAATGAGGATACTTTTTTTAAAACCCGTGAGAGCGGGGGAACGCTTATTTCGTCAGCTTATGTTCTCTGTCGTGATATCATTAATGCAGATTACAACCCTCAAGAGTGGAATATTTATCCATTCCATTTTTCAGATGGAGATAACTGGTCAAGTGATGATACTAAACTCTGCTTAGAGATTTTAGATAACGATATTATTCCAGCTTCCAATATGTTCTGTTATGGCCAAGTTGAAAGCCGTTATGGTTCTGGTCAATTCTATAAAGATCTTTCGGCCAAATATACCCAAGATTCTGATAAAATAATTTTAAGTAAAATTAAAAATAAAGATGGTATCTTAGACTCAATTAAAGAGTTTTTAGGTAAAGGAAAATAGGATAAGTGAATGGCAAGTCGAAGTAGACCAATTGATGGCGAACTTTTAAAACTCAAAAATGAGATTCGTGAGTGCGCGCTAAGTTATGGTCTTGATTTTTTTGAAGTTATGTTTGAAGTTTGTGATTACGATACAATTAACATTCTTGCTTCACTTGGCGGATTCCCCTCACGTTATCCTCATTGGCGATTTGGTATGGATTATGATCAGATGTCAAAAGGATATGCGTATGGACTTCAAAAAATATATGAAATGGTGATTAATACAGATCCATCCTACGCCTATCTGCTACAAGCCAACCATTTAGTTGATCAAAAAATTGTGATAGCTCATGTTTACGGCCACTCGGATTTTTTTAAAAATAATATTTGGTTTAAAAATACTAATCGTAAAATGATGGATGTGATGGCCAATAATGGGGCCAAAGTCCGGCGCTATATGGAACTCTATGGCGAAGATGCACTTGAGATTTTTATTGATAAAGTCCTCTCGTTAGAAAATCTTATTGATGTGGATGTGCTCTTTGAAACACCTGAAGTGGTTAAGAGTCGCCAAGATTTAGAAAAATTGGCCAAAGAGGAGTTAAATAAGGATTCAGGTGACGAAAGATCAAGTGCAGTTAAAACCTTTATCCGATCACAAGATAAATTAAAAGATCCTAAAGCTGTTATAAAAACTGAAACGAAAGAAGAGTATCTTTTAAAAATTCCAGAGCGACCAACTCGCGATATTATGAAATTTTTAGGTGAACATGCACCACTAGAAGAGTGGCAAAAAGATGTTATTGGGATTATCCGTGAAGAAGCCTACTATTTTCTGCCACAACGTTTAACTAAAATTATGAATGAAGGTTGGGCCAGTTACTGGCATGCTAAAATCATGACTGAAAAAGTATTAAGAAGTAGTGAAATAATTGATTTTTGTGACCATCACGCTGGCGTAATGGCAATGAGTAAACAGAATCTCAACCCTTATAAAATAGGAATAGAGCTCTATCGTGATATTGAGTATCGTTGGAACACCGGTCGCTTTGGTAAAGAGTATAATGAGTGCGAAGATATGGTGTTAAAGCAGAATTGGGATAAAAAATTAAATCAGGGACGAGCTAAAATTTTTGAGGTTAGAAAATCACATAATGATCTAACATTTATTGATGAATTTCTAACTCCTGAATTTTGTGAAAGAGCACAATTATTTACTTATAAATATAATCCAAGAACAGGTAGAACTGAGATTGATACGCGCGATTTTCTCGCTATTAAACAGAAACTCCTTGGCCAGTTAACTAACTTTGGTTCTCCCGTTATAGAACTTGAAAATGCTAATTATGAAAATAGAGGGGAGAGTCTTCTGGTGCATAAACATTATGGCGTTGATCTTGATCTAAACTACTGCCAAGAGACGATGAAAAATATCCATGCCCTCTGGAAACGTCCAGTCAATATGGTGACCAGATATGATGATAAAGAGACAGTTTTTGTTTATGATGGAAAAGAGATGCGTCCTAAAAAATAGTTATGCAAAAAAAAACCATAATAATTAGTTCATTTGTTGTGCTTATTTTGATTGGTGTTTACTCCTTTATAAAAAAACATTCTCAAGTTGATGATCTTCAGGTATCCCTTCACATTCCAATGGATATGGAGAGGAAAAAAGTAGAAGGCCCTAGTAGTTCACCCGCTCCAGTTCAAAAGCCAGATAATTTTGCCAATTTGGATGAAGAGCAAACTAAAAAGAAATTTATTAAAACTAGAAATCTTTGGATAGCCGATCCAAGTTTTTCTCCAGAAGAAAAAAATGAACTCATTTTAAAATTAAGTCAAGAGCTCTTTCCCGATGGAAATGTTCCTCCTGAAACTGAAGCTGATAAAAAAGAACAAGCAAAAATTACAGCGTTAATTGAAAAGTTAAAAATCCAATCTGAAGAAATTAAAGCCGACAAAAACTTAAGTCATGAAGAAAAAGAAATAAAAGTAAAAAATCTACTTAATCAATTTTTGATTGATGTCGATCGCTAAATTATAAAATTCCTTTAATCAGAAGTGAAATTCTTCTAAAGACCTTATTCCAAAAAGAGAAATTGTCTTTATACCACTTAAGATCAATTTGAGTCATTCCTGGGAGTTTTAGATCTCCTTCAAAAATAGCTAAGCCGGCCTTAGCTACATTTTTATCATAAATAGGGAAGGCGTACTCATTATCGTGTTTCATTGAGCGATTATCAAAATTCCACGAGCCTGGTACGAATACATACGAGTCTACAATCATCACCTTAGAGTGGTAACAGCGACCAGCATAACCTTTGGGTTTATCATTTGGACCACGCGGTGGATACCAAATATAGACTTTAGCCCCTTTCTTGATAAGTTTTTTCCAGAAGTAACTTGAGACATAGAAAACCACTTTGTTTAAATCATTACTATCGCGTGAGTTAGTAATAATTCTAACTTCCACACCACGTTCAAGTGCTTTAACTAATTTTTTAAAAATCTTTTTCGACGGAATAAAATAGGGTGTTTGAATATCAATGCGTACTTTTGCGTTATCAATTAGCTTACCATATACTTCATTTATCTCAAAAACTTTCCAAGTTGGCTCATTTTCTAAAACCGAAATATCAATATTAGAATAGAAGCCATTTTCATTTTCATCAATAATGAGTTTAGGAAAATAGTTACAAGTAGTTTCTAAACATTCAAGCTTATATTGATCCTCTTTGGTCTGTTCATTAAAACTTACCATATATTTTTTCATGAGATCAGCTACAACTGGTCCTCGTAAAAGATAATCATTATCTTTCCAAAGGTTATTAAATTCACCCTCAACTGGATTTTCTACATTTTTAAAATAGTTATCTCCAATGTTTCGTCCCCCTACAATTGCCTCTTGTCCAAACTTCTCACTGTCAACAATGAGTAATTTTTTATGACTTCCAAGTAAAAATCTTTTGATAAGATTAATTCCTGTGTTTTTGGCCCAATATCCACGTACATTAACATTCATATTTCGCATGGCCGTTGTAATAGCTGGTGTGGATGAAAAAAACTGTGATAGTGCATGGTGAATGACATTAACTTCAACCTCTTCGAGAAACGCTTTAGTTGAGAGTTGAATGGCCGTCTCTCTCCCGGTCTCATTATCTTCAAAAAGGAGAGTGTAAAGATGAACATATTTTTTTGCTTCATCAATCATTTTAGTTCGAATTTGATAATCTTCAGCACCATCCGGTAAAAATTTTATCTGATTACCTGAACTATATTTATAATTTTTTTTAATCTCGTCTAAATAATGAATTTCAATAGGTTGAGCGAAGATTTTTAAGTTGAAAATAAGGGTGACAATAAGTAACTTTGCTAGCTTTTTAAACATATCATTTCCTAATTAAAATTGAAATTTATAGGAAAACTAACATGTGAAAAACTCAGCTTCAATTAGGTCTATAGAAATTACAAAAGAAAATTCACTCCCCCCACTAAAGGAGTGCAGTTTATTTATAGTGGATTCCATATTTTGGAGTTGTTTCAAATTTATCAACGGTAGTATTAATTAGAGCTTCAGTTATTAGCTGATCTTTTTTTTCATCGATATACATTGCGTGAACGGCGTCAGGTAGAAAAAAAAGAATGGTCTGCATAACACCCATAAATCCACGCTGTTGTCCACCAATGCCAGTCACTTTAGTAAAACCTGTTTTACCATCGCCGTAGAAGAGATCAGATGTAACGGTTTGGAGTTTATACTCTTTATTATCCCACCAATAGTTTTCGGCCTTCCCATATCCAATTTTTAAGTTAGCGGGGAGAATATCGTCAGGAAATTTATGCGTAAAGGGCTCATTATAAAAAACTTTTAAACGAACTTTAAGTTCGGGGCTTTTAGGATCATTAATTGGTGACCATACCGCAAAAGCAATATTGGTAGCAGGTAGTGCTAGTCCTAAATCAATTTTTCCATCATTAACAGCATTGAGAAAAGTATCGCCTGGCCCCATTATGGTAATGTTATTATCTTTTAAATTAGTAGCAAGAAGTCCAAAAGCTCTTAAAACAGTTAAATTATCTTTGATGGCCGCTTTAAAGAGATTATCCCAAACTGATTGTGGAGCGTAGTAGGCGTACTCAGCCTCAGTTAAGTGGCGATTCCGAGGATCAACTTTTCTAATTCCTGCTTTTATATCAATTGATTTTAAAAAGGCGTAAAAGTTTGGATACTTACTTTCACCCTCTAAAGTAGCAAAGCTATTAAGTGAAATAAAAGTTAAACAGAGAACTAGAAAAGTTTGCATAAATACCTACTTATTTAGCATTAGGCGGAAAAATCAGCTTCATGATCCCTTTTTGAATCACTTTACCATTATAGATTTTTTCCATATCACCTAAGTATCTAAGTCCAATATTGGTTACGTTACCTTTTAAATCAGCAACAAATATAACACCGGTACGATCACCTTTAACTGTTCGTTCTAAGATTTTAATTTTAAGTGTATGTGTTCCATTAACTACTTCCATTCCGTTATCAATAATGATATCGGCATCTTTTCCTTCAGTGGTATAAATTAAGTATTCGGCACCTGGAGTAGTTTGAATTCGTAAATTCATTTTTACTTTTCCATCTTGGCCAAAGATCACTTCACTTGAACCATACTCAGTCGAGATAAAATTGTTAGTTTTATAATCATATTTACCTAAAGCTAACTCAATCTCTTTAATTAAAGCTTCACGCTTGTCTTGAAATTCTTTAGAACGTAAATCATACGCTTTTAACTCTTTATCAATAGCGTAACAGCTGTCTAACTCTTGCATAAATGCTGTATATACTTCGCTTTCTAACTCTTTGGGAGTGAATAGTTCTTTCATTTTGTCACAGTTTTCTGCAAAAATTTCTGGAGCTGTTGCATCTACTTCATCCATACTATCTGGATTAGGATCAAAACATCCACCAATGTTCATAAGTCCTGATGGCTTACATTTATATTTACTTAAAATAGTTTTTTGCGATTTTGCTACTGGCTCTTTTTCGGCTTCAACCGCTAACATTTCTTTAGAAATTTGATCATAAACTGTTCCACTTTCAGTTACCTTTTCAGCTATGATTTCTAATTTTTCTGAACTTTTTGTATTTACTGTGAATAGATCTTTTAATTCCCAGTTTGCAACATCTTCTACATTTGGCCAAAGTAGCATGGTAAAGGTATGAGGGAATGTTCTAAAGTCTGATGAAAGTGGTTCTAATCCTTTTTTTACTCTTAGGGGATTACTAGGCGCTGAATCTTTTTTTGCTTTATCACATTTAAGTGAGGTGGCTAGACAGAGACTCTCTTTAGCTATCTGAACACACCCAACTAGGGTCATCATTACGAGTAAAGTTATTATTTTCATATATTACCTCTTGATTTTTATTAGTTAAAAAAACATCGAAAATTTTAGAGCTGTTAAAGGATCTTCAGTCACATTTTTTCCAGAAAGAACTCGTGTATGGTTAATCCCTAATTGCAGAGGCACTGGAAATCTTTTTTGATGAAAAAGTGGTAAAGTACTATACCCTAGGTAAACTTGCGCCGACTGCATATTTTGAATAGTACCAGCCGCCATCCAATCATATCTTTTTTGTTCGTAAAGCGATCCTCTAAACGTATCGGCTTCCTTATATTGAAGCGCATACGCAGCACCAGTATTAATTCCCAATTCATTTTCATATTTAATGGCAACTTGATACATACTCGAATCACCGATATCTCGCTTAATCGAGTAATCTTTATCTGGGGTTAAACGGCTATCAGCTCTAAATGGTACACGTCCAGCCACTTTATCAGCTAGCTCCATTGTATAACTAACAGAGTTTGATAGTGTAAATTCAGATGAAATAAAAAAATCATGGTTAAATCCTACACCCACATCTAGTTGACTATCACCAGTTGGAACAGTTACGGCCCGATCAATATCACCTGTATAACCTGTAGGAAGTGTTAAGCTTGGAACAAATGCAAGTGCCTGTTTAGGTTTATCTAGCACTAACCATTTTCCAATAACTCGGACATCACCTAGTTTAGTGTAACGCTCATTACTGAGTGGTTTATAGCCATAATCTCTTAATTTTTTTCCAATAGGATCTTGTAATTTTGTTTCAGCATCCAACGCTTTATTTTCTTTGCCATCGGTATTTAAAAGATTAGCAAAGTTATTTAAGGCTTGATTAGCTTGGAAACTGCTATTAGCACTGACTTCAATCGTGTAAATAGGAACGGCTACTGCTAAGGTAAATTTGCGGCTAATTCCATAAGCGAGAATTGGAACATTAGCTTTAGCATCAACGTTAACTGCTCCAGTGGTGGATCCAATGGAATCATCTAGATTATAGCCATTGGATTTTAAATAACCTTTTAATTTTCCAGCTTCAACTGAGCCCTCATCATCACGTTTTCCATTAACTAAATCGCCAAAATTTAATTTTTTGAAGAAGGGGTCAGCTAGAACTACTTTATTTCCTTCAGCATCAAATTTGGTATTAGCATCTGCTAAAACACCATAGTAGTTAAAGTTACGAATGCCTTTAGGTAATACTTTTGAACTAGGTAAATCAAAAGGTGATTTAAGTGTTCCCGCAAAAATATTAGCTGAAGCCATTGTCAGTACAAATGAGATTAGGGCCTTGCTATTTTTCATATATTTCTCCGCAGATTCTATAATTTTTAGTTAAAAAAAAGGGCCTCAAAATTGAGGCCCTCGTTATTGATTAAAGTTTACTTAAAATATTTTGAGCCTCTTTTTTGTCTTTAATAGTTTCAGGCACTCGGCGAGGATTGTAGTTATCATTTTTAGCAATAAGTCCGCTTAGTACTTGTTTTGCTTCAGCGATTAAACCTTTAGCAATTAGAATGTCAGCGTAATAAACAACATTAGTACTATTGATACTGATGTCACCTTCAGCTACAGCGGTTTTTGTGTTAGCTGTTTTTAAATATTTTAAAGATAACTCTTTGTCACCAAGTGGCCAAGGTAGTTTGTAATAAGCTCTTCCTAAAATTCTAAAAGCTCCAAAATCTTGAACTTGAACTTTTTTAAGTTTAATAATGTTTTCCATTGCCTCTTTTAGGTTTGGCCATTGAGAAAGAGAGGATGCAATACCTCTTGCTTCTGCCCATTTACCTTTATTAGCACCCCAGAAATAGTATGATTCAGCTAATGCTTCATCGAATGCTGGGTTTTTAGAAACACCCGGACCAGCAGCAAGTAAATCAATTCCACCTTGAGCAACTGCCGCACCTTTATCATGCATGCTGATTTTTAGATCGTTATCGATGCTTGCATTTTGACCATAAAAATAGATGGCTTCAGACTGTTTATTTAAGAGTTGTACTTTTTTAAGCGAGTCTGTTTCGGCCGCAGCTAATTCGCCATACATATCTGCAGATTTTAGTGAGTTGTTTACGTCTAAAACACGGTTTGTATAAAGTGTAGCAGCTTCGTTTACACTTGCAGCAAAAATATTTGCTGTTACAAGTAGAGAGAGAATCAATCCAGAAAATTTCATAGTTTCCCCTTTGGTTTAATTAGTTAACAAAATAATTAACTTAATAGGGAGTGTTAAATAATTGAGTTGTTGTTTGATGTCAATTGAAAAAAATTACATAGGATCAAGTTGGAGTAATCCATTAGTAGCGTCAAGCTCTTCAATGTCGTCTTGATAAATAATTGGTGCTTCGTTTAATTTGAATGAATTTATTTCACCTTTTAATCTATTAATAAAATCGTGATTATCATTGGAGAGGATCTCTTCGTCTCGTTGCGACAATTGGGTGATGTCATCCCATATTCCGTTTTGCAGCATTAGCCAGCAACTCATCCCATCCATCTTTTTACAGGCATGATCTAGCACGGCATCAAGATTTTCTGGTTTTTTTAAAGCGAAAGCATTTTGAAGGTAGAGAAGATCGCCTTCAAGTGGCAGTAGGAGTCCAAATTTTGCCATAAGTTCATTTAATTTTGCATAAGATTCAGGATGTTTTTTTAATTTAGTATAGAAAGCACTTAATAGAATATTTGTGTGCTGTTCATAATGTTTTTCGGTTGGAATTTTTAAAACATAATTGAGACCTCGAGTGTAATCTTCAGAGAGCCAAGCCAGTGGAATGACTCTTTCTAGTGCATTAATTGAGTTACTTTTTTTATCCAAGGCATTTACCAGATGGTTGTAAGCATTGGCATAATTTTTTTCGGTGAGACTAATATTGGCTTTAATGTTTTCACTATTATTTGTACCTATGTCACTAATATAATCTTGCGCTTTTTTTAAATCTCCTGAACGATAAAAAACTAAACCTAATAATTCACGTAATTCTTGTGATTCATAGACGAAGGTTGGGAGATTTATTAATTGATCACTTACTTCATGCTCTTTTTTAAAATAGAGTATAAGTTTTAACCAAATTCTAAAAGTCTCTTTATCATTTAAAAAACCATCTACAAATTTAATTTCACGAAAGGATAGTTCTCCCAAATGGAGTTTTGTCAGTGTTTGTAAAAAGAGCTGATCATTGTGAGAATATTTTTTAGTAAGACTATAACAGCGTAAGGTTTCATCTTTTAATTTACGATGAAATTTTAACTGATCTTTTTCAACGTCTCCTTTAAAGAGTTGGCTTAGAATTTTTAAATTACATACTTTTAGATAGTTTTGAAAATTATCAAACTCTCTATATTGAAGTAATTCAAAGCTTTTTTTATAATGCCCTTCAATAAATTCGATAATGGCAAGATAGCGGTTTTTGAGTAAAAGTGTTTGTTTTTTTTTACTATGAATTTTGTAAAGTGCGGCTTTAGCTTTTTCTAAATTACCATTAATGATATAGAATTTGATGGCCTTAAAGGAATCATAAATCTCTTTTTGATTAATACTCTCTTGTAAATAGACCAGTTCGGCGGTGCTCTCTAAGGAAAAATTTTCCCACATAATTTCATCATCTAAAGCAAAAGCTTGCAAAATTAAACAATTAAGCAATAGGCATAAAAGAAAGATGATTCTCATATTGATACTTTCGGACAATCTTCCGACAAGTTTAAAAAAGGAATTGAGAAAATGGTAGGGGAAAAATTGCTCATAGTTTTATTACTTATGTATGCTAGCATACTAAAAGCCTCAGATGAAAAAGATCTCACTTCTAAGCTTTTTTTATACTCTAAAAAAAGTAGTGTCTCTAAAGAGAACTATCATAAGTTTTTAAAACAAATGAAAGAGTTTAGAGGTTTTTATCAAGAGGGTGAAAATCTGAAAAACTACTGTAGTTTAAATAAAGCTAACTTGACCTATATTTCAAAGTGGCAAGAGGAACAGAACTTGCGGAGTGTTCTTGCTACTTTTCAATATCATATAATAGAACTCATGGAAAATAGTTTGGTTGAACTTGCTCGCACACTTGAATTTAGTGAAAATGAATTTAGTAATCTTACTGAAAATATTACAAATAATTACTGTTCACCCAATATAACAATTAAAAGTATTAAACTTATAAAAAAAGAGTTCCTGAATAAATTTGCCACCAAAGACCAAACATTGATAGAGCTTCCAAATAGTGATGAGAATCCTTTTTTTGTTTTTAAACGTAGTAGTGAAGTGACAAATAAAAAAGAGCGTGAAAACCAGCTGATAGAATCTGTAAAAATCTTTAAAGCCGCTTGTTCATGGGACGGCAATGTTGATAATATGCGCTTGTTGGTACCTTTTGTTAAAAATCCTTATATTGCAGCTTATATTATTAGACAGCTAGCCAATTTGAAAATTGAATGGGATGAAAAAAATAGTGAAGTCACTTTAGTAAAAGATAAATTTACTCCAAGAGTAAGTTGTGATGGTTTTATTTGCAGAAAGAGTTCTCGTGAAGATTTTAACCGTAATTTTTTTTCAGCTGTGGGTTCAGCTGGACTTGAATCTGATTTAAAACTTCTTTATTGTAAACATTTCAAAGATGCAGACTATAAAGATATTAAAGATCCTGAGAGTACTTCAGAAGTTAAAAAATGGATTAAAAGTCAGACCTTTGATGAAGATTACTTACAGGTTAATCAACTAATATCAGTAATAACTAAGGTCAGTAATCTTTTTTTAAAATACGATAAATTTACTGATATAAACAGCGATATCGATAGCTCTATTGATTTCTATATGAACTATTGGAGTAAAACGGTTGTAAGCAATTTTTCCAATGACCTTTTATGGGAAGAGCCTATTTCTGTAGTTAAAGTACCAAGAGAGTACTATTTTGTTAATAGTAAACCGGAATTTAAAGTTATTTTTGATGTCAATCGAGGTGAGTTTGATGAAAATCTTTTTTTCTTTGATAAAGTGACAATTAAGATGGGAATTGAACTTCGAAAAGATATTTTAAATTGGATTCGTAAAGAATGGTTTAATCTTAGTAATTCACAGAAATATGCTGAAGATGAAAAAAAGCTAAGAGATACACTAGCTCATCATATTAAAGATCAGGTGGATAAATTCTCTAAAAAACTAATCATTATTCCTTGGCAAGGTGATATTTCAAATTTGATAGCAAAAGAGTTGATGGAACAGATCACTAGCTATAAAGGCCCATTTTTTAGACAGAGTGATGGTAATCAATTAGTTTTAATTCCTATCTTTTTCTTCATTATGGCCATTTGCATTGCAACAGATTAATTATGAGTTTCACAATGGACGCGGTGATTTGACAATTTCTCACAATTTTTAATGGCTAATCAGCTTTCTTATGTTAGTTTTGCTTTTATGGAAAAAAAGAAAAAAAGTCTACGGCTTCCCCTAAAACTATTGTAGACAATAGAGCAGTGATCAGTCTCACTGGGATCTTATTCCAGCGGATCCTAATAGTTTTAATGATGAAGAGTCATGCACTTGTCTCTGTGGCGAAAGCGCTTGAATCAGCAGGAATAAAGAGCGAGACCCACTTAAAATTTATCTTAAAGAGATTTCAAAATATAAACTTTTAACTCCGGAAGAGGAGTTAGATTTAACTAAAAAACTTTTAGAAACGGGAGATCTTGAAGCGGCTAGACAACTTGTGACGGCCAATCTTCGCTTAGTGGTTAAAATTGCGATGGAGTATAGGAGTGCTTACCATTAGCGATCTTATACAAGAGGGAAATATTGGACTTATGAAGGCGGTTTCAAAGTTTGATCCATCTAAAGGTGCTAAGCTTTCATATTACGCTAGTTGGTGGATCCGCTCTTATATTTTAAAATTTATCTTAGATAATTTTAGACTGGTAAGAATTGGAACAACGGCCGAGCAGAAGAAACTCTTTTATAATCTTCTGCGTGAAAAAAGAGCAGTTAGGCAAACTCGGAATTAATCACGACGTAAAATGATTTCGCATAATTTAGGGGTCTCAGAAAAGGCCGTGAAGCATGGATCACCGTTTGGGTGGCCGTGGCGGTGAGATTAGTATCGATCGACCCGTGAGTGACGATAACGATGCTTCGATGTTGGATAGACTCTCAACAGAAGAGCTTCCGATGGATGAATCACTGGCCAATCTTCAGAGTCTAGAGATGCTCAAGATCACTTGAAAGATTTCGTTATGACGCTCAAAGACCGAGACCGTGAAATCTTCCAAAAACGGCTTTTAAGCGAAGTGCCTGATTCGCTGCAAAGCATTGCAAATGAATATGGGGTTTCTCGAGAGAGAATACGCCAAATTGAAGAACGTTTAATCGACAAATTAAAGATTTACATGTCTGAATTCATTAGGTAATTATTCCCCCAAACAATTATTAACCTTTCACTCGGTTTAAATCAGAGAATTTTACTGGGTTTTTGGAATGGAGAAAACAATGATTTCTAAAGCAGAAAAACTAGAGGCGTTAAAAAAATTTGGTAAAAATGAGAAGGATACTGGGAACATCGCAGTTCAAGTAGCAATTATCACAAAAAGAATTGATAATTTGTCACCTCATTTTGAAAAACACCACAAAGATCACAACTCAAAAAGAGGATTAATGATTTTGATTGGTCAAAGAAAGAGACATTTAGCTTACTTACAAAAACATGACAATGCTAGCTACCAAAATGTGATTAAAGAGTTAGGCATTAGAAAATAATCTTATTATCCTTGGTACCTGCTTGAACAAAGTTGGCCGCGCGATCTTTTACATATCTTCGTAAATTGATAAATGGAATTTCAAAAAAACTGGAGAAAATGATTCATGAATTCGCAAAAGAAATTACAAAATTAATTATGGTGGGAAAGGTTATTATTGAAACAGGCCGTCTCGCTAAGCAAGCTGATGGAGCTGTTTTAAGTGCTTTGAAGGAACCCAAGTTTTGGTAACCGTCTGTAGCTCAAAAGAGTTAAAAGATGGCAGATTTCTTTCACACTAACGGTTGAGTATGTAGAAAAATTCTACTCAGCGGGAAAACTATTAGGCGGATTCATTAAACGTGAAGCTAGACCTTCAACTAGTGAAATTTTAACAGCAAGACTTATCGATAGACCACTTAGACCACTATTCCCTGAAGGCTACATGTATGAAACAGTTGTTTCGGCGATGGTTGTCTCTTTCGAACAAGATGGTGGTGACCAAGAAGTATTAGCTTCGATTGGAGCGGCAGCAGCTTTAGCGGTTTCTGACATTCCATTCAACGGACCACTCGCTGCTTGTCGAGTAGTAAAAACAGCTGAAGGGTTTACCCTCAACGCTACTGAAAAACAGAAAGAGAGTGCTGAGATTGAATTGATAGTAGCTGCTAGTAAAGATGCCATTTTAATGGTGGAAGGTGAGGCCAAAGAGGTGCAAGAAGCGGACATGGTTGCTGCTTTAAAATATGCTCACGAAAATATCAAAGTTATGTGTGAACTCATTGAAACGATGAGAAAAGAGTCTGGCAAGAAAACTAGAGAGTATACGGCCGTTCTTCCTAATAAACCAATGATGAAAAAACTTGAAGCTGAATTTACCAGTGCGGCTCGTGAGTGTCTTAACGTAAATGATAAATTGGCTCGCCAAGCGGCTGTAGCTAAATTTGAAGCGAAAGTAGCTGAAGCGTTTGCTGCAAATTTTGCGGATTATAATTTAAAAGAGAAAGATAATTTTAAGAAAGAGGCGCACAAAGGTGTGGATCTCCTTCTCTATAATATTATGAGAAACGATATTCTTTCCCAAAATAAAAGAATTGGGGGCAGAGGACTCGAAGATATTCGTAAGATCGAATGTGAAGTAGATGTTTTAAGAAAAACGCACGGATCATCACTCTTCACGCGTGGTGAAACCCAAGTGATGGCGACGGTTACTTTAGGTGGTAAAGAGGGTGATCAGTTAATTGATAGAATCGTAGGTCTTAAATATGATAAATTTTATCTTCACTACGCTTTCCCAGCGTTCAGTGTGGGTGAAGCTAGAGCCAGCCGTGGTGTAGGTCGACGAGAGCTAGGGCATGGAAATTTAGCTCAAAGAGCGATCGCTCAAGTACTACCGGATAAAGAGAGTTTTGATTATACCGTAAGAGTAACTTGTGAAGTGTTAGAGTCAAATGGCTCCTCTTCTATGGCTTCGGTCTGTTCCGCTTCTATGGCGTTAATGGATGCAGGTATTAATACTAAAGCTCCAGTAGCGGGAATCGCTATGGGACTTATTAAAGAAGGGGATAACTACAAAATTCTAAGTGATATCTTAGGTGATGAAGATCACCTAGGCGACATGGATTTTAAAGTTGCAGGAACTGAAAAAGGTATCTGTTCTATCCAGATCGATATTAAGATTAACGGAATCACTTTTGATATTTTCTCAAAGGCCCTTGATCAGGCCAAACGTGGCCGTTTTAAAATTCTAGGGGAGATGGCAAAAACTATTTCTTCTCATAGAAAAGAGATGAAACAAGGGGTTCCACGAGTTGTGGTTACAAAAATTCCTTCAGATAAGATTGGAGCGATTATTGGGCCAGGAGGATCTAACATTAAAGGTCTTCAAGAGATGTATAAAGCTACGATTGAAATTTTAGAAGATGGAACGGTTAGAATTCAAGGACCAGACGCAGTTAAATTAAATGGTTGTCTTGACCATATTCAATTACAAATTACTGGCCCAAAAGAGGGTCATGATTATACAGGAACAGTAGTAACTATTAAAGATTATGGTGCCTTTGTAGATATTCTACCAGGGGTATCGGGGCTACTCCATGTTTCTGAAATTAGTAATGAACGTGTGGATAACGTTGAAGACTATTTAACTTTAGGTGAAACGATCAAAGTCCGTGTGGTTGAGTTAGATCGATTTGGACGAGTTAAGTTTTCAGCTAAAGCGATTGCACCTATTGCTAAAAAAGCTAAAAAGTAAAATATATGTTAAATGTAGAAGTGAAGCTAAAAAAATTACCCAGTTTTGATAGCGAGTGGGAGCTCCCTTCGTATGCGTCACCCTCAGCGGCGGGTATGGATATTCGTGCTAATTTAGGTACTGACAGTGTAATGACTATTGCTCCATTTGAAAGAGTTTTAGTCCCTACTGGTTTTTCACTGGAGATTCCGGAAGGTTTTGAAGTACAGATTCGACCTCGCTCTGGTCTTAGTTTAAAAACAGGTCTAATGGTGGTGAATGCCCCAGGTACTATCGACGCTGACTATCGAGGTGAAATCAAAATCATTTTAGGTAATATTAGTATGACTGAAGTGAAGATTAACCATGGTGATCGGATTGCTCAAATGGTATTGGCCCCTGTCGCTAAAGCAGAGCTGATTGAGAGTGTCACCATTAGTGAAACGCTAAGGTCTGAAGGTGGATTTGGCTCTACTGGAATTAATTAAACACTAACCCAAGGAAAAATTGTGAAGGTTCCCTATTTAAATACCGTAAATAAAGTTAGCGCGTATGAAGTGGTAAAAAAAAATATTACACCTGAAACTATTAATAAGTTTAAAGTGACTGCGACAGTGGATTATGATGATAAAAACTACAAAATTACTGGAAAAGGCAAAGGGTTCACTTTGGTGATTCAGTTTAATGAGAAAGAGGTTGATATTGATCTAGATCTTTCGTTACTGCTCAAACCTTTTAAAGCAAGCATAGTGGCGAAAGTAGAAAGTATGCTCAAAAAAATTGTTTAAAAATATGAATAAGACCTTTAAAGTTACAATAGTCTCTGATGATAATCGTGTAATTGAAGTAAATGAAGGAGAGACACTTCTTTCAGGACTTCATAATGCTCAATTTCCCGTTAAATCTAGCTGTGGAGGCGTGGCTAGATGTGCGGATTGTGTTGTTAAAGTGGTTAAGGGAGAAGAGCACCTAGATGAAATTCAATTTAAAGAGAAGACTCTTTTAGGTAATGTCTTTTTTATTACAAAAGAACGCTTATCTTGTCAGACTCATTTACGTGGGGATATTTCGATAGAGTTAGAAAAAGCTGGAACTTCAGAACAAAAAAAGACCAAAACAATCATAAAAAAACCAAATCAAATACGTCCGCAAACAGGTGAGAAAAGAGAAGGGAATAATGGCCGTCCACCCAAAAAAGGCGGATTCAATCGGCCTAAGAAACTATTTTAAAATAGGGATAGAGAATATCTAGTGTTTCCATTCGAATTATCATTAATTTTCTAAGTAATTTTAAACTAAACGGTTTTAATTTTTGTTCAAAAAGAAAAACTTTTTTTAGGGCCTCATTTTCAAAATCATTTTCACTAATGTTGCTTTTTTTAAATAAGAGCATTTCAATTCTGAAAATAAATAGTCGATTATGATCTTTTAGGTAAGTCGGAAGTTGGTCTAAAATCGCCTGAAACTCTATAGTCAAAACGCCTAAATCTTTAGTTGTTTTATGATGAATATAACGCATACATAAAAAGAAAAATTTTGTAATAGTTTGTTCAGGTGTATCCGAAAAATGGTCAATAGCAATTTGAATATGATGAAAAGCTAAATGAATATTTTTTTTATCAAGTTCAGCTTGAGCTCTTGCCCAATTATAAAATCCATCATTAAAGCTTTTTGAGCTAGTTTTAATTTCCTTAAAATCAATAATTTCATTTATAGGATTTATCCAAATTGATTTTAGCTTTAATACACTATTATTGAAAAATTTAGGTGCAGGACCTAAGATGTTTAGTGCTTCACCCTCTTTAGCATTCATAGCTACAATATTCACACTACTAATAGTAAGAGGACTCATATTCCACTCTTCTGCCGTTTTATTTTTTTTAACGATTGGTGAACTTAGTAATTGTAGCATTTCTAATGGTTTAATTTTTTTATTTTTAGTTCTAGCTACTTGTTGGTTAAAACTCTTTGTTCTCATTTCACAATAATTAGTCAAACCATAAGGTATAGTTTGATCTAAATGGTTATTATGTTGAATTGGCATATTATTAAAATAAAGATAATTGTGTTCTGAAATTTGATACTCTTTTTTAACTAATTGTTCACCGGCTATATCAATACTGGCAACAGTTCCATCTTTAAAACTTAGGTTGATACCCCAAGCAGTTAAGCTGGGGTGCTGTTTTAAAAGTTTAAGTGTACTTTTAAGATCGGAGCATTCCATAAGAATTTTGTAGCAGATATCAAAAATAGAATTTCCACGTAGGTTAAAATAATTAGAACATTTTTGGTGAAGCGCTAATGTAATGCCCTCGCTATTCATGGCAGTTAATGAAGGGTAGGGAAGTCCTGCTGAACCAAAAGATAGAACCTGCGGTCTATTTTTAAATTTATAGATTATCATTCTCTCTTTAACATCAAAGCTTCCAACTAAAGGGTAGTCGAGAATACGTAGGTGGTGAGGAGAATCGTTATGGTTTATAAAAACCGAAGAACAACCTGTTAAAAAAGTATTTACACCTGGAATCCATTTATTAAGTGAGGATAGAATCTCTGGAAAAAGAAAAAGGCTTAGAAACTTATTCAAATTGATTTCAAGACCATCGGTATAGGCTTTTAAATTTGAGTAAAGTACAGGGCTTTTTCCAATAACAGAGGAGCCTAGTTTTCCAACAGTCTCTTCAATAATGAGGTCGATAAATTGATTATTGAGTGAAGTTAGACTTTTAAGATGTTTGAAAGTGGCCGAATAGTTTTCTCGGTCTTTCACCCCTAATTGATAAAAGTTTTCTTCTTCATCTCCGATAAGGGTTAATAACGGAGGAATATTATGATCCATGAAGCTTCCTACTTAGAAAACCAAACTCTCGTCTTGATCTTATGGTTTATAAGTTTTGCGAGAATTATGTTTGATCTAGTACCTATTTTTAAAAGATATTTATCATTTTGTCATCAGAATAATTTGAATAAATTTGGACTCATTTTTAGTTACGGTTATTTTATTTTGTTTATTCCTGAAATTGTAAAAACTTACTGGTAATAGTTGATCTCTTTTAATGCTTGATCTTGATTTTCTGGATTAATATTACGGATAAAAATGGTGGTTTTGCATTCGAAATTTAACGTTTTAATTACATTGTGAATTTGATACATTTGAGTGAGGAATTTTGAACTCTGTTTGTTAGTCATTGTGAAGAGTTCATGTTGTTTAATTTTATTCCAAATTTTCCAGGGATCGCTGTTTTTTTTCAACATTTCAGCAAAAAATGAATAAATAATATGGTCAGATTCTCGATTATCTCCCATTAGGACTAGTTCACTTGGAATTCCCGTCATACTGATAATAGTAAGAAGATGATTTAATTTGTAAAAACCTTGATTTTTAATATCTTTGGTAACGAGTTCGTTGCTGAGTAGAAGATTAATAAAATTGCGGTAATCTTTGAGAAATATTCCTGCTGTATAGATGTTATGTTGGTAAAGCCAATCACGAATGGATCGTTCATAAAAGTGAGGAGATGCACTCAGAATAAAAGGTTGAAAAGTTTCATCAGTATATTTTTTAAAGATCTCAATACTATTTGATACAGGTGGGAAATCAATTATAGGATGGGTAAGCGAATAGTAGAGCTCTTTTAGTGTTTCAAATTGTGTATCAACTAAGGTTTTATCAAAGTCGGAAATAACAATTTTTGGGCTAATTGGAATTTTTAAAGGATAAAAGTTTCCTAATAATATTTCAAGGCCTGTATAACTATAGGTTTCATATAGATTTATAACATGTACTTTTTTTGAGAGATCTGTTTTTTGATTTCCAATATACGATGGAATTTTAAAAAAAAAATTTCCAAATGAATCAGAGTCAAAATGATTATGATAGATGACCTCATGTTGATCATTACATCCAACCACTTTTAGAGAGAAGATTCTCCCTTTAAGCAGGAATCTTGCATCCCAAGGCTTAGAGGGTGAAAAAATAGCTGACTCAATTTTTGATTGATGATTACCTGACAGTAAAGCTATGCTACTTCTGATGTAGATGTGCTCTCCTGAGTCGATTGCTAAAATATTTACGATTTGCGGTCTTTTCATTGCTTTTTTTTATCTTATAATAGAATTAAGTTCTTTATAACATTAAGGTGCAAATCGATGTCAAGCAATATAAATCTCGAACTTATTGGTCCTGTTAATATGTATTTTGGAATGGGTGTGAAAATCGTCGCAGCTATTTTTTGTGGTGGTTTGGTTGGACTTGACCGTGAGTTAAAAATGAAGCCAGCAGGGATAAAGACAAATGTATTAATCTGCTTAGGTTCAACTCTATACACGGCCGTGGCCATTTTAAATCACTTAGATAGTAGTGGGCTTAATGCATTTGATCCAAATAGAACAGTAGCTCAAATAGTTAGTGGAATTGGTTTTTTGGGAGCAGGGGCCATTATTCATGGTAAAGGTGAATTTGTAACAGGTTTAACAACAGCAGCAACTATTTGGACAGTTGCTGCTGTTGGGGTAACAATTGGGACAGGTTACGTTTTTGTGGCACTTATTTTTACAATTACTGTTTTAACCGTACTTTGGTTGATTGATCCACTATTTACACTGCTTAATATTATGAGTATTACTAGTATGGAGATTCTTTCAATGGGATCTGTCTCAGGTGTAATTAAAGCTATTATTGAAATAAATAATATTCAATTAACACAAATGAGTGAAGATATCGTTGATGTAGAAAAAGATATTCGTGTGCTCCATATTCGTTCTCGAATGAATACTAAGAGACTTAAAGGAATAATTTCTGAAGTTCAAGCCTTACCTCAAGTAAAAAGAGTAAATTACAAAATTGTTCAGAGAAAATAAGATTTTAAAGTTTAGGTACGTGGAAGGTGAGTATTTGCGTTTCAGCATCATACTCTTTGGTTATAAGGTTATCATTGATAATATCGTTAACATTAACCTCTTTCACAAAGGTTTCATGACGATTAGATCTATTAACTGAATTATCATTATCGATAACCTCTTCTCTAAAATTCCGGCTCATTGAGACTCTAAGGTTTCTCACATTTCCAGAAATTTGAACACTATCTTTTTCATGTGGTGGAACTGAAAGTTTTAAAGAGTAGAATCTCCCTTTATCACTAACATCTAAATTCATAATACTTGGTCGATAAAAAACATCTTCAGCTTTCTTAAGAAAAGTCTCTTTTATTGAGCTATAATGATTTTTCAAATCGTTAATACCAGTTTTAAGTGCCTTATCTAATTGACCTAAAACTTGGGTTTGTTGATTACTCACTTCTTGAGCTTTTCTGGCATTACGTTCAGTGGCTAACTTGAGATCAGCTTTATTTTTTTCAGCAATTCGCTCCATTTCAGCCTCATGAATGGCCTTAAAATTTTTAGCTCGCGTTCTATATTTAGTATCTTCTTTTTGAATTGCCATACTATTTTTGGCACGCTCTTGAACTAACTCCATTTCGCTACTGCGTTTAAGTTCTTGAAAATCTTGAGCAAATTTATTTTCCATTTTATTAAATTTTTCTTTTTTAATATTAGCTAACTCGTTTAATTCCGAAGCCCCATCAGACTGCATTTGATAAATGGTATTTGCTTTATCATTGTTAAGTTTTTTCTCATAACTACTAGCTTCATAAGTAAGATCTGTTAAACGATCTTCATTTCTTTTTTGTTCATTAGCAATAGCATTTTCTTGTCTACTCTTAAGACCAATAATTTCATTTTCGTTGTTAGTAATTAAGGCTTCTCTTTGTTGGTTTAACTTATTTTTTATATTAGCAATCGATTCAGTCAGATCATGATAAGTTTGCGCTTTTTTCATATTCTCTTCACTAACTAGTAATCTATTTTCATTTCGAATATCATTTAAATTTTTATTTTCCATCTCTTGTGCTTGCTTGGTACGCTCAGTATAGGCTTTACTTAAATTATCATAAGATTTTTCAATCGCACGCTTTTCCTTATTGGTTTTTCTTTTTAACTCAGCTAACTCTTGGTTAGATTCTCGAATTGCTGGCTCTAGTCTCATTTGACACCATCCATGTTAGGTGCAATTATTTTTTCGTAGGGGCCTTCACATATTTTACGTTTATTCCCGTAAAACCTGGACACATCCAAGTTCGTAATAGATTTAATTTCATGGCACTAACTCCACCATGGTACGCCAAATAACTTTGTGGGCTTAGTGAACTAGTGACTAAATAAGCATTTGAATCTTGAGGAAGATTTTGAACTGGTTTTACAAAATATTGGTAAACTCTGTATTCAGCAAAAAGATTAAAGCTAAAAAATATGAGTAAAATTTTTATCATTGTAGTGTCATCAGCTCATCTAAAATATTATTTTCAACTATTTTTAAAAAGTTTTTTATTAAGAGCGTTCGATCATCTATCCCTAAAGCCTCGATAACTGCTCTTTTTTTATCAATTCCAGTATGGTGACTTAATTTATCAAGTATATTAAGTGCCTGATTTTGTTCCTCTACATTTATTATAGTGGGTGAGTGAGATGCAAACGTTTCACTAATCCATTCAGGATGAAAGAGCGGATAATGTCCATTTTTTGCCATTTGAATTAAGGCATTAAATTCAGAAGATTTAGCATTTCTTAAATAAGTTTTAATTAAATTTTCCACGACAATTAGCTCCAGAGTTTGTAAGCGCGTAAAATACCTAAAGATAATGTTACTCCTAGTTTTTGAAACTACCAACGCATGAAAAAATTATCCTATGAAAATCTCATTTAAAAAAACATTTGGGAACTTTCTTTAATTATGAGAAAATAGAAATAACCATAAGTTGCTTTTGATAAAACAGAAGCAGTATGGTCAAGAATACTGTTTAATCAATACATTTTCAAAGGATGGAAAATGAGTGTCTTAAAATTCTTCTTAATCGCTGCATTCCCACTTACCGCATTGGCACTAGTAGACTATAGTAGTGAAGCAGATTCAGATGGTAGAGCTGGGGTAAATCCTAAGTCTCCCGGCAATATTAGTGTAAAAAAAATGGAACAGCCACGAGCGGCGACAAGTGCTCATGATCCTTTTTTAGCACTTTCAACTAACTATCAATCCATAAAAGTCCAAAGGCCAAATGAAGAGGGTTCAATTGGAATCTATAATCTCAATGCACACTTTGATACAAATGCTAATATTTTTTCAGATATTAGCTATTGGTATGGGACAAGTAATATTAGCTCACTTACAACAACTTCATCCATGCAAAAAGGGAATCCTGTAGTTAAATTAGGATTTAATTGGCTAAATATTGGCGACCGTAGCGATAAGGCCAGAATTGATCTTTATGGTGGAGTTAGTGTAAAAGAGACTGACTCAGAACTTGCTTCATCACGAACGGATAAAATAGCAGGAATTATGACTACAAAAAGATTTGATCAGTTTGCTGTTGGATTAGGGGGAGAATTAATTTTAACAGGGAAACCTAAAAAATATGGCGAAACAGAGATTGGGAATATCACTAAATTTGGAGCCGAGGCTGGTTGGGTTGTATCTCAGGATATTCGTCTAAGTTTAGAAGGGAGTGTAACCAGAATTAGCCATGCCGATAATAGTGGAGAATATACTTTACAGAAAGATCAGAGTTTTTCAACCGCTTCGCCTAAACTTTTTTTACAGCTATTTCAATCAGCTGAAGCTGAACTTGGAGTGGTGATTCCAACAAGAAAAGCTAATATTAATGATGACAGAGTATTTGCCATTAGAAATGTTTCTACTCCGGGCATGTATGGAACAACACTGTTGTTTGGACTAAATTTCTCTCTATAAGGAATTGAAGTTTGAATTTTTACTACTGTTCTCAATGTAAAGAAATTAACTATCATGTAGAACAGCTGCTTTTTGTTGAGCCCAGTTTATCTAAAGGCTTTTGTAGTGAAGAGTGCCTTTTAGAATTTTATGGTCCTCTTATGAACTATTTTGAACAATTAGATTTAGATAATCGAAAAAAATTAAAACTAGTGGAAGAAGATATCTATTCATTAAGGGGAACGGAATTCTTATTAGAAGAGACTTTGAAAAAGTTTGAACAACATTTAGTTTTAAAAAATAGAATTAATGAAGAGTACCATTTTTTTGTAAAAAAAATAAACAGCTATAAAAAAATTAAAACCCCTTTTTATGTATTAGTCATTGCCTTTGTATTAGAGGATAAAGCTTCGCTTGTACTCTTTCATACCGTAACGAATGAATCGTTATTAATTGAGAAACTTACAGCTAATGCTGAAAATATTACAACTAAAAAAAATGATGAAGCAAAAGCTAAAAATGATAGTAGTGGAACAGTAAACTATATGAATATTAACCTTAAAAAAGAGGTGGTAGATCTCATTGATCAAAAAAAATCGAGTATGTTAGCCGACCTTTTGTCCAAGCGATCAAACGCTGATATCCCATTTGAAGATTTCCATATTTATGATCAATTTGGAACGCAAACATTAGCTGAACCTGATGAACTATATCGATATGATGATGAAGGTGAAGAGTTTTTTGTCTATATTAAAACCCATTCTGTACAAAATAGAAGTTTTTATTATTTTATCATCTGTCTCTATTACACATCTAACGAAGAACAGATGCAGGATATTTTGATTCCAATTCTCTCATTCCCATCAGTTGATCCTAAAATATATCAGGAATATAAAAAGGGTGAACAGATTACTGGGACCTTAAAAAATTAAAGAGCAATATCTAAATAGCCTTGTGTGTTTTTAAATTTGGTACACTTATCCCACATAACATAAGGATCAATTTCATTCATACAATCAACATATTGAAAAATAAGATCTTTTTTCATGATCATGATTCCATTAATTGGATATTGAGAAAAATACCCACCACGATTTTTATAAAGTTTTAAATCTATAATTTGATTTGCATCATGAGTGAAACACTCAGCAGTACCTAAATAAAACGATTGGTTCGTCTGATCTTTAAAGGTAGGAAAAATGCAAGTATTGTTAGTTGTTTTTTCAGTATTGCCAAATTTTACTCGTATGATGGTTTCATCAGTTAAATTTCCACAAACACTCACAGCTCCAATAATATTATTTTGATATTTAAAGCTAGAATTTCGATTAATTGTACACTTACTAAATCCTGGTGTATTCAAATAATCTTCGTTAGTCGGAGCGGTGGCAGTGGCTTGAACTGTTGCGGTTGTAGTTGTGGTGGTAGTTGTAGCTGGAGATGTAGTAGTAACACTTCCAGTTGTAGAACTACTGGTATTCAGAGGAGATCCATAGGTTGTTCTGCTTCTTCGATCACGTGGACCGGTATCACAACCTGATAAAATAAAAAATAGAGTAAGTAATAAGAACGTAAGTTTTAGGATTGGCATAAATTCGTCTTCCTTTTCGTATATATTCTATCGGAAATCTTTATGTTTTGTTTAAGTTAAAAGTGATATATTATTTAGTTATGAAGAAAGTGATTAATTTACTCTTATATTTAAATATCATACTAATGAGCTCGGCTTTTATTTATCTCTATTTTAATTTTGAAAAGATAGCTCGAATGAAAACTGAAACATTTCTTTCCCAAATTTTTTATCTGGAAAACAACCAATGGCTTAATTTACAAAAGGTTAATACTCATTTGTTATCTAGTGCTTTGCCAGAAATTCCGGTTAAAGAGGAATCCGATAATCCAGCTTATTATGATGAAAAATGGGTTAGAATTCAGTTCAATAACTTTTATATATCACTTCCTTTTCGTCATCCACTTTATAATTTAAGGCCCTATTTAGACATTGATAAGAAAAAGCAGATTCCAATATTTGGCTATCTTCTAAACGACCATAGTGAAAATAATTATTTAAAAGTCATTTTTCTTAATACTATTCCATTAAAAAAATATATTACTTCTTCAAGACTTTTTCATATTCCTTTTGTGAAAGACTATTTACTAATGATTCCTAAAGATAAAATTTGGAGAGATATTTTTTTAAAAGATTTTAATACTTTTCCTAAGCTGTTTGATTTTAATAATATTAAAAGAGCGGAGGTTGAAAATTATATTAAAGAGATGAGTTATTTTTATTATATCTGGTTTTTAAGAAATAAATTTCTACCGGAAAAAGTGATAAGTTACACCTTTGATAACAGTAGGAATATGGGACTAGTTAAAGTTGAAAGTGAGGATAAAAATTTTAATACCGAATGGCTATACTATTTTTACAAGGATAATATTTATAAAATTCATTTAAAACAAAATACAATATATAAAGCATCATTAAATTTAAGAAATAAATTTGTTGAAGAGTTACAATTTTCCGAATCTACCCCATATATTGCAGAAATGATTTTAAACGAATTAAAAACAGTGCCTAAATTTCTGCGATCTAGTGACGGTGATTTTACCTATAGATTTAGTGCGCTCACGCATACACCTTTTAATAAAGATTTAATTAAAGAGATGATTAATGATTTAGAAATTAATAAAAGTAAATTAGAGCTCACAACACCTATCTACGAATATATTGAAAAAGCTTTTAATAAAGATTTTTTAGTAGAAACACAAAATTATGTGTCGTCTACTAAAGAGAAAATAGAAGAAAAAATTAAAAGAAGTGAAAAAAAAGTTATCGTAATTGTTCCAACACCTGAACCAACTCCTACGGAACAGAGTGAAATTGAAAGAGTAAAAAAGAATGCTATTAATAATGACAATGAAGATGATCGACTTGTTCATTAATGTTATTTCATAGAAAAAATAAGCCCAATAAAGGCTTGACCACCTAAGAGGTAAGGGGAATTAGGATAAGATACATCTTCTTTATATTTGTTAGTACTTTTTTGATAAAGCATTCCTGCTCCAAACCGCACCCCCCAATTCTTATCCCAGAAATAAGTTAAAAAAAGTGAGGGTTTTATTCCAAAAATTGTCTCATCTTGGAAATGCTTATAGTTTTTAGTAATTAAAGCGGAAACATTTAAATCGATCAATACATCGTTAATATAATAAACATGCCATTGAGGACCAAATTTTAATCCAAAATTACTTTTAGAAACATAAGGATTGTTTAATTGAATAAAGTATCCCCCTAACGTAAGTTGAAAATTGGCACTCACAGGCGCCTCAAATGTAAGATCATACTGATTACCATATTTATTTTCTGCTCTAACGTTATAATCTTGTAAAAATTGTTCATAGTTGTGTCCTGGATCAAAGCGACCGACGTGAAATGAGATCGCCTTTTTTAAATTCTGGTTATATTCTTTTAAGGTATTTACATACTCTTCATCTTCAACAAAGCGAGGATTATCGATTTTTTGTAATTCATTTGAAATATAGAGATCATCAACTTTGATATAAGTAATTTTACCTGAAACAACAATGGGTAATACTGTCCCTCGGGCGCGAGCTACATCGCCGACTTTAACCAGTTTTCCTTTAGCAACACGGCCAATCGGAATTTTACACTCTTGATCAGAATAGATAATCGTATCGTTACTTTTTACAATTGCCATTTGAAAGGCATACTGATTTTGAGTAAAAATAAGATTAATCAATAAAACCAAAAATAAAAGATTAAAGTACCTCATTATTTTAATTATCAAAGGAGAATGGGTTTTTTACAAGTGGGTGAGTTCGAGCACTCTTTGATCTAAATTGGTAGATTTAGTGAGAGAGCGGCCCATTACTAAAAAGTCGGCACCATCTTTTATGGCCGATTCAGGTGTTCCTACACGTTTTTGATCTTGAGTGTTTTGCTTGGCTATTTCATCACTAAAGCGTATACCTGGACAGATTTTTATAAGTTTTCGATTTTTTGCTAACGTGAGTTCATGTGGCGATAAAATAAGGCCATCAATGGTCGCTTGTTCGCAGAGATCGATTAATCGACTAAAGCTCTCATTCCAACGTGATTCATCTATTCCCCATATTCGGTTGAGGTCTTGGGGATTAAGTGAAGTTAAAAGTCCAACCCCTAAAAGTTTTGTTTGTGGAAGATATGTTTTTGCTGACTCTTTTGCCTGTATTAACATTTCATAACCACCACTAATATGAACGGTTAGAAAATGGACTGGCAAGTTTTTAAGACTCTTAATACTTGAACTAACGGTATTAGGAATATCGTGGAGTTTTAAATCAAGAAAAACTTTAAGTCCAAACTCGTTATAAATTTTTTGAACAATAGTAGGTCCATGCTGATAATAGAGTTCCATTCCTACTTTGACATAAGCAAAATGAGATGAAACTTTTTTTAAAAAAATAAAAACCTCTGATTCATTCATTCCATCAAGTGCAATTATTACTTTTTCAATTTTTCGCTCAGACATTATTGTCTCGCTTATGAATCTCTTGAAGTGAATAAGGCACCAACTCTTGGTTATCACATCCAATGAGTGACTCTAGTACCATTTGGATATTCTCTTTTCTGGTAAAGCAGGGAACTCCACATTGAATCGAATTATTTCGAATCACTTCGCCGTCAATGCGCGAGAGCCCGGTATTAACCGGAGTGTTGAGTACCATCACTAAATTTTCATCCTTAAGTAGTGTGAGCATGTGCTTATTAACCTTAGGTGTAGAGGTGTCAAAATCATGCTCATGTAGCTTTTGCACTTCCGAGCAAGGACAACCTAATTTTTTGATAAAGTCAGCAGTGCCTTTGGTAGCAAATAGTTCGAAGCCAATTTTTATAAGCTGTTTAATGTAAGGAATAACAACTACCTTTGAACTATCATTTAAACTAAGTAAAACTTTTCCTTTGCGATTTAGTTTTGGGTAATTGGCAAGCAGTGACTTTAAAATCGCGGCATCCTTATCATAATCAACGCCAAAGGTTTCTCCCGTAGAGCGCATTTTAGGTCCTAAAATAATATCATCTTTAATAAAGCGATCAAATGGAAAGGTAGACTGTTTCACACAGTAGAAGCCTTTATCCTCTTGGGTAAACGGTGCAACCCTCTCTCCTAAAATGGCATCAACTGCCAGTCCGGCAAGATTTATATTGTGGGCCTTGCTAAGAAATGGAATAGTCCGTGAGCCTCTAGGATTAGCTTCAATACAGAAAATACTTTTACCTTGAATGGCATACTGAATATTGATAGGTCCAATTACTTCGAGTTTTGCCGCTAACTCTTTAGATATATCATAGAGCTCCAGCTTAAGTGCCGGAGTAATTTTCATAGTTGGCGTGAGCATACCTGAGTCACCTGAGTGGACTCCAGCATATTCAATATGTTCGGTTGAACAGAACACTATGTTGTTAAATTGATCTCGCACTAAATCGACATCATACTCAATGGAGTCCTCTAAAAAGTTTTCTACGAGATAGGTGACACTGGAACTTTTCAGTTGAGTCAAAGTTTTTATAGGTAACTCTTCAATCTCTTGATGTGAGTAGAAGACAAACATTGATTCTCCCCCAATCACAAAACTAGGGCGAATGATAACCGGAAATCCAATTTCGATAATAGCATCAATCAGATTATGATAACCTTGAACTTCTTTAGATTTGGTTTTTGAAAGGCGTAGTGATTTCGTAATTAGATCAAATTGACCACGATCTTCAGTGAGTTCGAGCGACTCATATTTGCTACCTAGGAAATTAAAGTTATAAAAATTTTTACGGAATCCCTGTTCACAATCTTTACGTAGCTTAATTCCAGTTTGACCGCTAAAGCAGGCAATAACACCCAGCGGGTTCTCATAAAAAAGAATATCGAAAAGATCTTCAGCATAAAGTGGACTCAAGTAGAGTTTGTCAGAAGAGTCATAATCAGTTGAAACCGTTTCAGGATTGGAATTCACCATGATTGAGGCGTAGTTTTTAGCTTTTAAACGCTGTGACGCCTTAACGCAAGAGTAGTCAAACTCAATACCTTGACCAATGCGGTTAGGGCCCGAACCTAAAATCACAATCGAATTTTTAAATTGCTTATTGGTATTGATCACTTTCGAATCATTTTCTGTTTGGAAGGTAGAGTAGAAGTAAGGAGTAAGCGCTACAAATTCTCCTGAGCAGGTATCAACGGCTTTATAGACTGGAAAAATTTTATTATTGATTCTAAAGCTTAGAATATCTTTCTCAAGTAACCCTGTTATTTTAGCAATAAATTTATCGCTAAATCCAATCGCTTTAAAATTGGTAAAGAGTTGTGGATCACTCAGTAGCCTATTTTTCTTCTCAAAAATCTCTCCTTCAGTTTTACAAATCTCATCGATCTGTTCAATAAACCACGGACTAATTTTTGAGTTTAGAAAAATCTTCTCTTTAGCAATTCCCAATCGGAGTGCTTCGAGTGCCGTTAAAAGAGACAGCTCTTGAGGGTTACTTAATCTATTTAAAATATACTCTTCACTTAAAGTGATAGGGACCTCTGGCAGTTGAGTTAGTGATGGAATCTCTAAGTTTAGCTCTAAGCTTCTGAGCGCTTTTAAGAACGCCTCATTAAAACTGCTACCTAGCGCGAGTACTTCTCCCACTGAACGCATTTGGGGTCCTAGTAGATTAGAAGAGTAGGGAAATTTGTGAAAAGGAAAAATCGGAACTTTAATAGCTACGTAATCAAGTGTTGGTTCAAAACTTACCGGTGAAACTTTGGTAATATCATTTAAAATTTCTTTAAGTGTATAACCGATAGCAAGTAAGGTTGATATTTTAGCAATAGGGTAGCCTGTGGCCTTACTCGCAAGCGCTGATGAACGACTCACCCGTGGATTCATCTCAATAACGATAATATCATCTTCATCAAATGGATTGATGGCAAATTGAACGTTGGCTCCACCTGCTACCACACCTACGTGCTTAGCTATAGTTAAACTCATGGTTCTCAGTTTCTGGAGACAATAGTCACTAATAGTTTGTGCCGGAGCTACTGTGATCGAGTCCCCGGTATGAATACCGCATGGATCAATATTTTCAATGGTACAGATAATGACACCATTTTTCTCACAGTCGATCATCACCTCTAGTTCAACTTCTTTATATCCAATCAGAGATTTTTCTAAAGTGAGTGGAAAAGTTATATCTGAATTTTTGAGATTTTTTTCGAGTTCAGCTTGATTGTGGATAAAAACCGCACCTTGTCCACCTAAAGCAAAATTACGACGAATGAGTAGTGGATAGCCAATCGCATTTTGGGCACAGATAATCGCCTCTTCTAGCATATTAACCACAATTCGCTTTCCTGTCTTGTAGCCTAATGTTTCGAGCTCGCGTGAGAAAATTTCTCTATCTTCAGTCATCTCAATGGTTTTAGCATTAGCACCTAAAAGCGTTACATTATTGTCTTTGAGAAATCCACTCTTATCTAGTTCAATACTTAAATTGAGAGCAGTCTGACCACCCATAGTTGAGAGGACGGCATCTACGCGCTCTTTTTTGATTATCTTTTTAATCGTGTCAATGGTTATAGGTTCAATATAAGTTTTATAAGCAAGATCAATATCGGTCATAATTGTAGCGGGATTGGAATTAACCAATACCACTTCAATGCCCTGTTTTTTGAGCGCTTGACAAGCTTGCGTTCCGGAGTAATCAAACTCAGAGGCTTCGCCAATTTTAATTGGACCAGAACCAATAATGAGAATTTTTTTATAAGGACAATTCACACTATTGTTTTGAGACATATCAATAGTTTTAGGTTTTGGAATAAGGGCCTTTAAATCAATCGATGTTTCATTTTTTTGTGTCAAGTAATCTTTAATTTCAGTAAAGAAAGCAAAAGAGTCATGTGGTCCTGGCGAAGCTTCTGGGTGAAACTGAACGGTCTTAATGGTATGGTCACTAGAACTTAGTCCCTCGATTGAGTTATCAAAGAGTGATGAGTAGTGAACAAAAAACTTTTTATTAAATTCATTATTTTCTAAAACCTGTTTAAGTGAACTGTTGTCAACCGCGTGTCCATGGTTTTGGCTTGTAATCAGTACTTTACCTGTATAGTGGTTGAGTACCGGGTGGTTAGTACCTCTATGGCCAAAAGGTAATTTAAACGTTTTAGCTTTGAGTGCTAAAGAAACCAACTGGTGTCCTAAGCAAATAGCACGAATAGGATATTTTGCTTTGATCAATTCGCGGACAGTTTGATACTCTTCTTTATACAAGGAAGGATCACCCGGACCATTGGATAAGAAGATGAGTCTTGGTTTATACTGAACAATTTGTTCAAATGAAGTTTTATGTGAAACCATCACCATTGGAAAATTAAGCTCTTTTAAGTGGTCAATAATACTCTTCTTAATTCCATAATTAATCACTACGATTGGATTTTCACCAGGGATGATCACCACAGGGGTATCATTGCTCACGAGTGATAACTCATTACAGATGATTTTAGCATTTTTAAAATCACTGACAGATGGAGTAGTGCTCTTTAGCGAGATGAGCGAATTATGGTGACTATTTTGTGTGAGATACTTAACTAATTTTCTAGTATCAACATTACTTACTAACGGAATATCATTTTTAAGAAAAAATTCATTAGGTGAAAAATAGCGAGCGATGGCTGCCGTAGCATGTACTTTTTTAGACTGACTCCAATCTGGATTTGAGGGATAGTTTCCAATATGGGGAGTGGCAAAAATAATATGTTGACCTAAGAATGAGGGATCTGTCAGAGTCTCTTGGTAGCCGGTTAAAGCAGTGGTGAAAGCTGCTTCACCCCAGATCCCCTGTTTTAAACGAAGATCATCCTCTTTTAAATTGATATATCCATTAAAAACAGTTCCATCTTCAAAATGGAGATAAACTTTATTACGTTTAAGCTGTTTAATAAATTCTAATTCATTTGGGGTATAAAAATTTAAAGTTTTAATATACATTAATCCTTTTTAATTTTCTTAGTCTCAATATTATATCTAAGCTTAAAAGGTTTTTGGGTCCCTTTTAAGAGAGCTAATGGTTTAGTCGATAAAATAGTTAGGAGCTTATTCAAATTAAATTTCTCTTTAATAATTAAGTTGTCATAAAGTTCGCTAAAAATAGTGGTAGCCATAGGTGAAACAAAAATCGATTCACTAAAATGTTTAAGCGTCCAATTTTTTTCGCTCACTTTAATCTCTTCGGGCGTGAAAAAGCCTAAAGCCATCGTATCAATAGTGCCATCTTCCACCCCTTCTAAGAGCGCCATGCGATCACTCTCATCTCGCAGTGGAGGCAGATATTTAAAGGTGGTGTTAAATGGAAAAGTTTTTTCATGGGTATAGATTAGGTGGTGTGGTCCTACACCACAGGTGACTTTCACTTTATCTTTTTTGGCCCGTCTAATCAGCTCAACACTCCGTTTAGAGCTAATCTGGTGAAAGTGAATTCTGTTTCCAACCGAGTAGGCGATCTCTAAATCACGAGCTACCGCAGCCTCTTCCGATAGACTTGGAATGCCTTCTAAGCCTAATTCAAAACTATAGTTCCCTTCATGAATCTCACCATCTGGGTGGAGCTCACGAAACTCGGGGAAACTAATATAGATGGTGTCATAATCTTTTGCTTTTAGCATCGCTTGATAAACATAAGATATAGTTAAAGGATCATCTAACCGATGGTGAAAGAAAAAATTTAAAAAATTATTTTCACTATTTTTAAAGCGCGAGAAGTTGACAAATTTTGGAGTTGAGGAGTGGTAAGTTTTATGCACTAGCGAAAGTGCAAAGCTTAACTCTATCTCATTTTTGTAGCGATTTTTAATATTGGTTAAGGAAAAGATATTTTCACTTGGATTAAATTTAAATGGAAGAATTAATGAGTGGCCAAAGCCACCAGCTTTTTGATCATGGATAAATTGATCTAAACTCTCAATCGAGTTTAGCATCGACCCAAAGTTACAGAAACTGGGTAGGATCAGCCACTCCTTCTCAACTTTATATAATTTGCTTTCACTCATAGTTCATTAACTCTTCTAATATGGCCATTCTAATAAATATTGAATTCTCTACCTCTTTGTGACCCATATAATATTTAGACTGGATAATATCATTCGAAATCTCCATGCCAATGTTGGTTGGCCCAGCGTGATAGATGGGGATCTCGCGGTTTAGGCTTTGGAGTTTTTGAATATTCATACCAAAGCGTTGAGCATAATCACTAAAATATTCGGACTCCCCAAAACGGCGATGTCGCTCTAGCTGGACTCGTAACAGATAAATCACATCACTTTTTTTTAAAGCCTCATCTAAATTATGAGTAAGAGTAACACCTTTTCTTTTATAATTCTCGGGAAGACACCCTTTCGGTCCAGTCAAAATAACTTTTCCACCCCAAAGAGTAATGAGATTAACCAGTGAGTGACAAACCCGTGAATGGATACAGTCCCCAATAATTGTCAGCGTCTTATTTTTAGGATTATGGTTATTTTCAATCATAGTAAAGAGATCGAGTAGGGCTTGAGTGGGATGCTGATGCATTCCGTCGCCACCATTGATAATTTTAAGCGGAGGTCGTTTTTTAAATGAGGTTAGGGCACCCGATCGCGAACCGCGATAGACACAGATGTTAACACCTAAACTTTTGAGCGTAAAAAAGGTCTCTTCTAGACTTTCACCCTTTTTTACGCTGGAGCTACTCACATCAAAATTGAGAAACCTAGCATTGAGATTTTCGCAAGCCTGAATAAAAGAGAGTTTGGTTCGCGTTGAATTTTCTTCGAAATAACTAGCTACGGTATAGGCGGAATTTTTATCTTTTTTGGGCTTTAACGTACCATTTTTAAATGCCTTAGCTTTCTTCAATAGATGGTGGATCTGCTCTAAATTTAAATCACTAATGCCTTCGAGAATTGAAGGAAAAGTGTGCATGTGATCTCCCTCTAAAAAGTATACTTTTCGCAGTTTGCGTTTTACGCAAACGCGATTGCATAAACCGTTAGCAAATTAGAGTTTCCCTTACGTGAAAAACTAATTGCGATTTGTATAACTACAAAATTGTACTCAAACCTATACATTTTAAACATATAATTATAGCTTTGAAAACAAAATAATTTTGAGTCGGAAACTAGTTACCATGAACTACGTAGATCAGATTAGCTATCAACAATCATCTAAATACATTGAAAACTTAAGCAATGAGTATAAAGGAAATCTGTTTGAGTATCTTGTTGGTGAAGAGTTAGCACGCATTCTCCATTTAGAAGCAAACTTTTTTACCAATATTCCGGCCAATTACCGTCAAGTTCTCCAAAATTATACTCAAAATTTAAAAAACATTAATAGGTCGGCACTTACTTCATTACCTAAACTGTCTAAAAATGTAGCAAATGCTATTGCTACATTTTGTTTAAGTGAGGGAGCCAATCAGTTTAAGAATATTTTTCTTATTGGTAAAATTGAAAATGAATCTATTCATGCTGAATTTAAAGAGGCCGATCTTTTACTGATTCAAGCGGATGGCAGTAACCTCCCCATCAGTTTGAAACTTTGTAAAGATAACTCATATATCAATACTAAAAGTGGTGGGATAAAAAGTTTTTTTGCAAAATACTTTATACAATTTCCACATGCCGAACTTATACAACAGTTACTTAACTCCAAAATAAATTTTGAATTTCAAAAAATGTTAGAGTCATTATGTGAGGAGTTAGCAATCCCTAAAAATGAAGATCCACTAAAAATTCGTCAGGCCATTTTAAATAGAGGCTTATCTCTATTGCCAGGAGAATTACCTTTGTCCTTACAAAATAGGGTGTTAAATTATTATTATGTTATAGCCAATTTTATCTATGAAAAAATGTATGAACTCTATTGTAGCGATAGAGCTACCTTTATTAAGGCACTTCAACCCATCTGTGGAATGGGAAATCCTTCACTCCTGCAAGTTTTTGTACTCCATAATGGATATCAGTTACAAACCATTAAACTTCAAAATTTAAAAAAACTTGAGGCCAATTTAACTGAGATCGAATTTATTAAAAGCGAACAATTAAGTAAAAGCTTTTTTGAACTTACTATGCCTGACTATATTTTACAGATTAGAGTGAAACCAATGAATGAGTATCTTGTCCCATCACTAAAAATTAACTGCTCACTTAAAGTTCGATGTGATAAATAAAGGCCCTTCCGCGAATTTTGTGGATCTCATGTTTACTGTTTTTTATCACACGATTAGTTTTACCACTTCTATTGAGTTTAATATACTCTTGCCAAAGAGTTATTAACTGTTCACCTAAAGCTTTAGCTAGTAGTGGTGGAACGGCATTGCCTATCTGTCTCCAAATATTTATTTGGTTACCTTTGAAAATGAAATCGTTAGGAAAACTTTGAAGTTTGGCAGCCTCTCGTGCAGTTAAAAATCGATCTTCTTGGGGATGATAATAAGAGTGTCGCGAAGTTAAGATGGTTGGAGCTGGTTTCTTTCCATCCAAACGTTGATAGCGGGTCTGGCGTAACCGATTCTCTTTTATTGTGTTCCAATCAATTTTAAGTTTAAGCTTTTTAGGTAGATATTTTTCTTCATCGGCTTGGTAGCGAATTCCTTTACCTTCAGGAATATGGTGAATGCGAAGTTTATCTATAGGCTTTTTTATCTGAGCTTGGTCCAGATCATGATTATAATATCCTCGGTTACTATTCTTAAGATTTTTTAGGGCCTTATCTACTGTCTCAACATTAGCGTAAGAAAATAAGGGTTTAGGGAAGGGAATAGTCTCATTAATTCGACTACCTAAAAAAATTGTCCGTTTTCGTTTTTCAGGTACTCCGTAATGTTGAGATTCTAAAACCTTTACATTGACGTTATAGCCAATTTGATAAAAGGCATGAAGGATAGAGTGTAAAAGCTTTTCATTTTTTTTAGCAAGTAAACCAGTGACATTTTCCATTATAAAAAAATAGGGATTAATCTCAGAAACAATTCTAACAAAATGTTTCATCAATGAGTTGCGTTCATCTTTAGGGTCACCTTTTCCAACGGTTGAAAATCCTTGGCAAGGAGGGCCACCTACGACTAAATGGATTGGTGTACAGTTAGTAATTTCATCTATACTTTCTTTTGTAATCTCAGTAATTGAACCGGTGTAAGCTGCAGCTTGAGGATGGTTAATTTTAAAGGTCTCCATTGCGACCTTATTACTATCAATTCCAAGCACACAGTGGTGTCCTGCCATCTGAAGTCCACAAGAGAGCCCACCAGCGCCACAAAAAAGATCAATAAAATTAAAAGAAGTCTGTTTATTCACTAAAGTTAATTCAATACTGTTTCAGAAATTGTGTCAACGAGAAAAGAGCTAGAATTAAAGCTGTTTGATCCAAGCCTCATAGAAGTTTACATAATAGTTACGGAAAAAAGTGGACTCGTCAAAAATTTTATCTATGATTCTTGCTATAGGAGAAAATCCCATACTTACTTCCATTTTAATTTTATAAACTTCAGAATCGTCAGTATCAATATTCACTTTATAATTTAAAAGTGTTTTACCTTTTGGACAACTAGGAGAGTTATCTTGGGCCACAATCAGTGAACTAAAATTTTTCATTGCAAATCTAGGTAATTTAATATTGGCACCATTTTTATCATAAGATTCAATTAGATCACATTTTTGAGCAAATCGACCTACTGTTTTGGCATTGGTTAAGCAGAGTAAATGGAAATGAGGAAAGAGTTCCGATTTGGTTAAATTAAGTGCTTGAAAAACAAATTGAACAATTGTTTTACTCACTTCACCATTATTCATAATAGTATAAGGTTCAGATTTTATCATATCAATAAACCGTAACTGAAGTCCTAATACTTCAATATCGTATTTAAGTTGGTTATCAATATTTTTATAAGAACCATAATCTACTAGTGCTTTACCGACTAAATCGGAGGTCACATCTAAACACTTTTGATCTTCAATTACTGTCATTTTAGCAAAAGCATTTAAGCTTAAGAATGATAGTGTGAGAATGGCAACTTTAATCAATTTCATAACAATAACCTTTAAAAATTAAATTCATCATTTTTGGGTGGCGTTGTTTCGGTTTTAATCGTTTCGAGCTCAGTTCCAGAAATTGAGTTAGGAACTGTTGCTGGTTTTGTATCCGGGTTATTAAGTGTAAGCATCAGCGAATTAAAAAATTTTTCTAATGAAGCAAAGAATGATTGAAAGTTTTCTATCGAGTCTGCCATACGTTTAATTTCTGTATTAACTCCTTGGATGTACTTTCGATCATGCTCTATTTCGTTAGCAAGTCTTCCTGTGCTCTTATTCATATTATTAATATCTACAAAAGGATTTTTGCCACATCCATTTAGACTAAATATTAGTAACAACGTAACTAAATAGTGCATAAATAACTACTTTTGAACACCTAGAGATTTTAAGAATTCAATAAAAAGAGGCTCAATTGAATCTTTGTCAGCACCCTCTTCAAGTTCAAGTTCCACTTTATATTTAATTTTCTTTTCGCTAACTTTTTTAGCGAGATCCATTTCGTATTCTGTATTTTCAATAGTTACATTGTAGATATTTGATTCAATATCTGTTTTCTTAACAAATTTTAAGTCAGATCCAGGAACATTGAGTTTAGTAAGAATTGATTTTAATACGGTTAAGGGATGTAGTGCATTGAATGATACTTTACATTGAACTGGACTAACGGAACTAATTTTTGCTGGATTACTTGCTAAATCATCAATAACTTGACGATTAACAATTAAACACTCAGCACTTCGTTTTACCCCAGCTTGCATTTTGTCTTTAATTTTAATTTCAGCTTTCTTTTTCTTTACTACATATTCTAAATCAACATTATTAGTTTTTAGATCTTTTTTTTCTGTATCTACTTCAAATTCTATTTTATTTTTAACTTCTACTTTCTTTAGTTTAGAACTAAGTGTTGTGAACTCTTCTGGGGTTAAATCGAAATCGATTTTTTTAGCAAAACTAACAGAGCTTGCTAATATAGAGCTTAATCCAATTACAAAAATCATCTTATTCATTGTTATTCTCCTATAGAAAATATTGAACCTATTTATGACCGCAATCTCTATCATAAATGAAAAAGCTAGTCCCTAAAAACTAGATGAGTTGTAAAATATTCTTGTGAGTCAAAAACAATAAAAACTATTTATTAAGTTATCTTACTAAAAACCGAATCATCTGAGGCAGCTATTTTTATCAAAGGATCTAAACTTGAATTTGATCAAATCTATTTTAGTCTTAACCTTTATTACCTTTATTTATCCGGTCCATGGTGAAATTATTCAAATTCTCCATACAAATGACTTACATGGTTTTTTTGAAAATAGTGGTTTTGATAAAGCGGTTGGCGGTTTTGGTGCCTTAAAAATTAAGATGGATGAATTAAGAAGAGAGGCGGCCCAGAGTGGAGTAAGAACTATAACGTTAGATGCCGGAGATTTTTTAGAAGGAAATCTTTTTTATTTGGCCGATTTTGGGGCGTTTAATTTTCGCATGATGAATGATCTTAATTATGATGCTGTAGTGATGGGAAATCATGACTGGTTAATGGGAACGCAAGCGCTTGATTATTTACTAGAACGTGCCAATTTTGATTTTTCGCTTTTAAGTGCAAATTTAAAAATTAAAGATTTTTATCAACCTCGTTATCCATCTATTGAAGAGAAAATTAAACCTTATAAAATTATTGAAGTTAATCAATATAAAATAGCTATTTTGGGTCTATCTACCAATGACCCACTTTATAGTTGGCGTTTTCAAGATGGAGTAGTTCAAGATCCCATTAGTGTGGCAAAAAAATATGCTAAGTTTCTAAAAAAAGAGATGAAAGTTGATTTTATTATAGCGCTTACTCATCTAGGCTCAAAAAAAGATCTGAAACTCGCAAAAAGTGTTCCAGAAATAGATCTGGTGGTTGGTGGACATGATCATCGTATGATTGAGACACCTTTAGAGGTAAAACATGAAGATAAAACGGTGCCGGTGGTTCAAACTGGATCTTTAGGTCAAAAGTTGGGCCATCTGGTGGTTGATGTCGATTTAATAAAAGGACTCCGTGTTTTAAAATATGAGCTTATTCCTATTGAATATAAAGATGATTTCGAGACTGAACTTAAAATTGAAGAGGGTCAAAATTTTCTTAATGATATGTATGGAAAAGAGTTTTTAACTGAACAAGTCGGTGAGACCTCGCTTCCACTTTATTACAATGATCACGCATCGACTATTTGGAGCAAGATTGTTGTGGAAGGAATTCGTGAAGGTGGTGGTGGAGAAGTGGCAGTTAATACTGGAAGTTTAGCCGGGTCTGATCTTCCTGTTGGAAAGTTTGCCAGACAAGATCTTATGAATACATATCCTCGTATTTTTGAATTTGAAGAGAAAGATGGTTGGAAAGTCTACAATACTAAGGTTTCAGGCTGGTTGCTTGATTTAACTATTCAAATCTGTTTAAGTTTTGGCTACCATCTGGACTGGTCTGGACTTACTTTTAAAATCAAAAATTTTAAAAATGGCAAACGAGCAGCCTACCATATTCGCATTAATGGAAAAAAAATTAATCCACTTAAACTTTATCGTTTAAGTGTTCCTGAAGGAATTATTAGAGGTGGCTTTGGAGTCACTTCACTTGTAAGATTGATATTTATCTCTAGTGGTTATACCAAAACGTCCATCTGGCAAGCAATAGAAAATAAAGTCAAAGAGATTGGACCAATTGACTTAAATAATCCAAAAGTTAAGGCCATTGAAAATCTAATTAACTACCAGTTTGTTCCTCGAAGCTTCGAGAATTAGTTTTCTAATTTCATTCAAACTCATTTTACTTAGAGTTTCTGGTTCAATTCTATTTGAGATAATTTTTGGTAACTCAAGAATTGGATCGGCAAACTTTAAATTTTTATTGGCCGTAACTTCATCAACCCGTTTAATTGGCGTAAAATGAGGAACAGTTTTCAAAACTTCTGGCGTTTCATGAATAATACTATGGATAGTTTTTAATACCTCGATAAATCGGTCAAGTTCAGCTTTACTAAATGTTTCAGTTGGCTCAATCATTAACCCATAAACCTCTGGGAACGCAACTGTCGGGGCATGCATTCCAAAATCCAGAAAGAGTTTTCCGACGCGTTTAATAGCGTCGACTTTTGCCACTCCTGCTTTTTCTAATTTACTAAACATCTCAGGTGTTAACGTAATAATAAACTCATGCATTCTTGGGGTATTTTCGCTACCCACGGGTAATGTTGGAAAATAGTTTTTTAAGTTTTCATAAAGGTATCTTGCCGATAAGACAGCAATGGCCGACATTTTTCTAGTTCCCTCTTTACCTAATGCCTTAACATAAGTTAAGCAGCGAACTTTATGGGCAAAGTTCCCAAAGTGTCTATGCATACTTCCAATCGATTTAGAAGGCTTAATAGTTTTGAATTGATTATTAATTTTTTCAACTTGGATACCAGGAAGAAAATCTTTTAACTTATCTGAAACGGCCTAATCCCATCACCAGGACCTCCACCTTCGTGTGGAATACTCCATGTTTTGTGAAGATTGTTATGAACAGCATCAACTCCCATTTTGGCAAGATTTAAATAACCACTTATGGCATTCATGTTTGCACCATCAAGGTAGACTAATCCGCCAACTGAGTGAATTAAATCGCTAATCTTTTTGAATTCAACTTCAAATAGGCCTGAGGTATTTGGATTGGTGATCATGATTCCACAAATACGTTTGTTATATTTTTCAACCAGTTCTTTTAATTGATCAAGTTTAATAAGTCCATGTTCATTGGCCTCAACAATAACTAGCCCTTTCACTCCTACTTTGGTTTCAATACCTGCCATACTAACTGTTGCAGGATTGGTTCCATGAGCTGAAGCAGAAATAATCACTATATCGCGATCTTCATTATTATTTTTATGATAAGCCTGGAACATTTTCATGCCACAAAGTTCACCATGTGCTCCAGCCACTGGTTGAGTGGTAACTGCAGGCAGACCTGTTAAATTTTTAAAAAACTCTTGGATTTCATAGAGTACTTCTAAGTTACCTTGTACTTCACTTTCAGGGGCTTCAGGATGGCTGTTAGTAAAGCCAGTTAAACTAGCGGCCCAGTCGTTAATGTAAGGATTATACTTCATGGTACAAGAGCCTAGCGGATAGATGTTATTGTCTGGACTCACATTTTGCTCACCTAATTTATCATAAAAGTTTTTTAGTTCAGCAAAAGAGAACTTTTTAATTCGAATTTTTTCTTGGTTAATATAAGCAGCAGGGATCTCTATATTTCTCTTTTGAATCGTTCCACTAGGTTCACCTAAAGTTTTCTTAAAGAACCCATAAAGCTGGTTAAGCTCAGTTTCGGTATGAACATCTGAAATAGAAATTAGAAGATAGTTGTTAGCACTCTTACTCACGCGCTTTGAGACGTTAACTCCGACCAGAATGCCATCGTTTTTAGCTTTAGTAATAAACTCCTCAGCCTCCATCGGAAGTTTTAAGACAAATTCGTTTACGATTGGGGAATGGGGAAAGGCTAATTCCACACCTTTAAATTGAGTTAAAGTATCAAGGCATTTTTTAGTTGTAGCTTCGATATATTTATAGGTTTGAGTTAGACCTTCACTCCCTTTAGCTAGAAGTGCGGCACCAATCGCAGTTGCAATGAAAGATTGATTGGAGCAGATGTTAGAGGTCGCTTTATCTCGGCGAATATGCTGCTCTCTTGTTGATAGAACCATCACTTTACAGTTGTTATTATCAGAGTCATAAGCGTTTCCAACAAAACGACCCGCACTAGATCGAATTGAGTTTTTATCTTTTTCGTTATAGCGAATACCAAAAATACCAATCCCGGACCACCAAAGTTAGGGGCGATAGCGAGATGTTGACCCTCTCCCACAATCATTGAGACTCCACTCTTTTTAGTTCCCCAAAAGCTTGGTTTAGCTAGCCCACCTTCAGCTAGATTGATGGGATCAATGATGCCAATGGTAGTTAGATTATACTCTTCACAGAGATCGGTAATGGCATCAAACTCTTCAATCACACCTAAATTACTCACCTGAGGGAATGCGACAGCCGAGATTTTTTCTTTGTGCTGTTCAATTACTTTTCTAAGTTCAGAAAGATCGGTTTTTCCGGTTGTTGGATTATACGGAACAAAAAGTAGTTCGCCACTAGTACTCGCTGCATGTGTTTTTAGCACTTCAATATCACCGGGATAGATTGAACTTAGTATAAGGGTTAAGTTTTTGTCGTTAATCCGGCGAGCGCACTGGATCGCTTCATAAAGCGCAGTTGATCGATCATAAAGAGAGGCATTGATGGCTTCAAAACCTGTAATTTCTGAGAGACATGAGGCATACATCCACAATGTCATGAGTGTACCTTGGCTGCGTTCAGGTTGGTATGGTGTATAAGCAGTAGTTAAACCTCTAATACCGCAAACATAAGGAACAATCGGCTCTACTTTGAGATTACGTAGCCCATCACCTAAAAACGATGTTTTGATTTGGTTTTTTTCTGATAATGAAAATATATATTCCGCTAATTGGTTATATTCTAAATGGTGTTCAAGGTTAAGTTCATTTGGATTAAAACGAATCTCTTCAGGAATATGGTTAAATAGCTCGTCAGTACTTTGAATTTTTAAAAATTTAAGCATCTCTGAGATCTCTTGATCGCTTGACGAGATGTAAAAAGGGGTCAACTCACGCAGAAGTTTTTCAGGAGTATATCCAAATGGGGGAAGTGCTGTTTTCATAAAGAAGCCTTTTCTTTTTAAAAATGAGTTCAACAGTGGTAAATTAATACTAGTTAATGTAAAAATGTTTTAGCATAAAAGCAAAATAAAAAGTGAAATTTAGATAGCTTCGCTGATGATATTGCGCATCGTGTATCTAAGATGGATGGAAAATTGAAATTAATTACCGAGGGGAGTAGACTAATTTTAACCGATGGAGAGCTCACCCACTACTTTGATTTAGATTATATCTGGCAACAATGGAAGAATGATGCTCATGTTAAGAAGTCTGATCTCTATAAGATGATTTCTCGGACTCGTGAGAAAGGGCAGCGAATTGAGGATGTGAGGGTACTCGACTTAACATTAGGTGGAGGGAAAGATGCGCTGATGTTTCTCTCCTGGGGATTTCAGGTTATTTCCTTGGAGCGAAATGAGATAATTTTTAAGTTGATGGAGAATGCGTTGGCGTTGGCCCAAAATAGTGAGGAGCTTAAAAGTCGCTGGACTATTGTTAAGACCGAAGCGAGTGACTATCTAAAAAATACCAAAGAGAAGTTTGATTATATTTATTTTGATCCGATGTTTGATGAAACAGAAGTGAATAAAAAAAAATCACTGCCCAAAAAAGAGATGCAGTTTTTTCGTAAGTTGATTAAAGAGAGTAGTGACTCTGTTTCGAATAAAGATGAAGAGCTTAAACTATTAAATCTGGCAAGGGATAAAGTCATAAAGCGAGTTATTGTAAAACGTTTTTCTCGCCAGTCGGTCATTGATAAAAATGTTTGTGCTCAGTATTCGGGCAAAACTGTAAGATATGATATCTATTTAAAAAATTAGTAGGAAACTAATAGATTTTGATTCTGCTGCATATTTTTAAGTAATGTATTCGCGTTTAACTTTTAGCGACAATGGCGCAATTGTGGTCGATGCGTTAATTGTTATGGGATTTTAGAACTCATTTTCATCAGTTTGTAGGTTTTGATAAAATTAGATTTTTTTTTACTTATGAAAAAAAAGATTCTGAGATCCCGCTTTTTGTGGTTAAAAACTAAAGTTTACCTTTTCAGCTAAATTGACTAGAATAGCCCTTTGTCTTTACCAATTACATTGAGGAGAACATTAGCATTATGAAAAAATACCATGTATACGGCATTGGAAACGCTCTGGTTGATATGGAATTTGAGATGCATCCAGAGATGCTAACTAAACTCAATGTTGAAAAAGGAGTTATGACTCTGGTGGATGAAGCACGTCGAGATGAGCTAATCGGTAAACTCGATTTATCCCTCGCCAAAAAATCGTGTGGAGGATCAGCCGCTAATACAGTTATTGGTGTGGCCCAGTTTGGTGGACGCTCTTTCTATTCATGTAAAGTAGCCGGTGACGAAACAGGTGAATTTTTTCATAAAGATCTTTTAGAAAAAGGTGTAAAAACTAATCTCACCAAAGAGAAAATGGCAGGGAAAAGTGGCAAGTGTCTAGTCTTCATTACTCCAGACGCTGATAGAACCATGAACTCTTATCTAGGAATTTCTGAAACACTTTCATATCGAGAGTTAAGTGAAGCAGATTTAAAAGATTCAGACTATTTTTATATTGAAGGGTACTTAGTAACTTCACCAACTGCAAGAGAAGCAGTTATTAAAGGCAAAAAAATTGCAGAAAATAACAACGTAAAAACAGCGCTTAGTTTTTCTGACCCTAATATGGTTAAATATTTTAAAGATGGTCTTATGGACATGGTTGGAAATGGTGTTGATCTACTCTTTTGTAATCAAGATGAAGCCTTAACTTTTGCTAAATCGGCCGATGTTTATGGAGCAGTTGAAAAAATTAAAAGAATTGCCAAAACCTTTGTGATTACTATGGGATCAAAAGGGGCACTTGTTTTCGATGGAAAAAATGAGATTATGATTCGTCCTTATCCGGTTAAGGCCATTGATACTAATGGTGCGGGCGACCTTTTTGCGGGAGCCTTCCTTTATCAGATTACTCATGGCAAAGATTATAAAGTGGCAGGGGATTTTGCCTCATTAAGTTCGGCCAAATTAGTTACTCAGTTTGGACCACGTTTGACACCAACAATGCTAAAAGAGGTAGTCGGCCAAGCAAGATCATTTAATTTATTATAGGAGCAATATGTGAAAAGTTATCACGCCAGAATTAGTGTTAGTGAACTCTATAAAAATTCAGATAAGTATCTTGAAAAAGAGGTTCTACTCTGTGGTTGGATTCGTTCGGTTAGAAATTCCAAGGCCTTTTCATTTATTGTGATTAATGATGGTTCATCAATCAATAATATTCAGGTGATTGCGGATAATAAATTAAGTAATTATGAGGCTCTTTCCAAGCTACTCGCTGGTGCATCGCTAGCTATCAATGGAAAACTGGTTAAATCAACTGGAAAAGAGCAAGGTATTGAGATCCAAGCTACTGATATCGAGATTGTAGGAACAGTTCCAGAAGAGTATCCTCTGCAAAAAAAGGGGACATCACTGGAGTTTTTACGAGAGATCTCCTATCTGCGTCCACGTACTAATACTTTTGGTGCGGTTTTTAGAGTAAAGCACGCTATTTCGTTTGCTACTCATGAATTTTATAACAAAAATGGTTTCTTCTATATTAATACTCCTATTATTACAGGATCTGATTGCGAAGGGGCAGGAGAGATGTTCTCCGTTACGAAACTTCCACTGGATAATGTTCCTAAAAAAGATGGCAAAATTGATTTTACTCAAGACTATTTTGGCAAAGAGACCCATTTAACGGTTTCTGGCCAATTAGAAGGTGAATGTTATGCACTTGCTTTAGGTAAAGTTTATACTTTTGGCCCAACTTTTAGGGCAGAAAACTCAAATACTACGCGACATCTTTCAGAGTTTTGGATGATAGAACCAGAAGTGGCGTTTGCTGACTTAGATGAAATTGCAACATTAGCTACCAATTATGTAAAATACCTCATTGGTTATGTGATGGATAACTGTATGAAGGAGTTAGAATTTTTTCAGACACACTATCAGAAAGATCTAATTAATACATTATCGCATGTATATAACAGTGATTTTAAACGGGTTACCTATACCGAAGCTGTTGAAATTCTGATTGAAGCAAGTAGTAAGGTTAAATTTGAGTTCCCCGTGAAATGGGGAATAGATTTACAAACAGAACATGAACGCTACTTAACTGAAAAACATTTCAATGCTCCTACTATTGTTACAAACTATCCCAAAAATATTAAAGCTTTCTATATGAAACAAAATGAGAACGAAATTCCAGGACGTGAAACTGTTCGTGCTATGGATATTTTAGTTCCAGGAATTGGGGAAATTGTAGGTGGCTCTCAGAGAGAAGATGATCCAGAGAGACTTTTAAAGCGTATTCGTGAAATGAAACTCAAAGAAGAGGATTACTGGTGGTACTTAAACCTCCGAAAATTTGGAGGAGCACCTCACGCAGGATTTGGACTTGGGCTAGAGAGAATAGTTATGTACTTAACAGGTATGAGTAATATTCGTGACGTTATTGCGTTTCCAAGAACTCCTAAGAATGCCGAGTTTTAATTGATCTATTTTTTTTGAAGTAACAATCCTTTTAAATAGTTTCCCTCTGGAAAGTGAGGAAGTGTTGGACAGTCGCGAGCTAGTTTTAATTTTCTAACAATTTTGAAATTTTTATTAAAGTTATCAAACTTATTAAAATATTCTGCTATTTTTGCCTCAAATTTTTGCGCCGAAATGTGGTGTGTATTTAAAAAGAGTAAGAGATATCCATTGGCATTTAAGAGTTTAACCATTTTTTCAATGATTTTTTCGTAGGTATTAAGTGCGGAACTACTTTTTTCACCATCACTTGAAAAGGAGGGTGGATCACAAATAATAAAATCAAAATGTCTGCCCTGTTCAATTAAACTATTAAGTCCTGAGACTACATCTTGGCAAAGAGTTAAATCGTTTTCTAAGTTAAAATTGTTTTTGATTAAATTCTCTTTATAAATAGCTAAATATTTACTGGATAGATCAATACTTACAACTGCTTTGGCCCCTTTGGAATGGGCAAGTAGCGAGAAAGCTCCGGTATAGGCAAAGAGATTAAGATAAGTAAAATCTGCTTTAAAATTATTACTAATCTGGGCTCGAATGGCACTCATATCAGTGAAGACACCCAAATCGTAACTATTATCAATTAGTTTAAGGCAATAATTTAATTCTCTAAAAAAGTAGTTACTTAAATTCGGTGTAATTTTTTCAAACGCTTTATTATAAAAAAGTGGCTTAGACTCTTTTGGTGAAACCATTCTATTTTGAACTGAAAAAGAGTCAATTGCACCAAAATGAGTATGGCATACTTCTACAATGGTTGAGAGGTATTTTTCCCAAAAAAGAGAATAGTACTGAATAACTATAATTTTTCCAATATGCTGGATAAAAAGTCCTGGAAGATTGTCGGCCTCACCAAAAACTAGATAAAAATTCTCTCTCTCTTCGTGAACTTTTAATTCGGTCCTTTTTTGAAAGCTAAGCTCTAATCGATGGGTAAGTTGCTTTATAAAATTAAAATTTTTTAGATTAAAATTATCAACCAACTCCCAAAGTCGCCCTTTAACCGTAGCATGAAAACGATCATGGAAAAAGAGACAAAAAGGTTTTCCTTGCTCGTCTCGTCCGAGCAGAAACTCATCATTAGGAAATTTTTTAGTGTAAGAGTCACTGGTAATCCAAGGGTGCCCCTTTTTTAAATGTTTAATGGTAGCTGGATGGAGTTTAACTTCTTTCATGGTTTAATCAAATTTAATCGATAGACATAGGTTTTCCATAAAACTAATAAAATCATCAAAGTTTTGATTATAGAAGAAGAGTGATTTCATTAAATCTATATTTCTCTCCCCAGTACTTTCATCAGTTACAAGTAATGAATACTCAAAAAGATGATAAAACTCTTGATAATGGAGATTAGGTAGTCCATCTATATTAGGTTGTAAAGTATAATTCATCCAAGTTTTAATAGGTTTAAGTGTAAATTTGGGATGACTTAACACTTTGTGAACTTCACTGCTAAAGAGAGTCAATTGATCTGCACTATAAAAGTCCGTGGCCTTCATTAAATGATTAAAGAGTTTGTAACTTGCTTGTGCAATTGATGTAATTGGTGATTTAATTGCGTCCGGGTTGTTTGTGGCCTCATCTTCTAAAAGTTTCATAATAGTTGTAATCAGACCTTGACGTTTGTCCGTTCCAAGAAGAATCGACTTAGTTAGGATTTCGGTTGTAGCAATAAAATTTACCAATTCTTTATCATTTTTAATTAACAAGTTATTAAAAGCTTCTAAAAATGGATTGATTTTTTCAGCAACACTATAAATATCAATACCAAAGGTTTTCCAGAGTTTTTTTAGATAAAACCAGTGTTTAAAAATTTGAGGAGCTAAATGTAAATAATCAGCGGTTGATTTTAGATAAGTTGATAAATAGAGAGTATTTACCAAAAGCTTTTCTAAAGTGGTAAGCTTAAATGATTTATTCGTATCATCTAAATCAATGGTTTCATCGATTAGGTCAATAGTTGTATTAATTACATCGACAATTTCGTATGGATATTTATCAAACAGTTCACGTAATATAGGGGCCAATGTTTCATACGGTATCGCACTCATTAAATTTTCATTAATACGGTTGAAATAGGGATGATTTATGAGGGTCTCTTTATTTTTAAAGCGTTTAATTAAGTAGTTGTGGATATGTCTCATGCCTGAAAGCTGTCCAACCAAAAGTAAAAAATGAGAGTTATGATCTTTAATAAACTCTTCATCCGGATTTTTAAATTTTGAAAACATCTGTGTGTCTTTAGGTGAAGAGCCTACAATGGCACTTTGAAGTCCTCTAAAATATTCACCATAGCCATATTTTGAATCAAGTATTTGTAATGAAGGATAAGCATTAACACAATTTTTTAAGAGCCATTCAGACTCAGGTGGAATGATGTTAAAAGCGCGGTAATATGCTCCAGCACTATTAATTAGTTTGATATCACTATATTTTTCGTCAGCGGCAGTAATATATTTTTTAGATGCCGCAATTGAATTGCCCCAGGCAGCACCGTAGAAGTTTTTAGAAAAACCAATATCTCTCAAAACAATCTCAATTCTATTAATTAAAGATGCCTCAGAAGTATATTTATTGTTTTTATCATAATAGACATACTTTTTTTGATAATCTTCACTTTTACCCATGTCAAAGAAGAAAGAGAGGAGAGTTTTTAGATCAGCTACATACTTGTCAGTTCCACCTACTGGTACGTTGATTCCTTTTCCTGGATGCATAAATGCAAGAAAGTTTTCTAAGAAAGGATTAACCTCTTTATTTTTTTTACCTAAAATTTTAATAATACTTACAATACCTTTTTTTAATTGCTCTTTGTTATAACATGGATCAACTCCATAATAATCCTTCATGGCAGGGTCATTTTTACAAGGGACATATGGGGTATAAGCTACTGCTTTACCTTTAATTTCATTACTTTTAAGCTCTTTTTTATACTCAACCGCCACTTTTAAAAGCTGTTCAGTTAGCAAGACAAGTTCAGCGTCACTAAAATTTATAATCGGGGTAAGTACCGTATCAAAAAAGAGTGGGGTCTGTTTTTCAACTAGTTTAGTTACCTCTAATGTTTGGATAAGGGTTTCACGTAGCCAGTTAAAATTTGTTCCAAAAAACTCATTTTTAAAAAAACTTAAAACATAACGAATACCTGAAACGGCCGAATTTCCTGCTGTTGCTACTTTTGAAAACTGTTCTTTGCAAATAAGAATTAAGGTTAAACCCCAATGAAGTACGTCGTTTCCAAACGCACCATTAGGATCGACTAAGCGTACGGGTGTTTCATCTTTATAGAAGTTTTTTGCAAAATCTTTCTCTAATACATCCACGTTACTAATTAATTTATTAATAAAACCTTTTTTACCGGTATTTTTACATTCAACTGGAAAATTACGTAAAATGTAGTAGGTTCCTTCTGTCTGACCTCGATTAATAATATCAGTCATTACTTTTGAGCAGTTAACATAAGCATCGGCGGCCTGTTCATTAGGAATAAATATTAAAGGCGTTAAATCTTTATCAGGTGTAATACTTGGTTTTGCTAATGCCAAATTAGTTGCATGAGTTTCAGTGTAAATAGAATTTTTAATTATGGTATTAATAGTTTTAATAATTTGATTAGGTGAGAAGAAGCGTTTTAAATCCTTAAGAACACCTTCACCTTGAAAATGGGAGCTGACATCTAAAATGGAATTAAAGAAGAGCTCTTTTTTATCGTTATCGCCGACATAAAAGGTATTCAGTTTTTCATAATATTTTGAAATATCTTCAAAAAAGACTACATAGAATTGGAAGAGTAAGTGGTTATTGACAGGTTCAGTGAAGTGAGAATCAAAAATATTAAGCAAATATTTTTTTTCATCTATTGTCAGATTGTTCCAAAGCTTGGCCCATAAAGCTGCATTTTTTAAGTTGTCCTCTGATGTTACTAAGTTTAAAACTTCAACAGCATTATCATAGATTTCTTTGTTTATCGATTTTAATAGATTAAAGGTAATTAAAGGAAGATTCTCATCGGTTGAAATATTAGCAAGGAGTACTTTCCATAAATCATTTACAATACGGTAGGTATCACTCTGAACAAAGTCAAACATAAAATAGGGATCAGGTTTAGCCGTAGTTGGCTTACTTGAAACTAGATGCATGGTTTTGACTAGTTCATAGATAATAGGAGTTTTTAAAAGCAGGGTAATATTATTAAATGAATCAAATATGTTAAATTCTCCAAAAGTTGTTTTAAGCTGACACATGACTTCGCCGGTTAGAAGATTTCCATAGACCGTAAGATAATGAGAGAGAAAATCTTCAAAATCCAACGTAATCATATTATTTATATATGTAGATGTGTCACGTTTAATATCCAGATAAATAGTTTGGTTAGTATTTTTATTGGTACACGGAATACCTGAGGTAAAATAGGAACGTAGATAGGTAAAATCAGTCTGAATTTGCGGATATTGATTAAGTGGAAATTTAATAAAATCAATAAAAGTATTATAGGTTAATTTATTATTTTTAATTAAAAGATGAAGATAGTAATAATCTTCACTACCTGGTTTATTTTTGTAATTGAGCATATCTCTAACCATTCTAATATTTTCTAGACCTTGCTCCTTATTTAAGTAACTACTAATGTTATCTAGGAGTTTAATTCGATTTTCTAAGTAGTCAGGTGATTCTGAGAGATTTTTTAAGGCAAAAGTTGGATCATTACCTGGAATGCGAATTAGTGTAAAAACATTTTTAAGAAACTTATGAATGAGATCAGCTGATTTTGGATTTTTTAAAAATGAATCAAACAGTTTAAAAAAATCCTCTTTACTTAATAAATTAGGATTAGCTTTTTTATTACCAATATTACTTTTGGCGGTAGAAAAAAGTCTATACCAAGTATTATAAAAATTTTGATTAAAAGTTGTATTTAATATTGTTGAGAGATCACTGAGTCCTTGTTTTTCATCTAGTTTTTTAATTAGATCAAACCACTGATTTCTTTTTACCCTGTCATTAAAAAATATTTCGTTAATTGGTATAAAAAAATTGTTCCAACTAGTTTCAGAAATTTTAGCAAGACTACTAAAAAGTTCTGGATACTCTTTATCCCATTTACTACATTTAAAAAAATTGATTAGATTGGCATGAAGTAAAACATCTTTATTTAAATTGATTTTTGAACAGTTCTGCTCTTTTATTTTTTCTTCGGCTGCAATGTTACTACTTTGTTCTGATTTAGTTTCAATGGCACTGGGGCTTTGATCTTTGCTACAGGTGAGAAATAGCAATGAACTGAGGATTAAAATAAGCAGATGATTTTTCATAAACCGCCGAACTGTTAAGGTTTACTTATAATGATAATCGAATAAGTAAACCCACACGAAGGCGGCAGATTCTATCTAACTAATTTTTTAAAAGTGGATCGTCATCTAGATTGTTTAACTCTTCTTCAGGAATGACAACATCTTGATCTTCGTCTTGCATAACTGATGAAGCACCATCAGACTCTTCGGTATCTTGAGCAAATTGATAAGCTTTAAGTGCTTCGAGTTCTGTTAACCCAATGACACTGTTAGATTCATCAACAATTTGATCAAACTGTTCAGGGAATTGGTAATTTTCAGGTAGTACACTCTTAGGGTCATACTGGTTTACACTGTACCTGCGTAAATATCCATGAATTGTCATTATTTCAAACTGTTCAATAAGAACATGAATTCGTCTAACTCGTCCCATATCACCATTTTTCAAGAAAACATCTTGGCCTCTTCCGGTAGTATTGCTCTTTTTGAGTATAGACTTCATCCTCATACTGATTACAACAACTTGAGCTGTCCACAAGCTCCATTTATTTTGATGGTATAAGGTTGAGTCCCTGATTTTTTGCCATCTTAATATTACAGTTTCCAAACTGATTTAAAAAAGAGGAGCAGCAGAGTTCGCGTCCACATGGGCCTAGTCCACCTAGTGCTGCCGCTCGATCACGTAGTGATATTTGCCGTAATTCAATTCGCATTTTTAGTTTATTCACTAAATCTTTAACCAAATCTCTAAAGTCCACTCGTGCTGGGGCCAGAAAATAGAAAACGGCCTTTTTTCCAAATTGAGTAAACTCTAAGTGGGTAAGCTCCATTTCTAGATTATATTTTTTAATTAGTTCAATAAAATAGACTTCGGCTTCTTGTTCTCGTTTGCTATGCTGTTTTTGGAGTTCCACATCTTTAGCGGTGGCCACTTTTGAGATACTATAGAGTGGTAACATCTCTTGTCGAAAAGCCACTTCATAAGGGAATGAATTGACATAGCCTAAGGTCATACCACGTTCACTCATGGCCACCACTTTTTGCCCATACTGAATTCGTCGTTTTCCCACCAGAAAAGGAAAGGATTTAGCGTGGCCAGGGAAACGTACTTTCACAAATTTGAGAATCTCACCCTCTTTGTACCTAGACTCTTCGCCTGATTCATTAGTGGGTGAACTATTTGGATTAACTTCGTTTTCTGAACTAATTTCTTCGGTAATTGACATAAGGTCCCAGTCTAAAGGTATAGGGCTAAAGAATAAAGTCTTTCTGCAACAGAGTTTACATATTTTGTGGACTCTTCAAAGTTATGTGAGAGTTGAAGAATCTTATCCAGCCTAGCTAAATTATTCTCTTTTTCATTAATGCAGTTAGCTAGTACTTTTTGAAGTAAAAGTGAATCTGCGTTTGGAATCTTTTTTAACTCTTCAATGAGTGTGGATTCACTTATCTTTTTTTGAGTGAAATCTTCAATTATGGATTCAAAGGTTTCAGGCAAGGGTAAGGATTTTTGACGGTTAGGTAGAGTTAGGCTAATGGCTCGACTCTCAACTGTTTTAAGTAGTTGCTGATTTTTTCCAACAATAAAAATAAACAGTGTAGATGGAGTAGGGTCTTCTAAAATTTTTAGTAGTTTATTACTGCTAGAAATATTTAAAAGCTCTCCCTTTTCTACTACAATGCATTTATATTTTAGTTTAAAATTTTTAAGGGAAATAAATTCAAAAATCTTTTCAGTCTCTTCCTGTGTAATTTTGTCACCCTCATGCGGTCTTATATAAAGAATATCAGGAATACTATTTTCAACAATTTTGGTGCTAAGTTTATCTATAGGTAAATTAAGTTCCAAGCTTACAATTTCACTGAGAACATCCAGGATAAAGTCACCTTTCCCATCTTCATTACGAAAAATTGTAAAAGGGGCAAGTTGTTCTTTTTGCCATTTTTGAATAAAAATATTTTTTAAGTTAATCATGATTTAAATTGTGACCAAATATGGATAATTTGATTATGCACCTCTTCAGCACTCTTTTTCGCCTCAATGGTTTTGATTCTTTCTGGAAAACGTTTAGCTAGATTACTAAATCCATCGGCAATTTTTTGGTGGAAATCTAAACTCTCTTTTTCAAAATAATCGGCTTTTCCGCCGCGTGCTTTCTGTCTTTCTAGGGATGTCGCTGGATCAATTTTTAGATAGAAAGTCAAGGCCGGAAAAGTATTCAATGGATAATGAGAGTGAATACCTAAAATAGTATCAACTCCTAAATTACGAGCAATACCTTGATAGACTAACGAACTATCAATGTATCGATCAAGTAACACCACTGATTTTGGGTTATCGTTTAAAATAGGCAATATCTTTTCAAAGAGTAGTTGTGATCGCGCTGAAGCAAATAGGTAAGCTTCGCTTAAGGGATGGATTGGAACTTTTGAATTCAATATTGCACCACGCAGGATTTCACTAAACGTGCAACCACCTGGCTCACGAAAAATATATGGAGTGAAGTTTTCTCGTTCTAAATACTCTTTAAATTTTAAAATTTGAGTAGATTTACCAGAACCTTCTATCCCTTCAAATGAAATAAGAAATGAGCTGCTCATAGGGCAGTTAGATTACCATCAATTTGATCTATTGATCAACGAATTCTTCCTTGAGATTTTCATCAAGTTCAGTTGCGTTATTCTTAATTCGTGTCCGAACTTCAGAAGGATTAACTGTTTCAGGTTCAAGTCTACGTCGAACCGGATCCTGTTCATAAGGATCACTCTCTTGATAGTTTTCATCACGTTGCCCAATTTCATCCTCACGCGCTTCAACTGGGACTCGTCTTTTTTCTACAATTTTGAGCGAAGTTATAGGTGTTACCCGATTAGGTAAAATAACAGGCTCTTTTTTAGTAAGGGCTTCTTTTATAGGGGGAATATTTTTTTTTGTTTCCATCATATTTAAAAGAGTTTTTTTCATACGTGAAGGTGGTGAATGGGTATCTGGATGGAGATCACTTACCTTAGAATCATTAAAGGTTTTTACAGCAATTGTTATTAGTGCAAGCGAAAGTGAACACGCCATAATAAGATAAAATTTTAATACTTTAATATGTATAATAATTCTTTTAATATGATCAACAAGACCATTGGGTGCTACCGTCTGTTCTTCAACTCTTTCTGCATCAGATTCACTCTTAGTATCGACTATTTCATGCTGTATGCGAACAGTTTTAGTTTGCTCATCATGATGGTTACTATTTTTTTTCACAATGTGTATGGGGTGCATACTAACGTGGTTGGCTTTTTTCTGTTTTTCCTGTTGATTTTTAGTATGAGAGTAGGCAAATCCAGCTAAAATATCTTGAGCATTCTCTTCACCACTGGCCTGAATATTTAATTTCGCTAAAACCTCTAAATTAGAGTGTAGAAAGGAGTCATCGGTTGGATTAACCGGTAGATCTTCACGACTAGTTTTTCTTCGATCAAAATAGGGATTTTCAAAAATTTTGATCCAACTTTTACCCTCGTTAGTACTAATAAGATCAGTATAGATAAGCTCTTTTTTCGTAATAAGTTGGTTAATTTCAGCTTGAGTGTAGGGTCCGACTTTGGTGTGGCCTTTTAAAAGGTAGAATTGCTGGGTCAGCTCTTCACTCTCTCCTTCCACTACAGAATCTGAGAGGTTAAAGTTTTCCATTGAGACAAGTTGTGGACGACTACTTTCAACCAGCGTTTCATCTACTAATTGGCCAAATTCGTCATCGGGACTCTTTTTTAAATTCACTAGTTTCATCCTTTAAACTTTTGAATTAATGGACTGATCGAGTGAAAGAGAAAAAAGATAAAGAAAATTAATCAAAATAAAAAAGAGAGGAAATAAATTCCTCTCTTTAAATATAATGGGTGCTAATTAGAATACAGATAAGGTCAAATTTGCGCCGAAAGTAGCCGTTTCATTCCAATCTTTAACGATTGTTCGTCCATCACCTGATTGAGTCAGTTTAAAAATAGTATAGAGTGATCCAGAAACATCTTTACTGAAAGCATAATAAAGTTGAGGTGTAGCTGATACATAGTTTGAGGTTAAGTGTTTGCCCGCAGCTTCTGCCGCTTTAGTTGTTTCAGTCCAGTAGAAATTAGTACTTGCACTTAGTTTGTCGGTGATAGTGTATCCTGGGATAATATACCAGCGAGCAAGTGTTTTATTATTCGCTGGATTTGCACTAGTTCTATTATAAACATCTAATCTAGCAATTGATGTTAAATTAAATTTACCAAAATCTTTAGAGAAGTTAAGACGAGTTGCAGTCCAACCGGTAGCTGACATGCTATCTCTATACTCATCGCTTGGTATATAGGCTTGGCGTAGATCAGCTGATAAACTGAATCCATTTTTATCAGCAGTTAAAAGTGTTCTTCGGTAGAGAAGTTCAACATACTGAAAATAGAATTCACTAGTGTCCTCGTCGGCAGGATTATAACTATTTTGTTTTACATATTCAAAACTTGGATTGAGTCGGAGCATATCTTTATCAGTGAGCTTATATTTAGCGTAAACATCAAGAACGTTATCAGTGCCATTTACGTGACTACCATTTCTTAAAGATTCACTAGTTAAAGCTAATTCCATTTTTAGCGGGGAAGCCTTTAATTTTTCCCAATAGGTTTTAAAAGCAGAGCTAATGCTTGATGCGTCACTTGAGCTTGATTGAGCAAATAAGCTACCAGCTAGCGAGAGACTTATTAGCGTTAAACTGAATCTTTTCATTATGAATCCCCTTTTATTAAAATTGATGACCTTTCGCTAATCGGCGGTATTGTGAAATATGCCAGAAAATAACGCAATTACAAGCAATATTTAAAAATAGTAAAAATTAATTAAAAAGTGGTGCCTTTTTTGATATCAATAAAATATTTTTAAAGGATGAATAACTTTTTCATGTAATTTTTTTACGGTTTTCTAGTCTCGGAGATGTGATTTTAAACAGCTCACTTCCACGGGTTTTGAAAAAGAGTGTTACCAAGATTCAGTTTTTTACATCACACTTATAACGGCGGAAGAATTTAAACCACTTATGGATATGACGCCTTATTGTGACCAAGTAATCTCAATACAAAGAGAGCGAGGATTAGGTCATCTGTATACCTTTTTTAAAGAACTCCAAAGGAGACGAAACATAGATCTTATCGTTGATATGCATGGAACCTTAAGAGCGCTTTTTTTGAGACTATTTTTTCCATTTATTCCTAGAGTTGTGGTGGATAAACGTACCATAGAAAGGTCGCTCTTAACTTTTTTTAAATGGGATCTACTTTCCATGCAAAATAGTTCTACTTTAAAGCGGGATAAACGGAGAGGGGAGCCTCTACTTTTAAGAAATATTCTCGATTTTAAGTTGATTTTTGACTTACCTAAAATTGAACTAAATAAACCGCTCTCTTTTTGCACGGTAACCTTTAGCGAAATTGATTGGGACTCATTTAAGTTAAAATGGCAGTTACAAGGCGTGCTTAAAAAAGAGTTTATTACAGTTGTTCCTACTGCATCATTTCCTGAAAAAAGATGGTCAAAAGAGAATTTTTACCAAATGATTGAATTAAGTTTAAATCATCAGCAGTTAAGGTCTTTTCCCATACTACTGCTGGCGGGAAAAAATGATGAGTTTTGTCGTGAGTTTGATAGTTTGGAAAAAAAGTATCCTAACCGCTTTTTTAATTTACAAGGAAAAACGAGTTTAATCGAATCGGCTCAACTTTTAAAAAATGCTTTGGTCTGTGTGGGGAATGATACCGGGCTACCGCATATTGCTGAATCGGTTGGTACAAAAGCACTCTTTATTTTAGGTCCAACCGGGGAAGAATTTGGTTTTTATCCACATCTAAAAGAGTCAGATTTTATAGGATTAAAATTGTGGTGTAGGCCTTGTACTACTAATGGGAAAGGCAACTGTATTCGCTCAGAGCGTTTCTGTTTAACTCAGATTACGCCCAACATGGTTATCAATAAACTGATAAAGCTGGTGGATGGCCATGCATTTTAAACTTTTTTTTATTATTCAAACCTTAATTATTTTCCCTGTAGTTAATCTTTTGTCACTATTTATTCCAATATTAAAAAAGCGAAAAGCATTTGAAAAAGAGAATTTTAATATTATAAATTCGAACGATTGGCATGCCGATATTGCTTTTGAAGTATCCAGTGAAGGTGAATTTGAGCAGATAATCTCGTTGTGTGAAATCTATCTTAGTCAAAATAAAAAAATTGAGCTTATTTTCTGTTCGGAAAGTGCCGTGGACGTGGTAACTAAGTGGGCGAAAGATAAGAGTTCACAAGTTCGAGTGCTGCGACTTCCTCTAATAACTAATATACCATTTGTGAAAAACCGATCAATTTTGAAATTTTTAACAGCAAAAGTATTAGTCCTCTGCCGCTATGATTTTTTTCCTGAATTACTTTATTATGGAATTTATAAAGCTGAAAAGTTTGTATTGTTAGATGCAACATTAATTCATAAGTTTGATAAATTAAAAGGTAAAAAAGGACTTACTTGTTATATCTACAATCAGTTTGATCTTATCATTACCTCAACTCAAAGTGATATTGAAAGAATTAGTAGTGCCTTTCAGATCTCCAAACAGCGTTTAAGCTGTTTTAATTTTAGAACATTACGCATTATCAGTAGAGTAAGTGGGGCAGAGAATAAGTTGGCAGGATTTTCTTCATTCGCACTTTTTTTAGATTTTTTAAATAAATTTGAGTATAAAAAACGAATAATATTGGGCAATTTTTATTCTAATGAAACAGAACTACTGAGTGAAGCTTTTGTTGCTCAAATTCAAAATCGCGAAATCCTATCTTTAATAGTGCCACATAAAATAGAAGAGCAAATCCACACTTCCTTAAGAAAATATACAATAAACTTTAATATGACTCGGCTTGAAATGGAACAGATTTTAAATGAGTATTTACAAAATCCAGGACTTTTAATTCTTAAACAAAAAGGTGTTTTATGTGAACTCTTTCACTACTTTTCTGTAGCCTATGTGGGAGGTGGTTTTTTTGGTTCGGTCCATTCAATATTAGAACCACATTTGTCAGGCGCATTTGTGATCTGTGGTCCAAATATTCAGCGTTCAACTGAATTTGAGCTTGCCAAGAATAGAGACGAGAGATCAGTAGTCTCTATCAATAATCAAAGTGATTTTTTTAAAGTGGCAATCAATCATATTCAAAGCATTCATGCAAAAAAAGATTTAGGTAAAAGTTTTAATGAACAAAAAGAATGTGCGCTACAACTTAGTAGCACTATTCTTAAAATTTAAGGATAAATTATATGTTAAAGCGTGATATAAATTGTCTAATTGTCGGAAATAACTACCTTGCCTATATTTTATCCATCATTGGACAACAGGGGAGAAAAGGCAATCTTTTACTAGATGATGATAGAGTAAATTTAGGATCAGAATGGAAGAATCATATTGGAGTTTTAGAAAGAAAATACTTAGAAAATCTTGGTAATCGCTACGGGATAGGTTCACTAGAAAAAATTGGTAATTATTTGGAGTTAAGTAGTCTAATTATAAGTTTTGATAAAAAATTTTTTTATGCTACTGAAAGTATTAGTTTAAATTTTAAAGAAGTCTTTAGGCGATTCCCAGATTTGGTCGGGCCATCTTTAATTGAAGCAATGAACTGTTTAGCTTTTAGTGACGTTGATTTTGATCAAGAAGCATCTCTTATTATTAAAAAATTAGAAGTTAAAGAAGGAAAAATTGTTTTAGAAAATAGTAAATTACAAAAACTCATTACTTTACTGTTTGATAATTACAACAATTCTACTGATTTGAATGTAAAACATTTCTGGCAATATGTTGAATTATTATTCCAACAAAAAATTTCAAAAGATCATACTTTAGATGAATTTACTCATTTAGTATTAGCTTTAATTTCTCCACGTTATATTATTAACGAAAAAAAACTTATTAAAGATTTAAAAAATGAGCTAGTTAATAAAGGTGGACTCTTTAAAAATGCCCATATCAGTAATTGGCAATTTATCAAAAAAAAGGTTTCCTATTTAGAGCTAAATTCTTTTGAAGGTGTAATCAGACCAGAATCAGTCTATTTTGTTGGAAAACCCAATGTTGTAATGCCAATAAGAATGAGATCAATTGGTCCAGTCTATACCATGGCCCATTTAAAAATTGAGCATTTAAAAAAAGCGGATACTATCTTCAAAGATCTGCATAATGTATTTATCACCTATTTTCCTTTCGAACGATGGGGCAAAGATATTTTCTTTACTCGAATTGCTCTTAGTAGTGATGGAGCCACTGCCAAAGTAATTTTTCCTTTAGGTAAAGGTGTTCGTTCTAAATTTTATTTAAGTGATATGAAAAAGATAGTTTTTGAAATATTAAATTCAATTGCACTTTCTAACTTAAATGAGACTGAAATTTTAAAAAGTATCTCTATTGTTGAAGAAGAGACTTTCGATGAGTTTATCGATCTAAGAAAATTTAAAGATCATAAAAAACAAAATAGAAAATTCTTGATAACCGAGTTTAATCATCCACAATTAGGACATCAGATTAATAATATTGTCTATTTAGGGCCAAGAAAATATTATTCCTATGGTGTACTTTCCCAATTTCGTGAAATAATCAATATATAATGATTAAAAGATTATTTAAAAATAAGCAAGGTCAAACGGCAACAGAGTATATCATGATGCTTTCCGTAGCGGCTGTACTCATTTTTAGTATTATGACAAAACTTAAAAACTATCTGATTGGTAGTGGTGATTGCCCCAATGAATCTTTTGTCTGTAGATCTGTAGGTATTTATACTGGAAATAACTACTTTGAAGGTAACTACCAGTATTTCAAAATTAAACGCTAGCGTTTATTTTATATTTCCAATAATACTTGATGAAGTTTCACTTATTTTTTTTAATATATTTGATGCTATCGATGATGCTTTCGTCAATTTATCCATATACATTTGTAATCTAAGCTGTGACTCTTCATTAAGTTCATTTATTGAGTCTAATTCGTTTTTTGCCTTCTGAATTTCGTTATTTATTTTTGTCAAGGTTTGTGGAGTACATGGAGCTTCATTACATTTTCGTTTAATTTTAAATAGGGATTCACTATGTTTTCTTAAGCTCTCTTTTTTTTCATTATAGTTTTTGACCTCTGCTATTAAGAGTCTAAGTTCAATTTCATTTTCCAAAGTGGTTTGCATTAATACGTAAATACATAGGTCATCGATACTAAATGAGTTAGTTGAACTACCCAGTATATAAATAAGATTTGATAAGTTTATGGGGTTAAAGTTTTCGCCATTACTTCGAACATCATTAATAAAAATTCCTAGTAATTGTTTTTGTTGATCATTTAGATTACGGATTTCAGATTCGTCTCCTAACTGGGGATAGACTAAATAATCTTTAAGTGAAAGTTTTCGATCTAACTGTAAATAGCGAATATTTTTAAATTGAGGATAGATAACTATAGGTCTAAAAATAGGGGTAATTCTAATGGGATTGGCGAAACTAGTTTGAGTATTTAATATTAAACTAAAAATGATTAAAATGAGTGCTGATTTCATTAAGCTGATCCCCTTAAAAATTGGCTATTAATAGTTAAAAGGATAGAAGCCCTAATTAACTTATTTTGTAAAAAGTTTTGACACTGATGAGTTTATTCTATGTAATTAATTCCTATAATTTCATAGCTCAATATTTTTTCTTTACTTAAAAAATACTCGTTGCTGCTATTTAACCCATTGATATTTAAGTTTTTATTGAGAATTACAAGGTATTTAATTTGAGAAATAGTAGGTTGGCCTAAAGATTGCTTATATAAAAGTGTACAGGTTTTATTTTACTAGGTTTTTTATTTAAGAGGAGATCAATTATGAAATCAAAAAAATTAGTCTATGCACTGATGTTTGGACTTGCCCTTAACTCACTCTCTATTCTCGCCGTAATCGCAAATGATTTTGGTGATGAAGAGGTTTTAAATTCAGAGCAGATCGATATAGATGGATCGATTAAACGAAACTCTGAAGCGGATAAAATTAGACGTGAAAGACAGAATCTTGAAAAAGATAATGAGGATTTAGTCAGAAAGAAAATCGAAGACATGCGAATTGCTGAAGAGAAAAAAATGTCTGATCGATTAAAAAATATGTTAGGGGGTCAAGGTAGTTTACAGCAAGACACTGTTTCTACTCAAGCTGCTTCAGTTATTGAAGCAAAAAAAGAAGAGCCAGTTAAACCAGTTGGAGCCGACAATAGATTTCAAGTAAAACCATTTTACGGAATCACTCACTATAAAGGTGACAACGTTAATTTCGAATCAAAAATTAACACAGGTCTTGGCTTTGATGCTAAATTAAATGACCGCTTCTCAATTGGTCTTGGTTTAAAATATGTGAACATGTCAATTCAACAAATTGATAGATCACCATATATGAATAGTTACTATAATAATGGTTACTATACTGGTGGTTACGGTTATAATTATAACTATAACTACAACTTAAATTACTCAAATAATTGGTACCAAAATACCTTTCAAAATCAACGTGAAATTGAGATGAATCAATTTGGATTTGAATTAACTGGTAAGTTTTTTATTCTACCTGATTCTCGAGTAAGACCATACGCGGGACTAGGTTTAGGTTATAGTAAAACTCAGTTAAACTATAAATCACTGGGTGGAAGTAGTAGTGCTTACTACAACCCATACTCAAATGTTCAGTATGGTGACGAAGGTTACAATGCAAGTACTTTTAGTGGAATCGTATTATTAGGTGCTGATTTCTACTTTACTGAGAGATTTGGATTAAACGCAGAGATGAGATATGCTAAAGGTTTTGCTAGTGATTATAACCAAGATTTAAATAACACTTTAATCGCAAACCCTGATCAGAGATTCTTACAACTTTTAGGTAGTGATATCGATAATGCACACTCAGCATCAATTATGTTAGGAATCCTTTTTGGATTTTAATGTTAGTGATAGATTTCTCCTCCTCCTCTAGAAAAAGGGCCCCGGGATATCGGGGCCTTTTTTTTTAATGACGACTCAAAAAAACTGACCTATTGTATGGATATTCAATTTTGAGTTTTAAGTTTAGAGAAGGAGTTTTCTATGCGTGAAGTGTTTATTGTTGAGGGAAGAAGAAGTCCGCAAGCTAAAGCGGGAATGGATTTAAAAGATGTTCCTGTTCCTTATCTTTGCACTAATTTAATTCAAAGAATACTGGAAGCAACGCAGATTCCTGCAGTAGCTATCGATGAAGTGATCGTCGGTAATGTAGGAGCTCCAGCTAAATACCCCAACATCGGACGAGTTATTGCTTTAGAGGCTGGACTGCCAAAAGAGATCAGTGCTTATACCGTTCATAGAAACTGTGCTTCCGGTATGGAAGCGGTTTCTGAAGCCTTTTTGAAAGTTGCATCAGGCAGAAGTGATCTGATTTTTGCGGGTGGAGTAGAATCGATGTCACAAATGCCACTCATTTTTAGCAAAGAGATGACAGATATTTTTGTCGAATTAATGAAAGCTAAAACGTTGCCTGAAAAGTTAACTATTTTTAAAAAATTTAGATTTCCTTATCTTTCTCCTGTAATTGCAATCGAGCAAGGGTTAACAGACCCTTTCTGTGGACTCAACATGGGAATGACCGCAGAACTTTTAGCACGTGAGTTTGGTATTTCACGTTTAGAACAAGATACTTTTGCTAATACTTCTCATCATAAAACCGCGGCAGCCATGAAAGAAGGAAAATTCAAAGATGAGATCGTCCCGATCTATATTGGAAAAAAACTGGATAAAATTTTAGATACAGATGTGGGTCCTCGTGAAAGTTCAACAGTTGAGGGGTTAGGTAAAATGAAACCCTATTTTGATAAAAAATCGGGAACAGTGACGGTGGCCAACAGCTGTCCGATTACTGACGGTGGATCGATGCTACTCTTTGCAAGCGGGGAAGCTGTTAAAAAATATAAATTAAAACCAATTGCTAAAATGGTAGATTACCATTTTGCAGGATTAGAGCCGGAGCGAATGGGGATGGGACCACTCTGTGCTATGTATGGTGCTTTCAAACGCACCAATTTAAAAGTGAGCGATATGGATCTGTTTGAAATCAATGAAGCCTTTGCCGCTCAAGTGCTTGCAGTGAAAAAAGGATTCAAAGATTTAGAAGTAGCTAAAAGATTTGGTATCAATGAAGTAATGGGTGAAATTCCGGAAGAGAAACTTAATGTTAATGGTGGAGCAATTGCGCTTGGTCATCCAGTAGGTTCAACCGGATCACGTTTAATTGTAACACTTATGCATGAATTAAAACGTCGTAGACTAAAAGATGGCAAAACTAAATATGGTATTGCCAGTCTCTGTATTGGTGGTGGTCAGGGTGGAGCCACCATTTTAGAAGCACTTTAATCATAAGTAAAATTTAAGGGGAACTGTATGTCACTATCTCTAACAACAATGAGTTATGAAGTAAAAAATAGTTTAGCTTATATTGGTTTTGGTTTTAATGAAAAAAAATCGATGGCGGTTTTTAATGTAGCAACGTTAACAGATTTAAATACAATCGCTGACCATTTGAGCGCTAACGCAGAAAAAGAGCAGATTAAAGCGGCCATCTTTTTCTCCCATAAAGAGGGCTGTTTTATTGCGGGTGCTGATATTAGCATGATCTCTTCGATTGATAGTGAAAAAGAGGGAAGAGAGGGTAGTGAAAAAGGGCAACAGATTTTTAATAAGATAGAAGATTTAAAAATTCCAACTATCGCCTGTATTAATGGAGTCTGTTTAGGTGGTGGTCTTGAGTTTGCGATGAGCTGTTCAGTTAGAATAGCTTCCGATAGTAAAAAAACATCTTTAGGCCTACCAGAAGTAAAACTAGGGATTCTGCCTGGCTTTGGCGGCACTTATCGTTTACCTAAATTTATTGCACTTCCAGATGCGCTCGATATGATGTTAACGGGGAAAACCGTTGATGGAAAAAAAGCTAAAAAATTAGGCTTAGTTCAAGAAACTTATGATTCAATGACTTTATTAAAAATGGCAGAAACTTGGATTGAAAAGAGAGATAAAGTTCCAGATTCTGGGATTAAAGATACATTGCAAAGTTTGGCCATGGATAATTTTTTTACCCGAAAAATTATTTTCCAAAAAGCACGTGAAACTGTTCTTAATAAAACAAAAGGCTTTTATCCTGCTCCTTTAAAAATTTTAGATGTAGTGGAGAGTACTTATGGTAAAAGTAGAACTACTAGCTTAGCTCGTGAAGCAGAAGCTTTTGGTGAACTCTGTATAACTCCTCAAAGTAAAAATTTACAACACATTTATTTTTTAACGGAATATTCTAAACGTTACAATGGACCTGTGAGTGGGGCACCTTTAAAAGCGATTAAGACGGGTGGGGTGTTAGGTGCTGGTACTATGGGTGGTGGAATTGCTTGGTTATTTGCTGATAACAATCAAAAACCTTATATGAAAGATTTAAATAAAGAGGCGCTAGAATTAGGCTTAAAACAAGCCGCCCAAAATTTTAGTGGGGCCCTAAAACGTAAAAAAATGAGCCAAGATGAGTTTGAGCGTAAACAGCGTTCAATTAAAGCTGTTACCAATTTTGATGGGTTTAAACAGGTCGATCTGATAATTGAAGCGATTGTTGAAAATATTGATATAAAGAAAAAAGTTTTTGCTGAAACAGAAAAAGAGGTGGCTGACGATACTATTATTACTTCAAATACCTCTTCTTTAAGTGTGGAAGAGATGAGTAAGGCCCTAGAAAAACCAGAACGTTTTTGCGGACTCCATTTTTTCAATCCAGTTCACATGATGCCATTGGTGGAAATTATAACTCATTCAAAAGTTTCAGCGCAAACATTAGAGTCAGTTCATAAATGGGTTACGGGCGTAAAAAAGACACCAATTATTGTTAAAGATGGACCAGGTTTTCTCGTAAATAGAATCTTAATGCCTTACTTAAATGAGGCAGCTTATCTATTAGAAGAGGGAGTCTCAATTGAAGCAATCGATAAAGCTTGTCTTGATTTTGGAATGCCAATGGGCCCATGTCGTTTAATGGATGAAATAGGAATTGATGTAGGTGTTAAAGTCGGAAAAATTATGTACGCGGCCCTCGGTGAACGTGCTCGTGCTTGTGAACTTTCTCACAAGGTAAGTGATTTAAAATGTCTTGGTAAGAAAAATGGTAAAGGATTCTATCTTTATGATGAGAATGGCAAAGTTGGTGCAATAAATCCTGAAGTTACAGCAATATTACCAACTACACCAAAAGTCCTAGATGAAACGGCCATTCAAATGAGACTCTTTCTTCCTATGATCAATGAAGCGGCTCAAATTTTAGATGAGAAAATTGTAGAGAATGCAAGTACGGTGGATTTAGGTTTAATTTATGGTATTGGTTTTCCCCCATTTAAAGGTGGGTTATTAAAATATGCTGATTCAGAAGGATTAGATAGAATTCTAGGTGCATTGGAAAAATATGCAGCGGAAGTGAATAAAGATCGTTATTCTCCTGTCCCATATTTGAAAAAATTAGTTAATGATAAAAAGAAATTCTACGACGTGTAGAGTATGTGGTTATCTTTTCTACGCTATTTTTTTCACTATTTGACAAATGCCAAAACACGACTGCGTTTACTTTATATAGCTATTATTGGGCTCATTTTATCCTCCTTTTCGTTATTGGTTTTACAAGCAACGATGGGCGGATTACAAAATGGACTTATCACTCGATCAAAAAAAATTTTAGGTAATGCCTATATTAATTTAAGAGAGTTAGATCAGGGTGAAGCTGAAAAAGTGTTTACTTATCTGCGTGATTTAAATTTAGAGACCTATCCAGAATATGTGGCAGAGCTTTTAGTTAAAAATAATAACATCTTAATGCCTGTTATTGTTCATGGTATCGATTTTAAATATGGAAAGCCGGCTTTTTTAGAGACGACTGATAAATTTATTTTAGGCGATGATTTAAGTTATCGATTAAAAGCAAATGCTTTTACCCCACTAAATGTGATTACTCCAGTTGAAACGGATTCACTTTTAGGTGACGTCCCACGCTTTGTTATTACTGAGGGAAATGAAGTATTTCATTCGAATGTTCCAGAAGTTGATTCCTATCACGCCTATACAAAAATTGAATTGGTTCAAAACTTAGTAAGAAGTAAAAGATGGAATACACTGAGAATTTACACTCCATATGATTTTACTAAACTTAAAGATGAATTAACTGAATTGATAAATAAAGATGTCGATCTGATTGCTTGGGAACAGGAGAATAAATCGCTGATGTGGGCGCTTAACCTTGAAAGCAAAGTGATGGTTTTTCTCTTTATTTGCATGAATCTCTTGGTTGCTATATCTATAACCAGTGGTTTTCTTATTCTTTTTGATAAGGTCAAAATCGACCTAATTAGTTTTTGGCTATTAGGTTCTACAAAAAAACAGTTGATCAATGCTAGTACTATTTTTATTCATTTAATGAGTTTTCTCTCTAGTTTTTTAGGCATAGGCTTAGCCTTACTTTTTTTACACTTTCTTGATGTCTATGCTCCCGAAATTATGCCAGATATTTTTGTAGATCGTCGAATACCTGTGCTCATAAGTCTGAAAATGGTATTAATCTCACTCATAATTCCTTATCTGATCAGTGTGGTTTTTGCGCTCTTTGCACTTAAAAACTTTGAAAATGAGCAGAAAAGTTTCGTTACGCTTATTAGAAGTGTTGGTAGGTAAAATGGTGTACTCTATCTCTCAAATTCAAATCGACTTAAAATAGGTTGATGAATACTTTTCTAATTATTTTTTCGCTATTTTTTGCAAATAAAATTTGGGCGCAAGCTAAGCTTAGCTGTGAAGACTATTTGAATGTTTTAGAGCAAAATTTTGAAAAAAGAAAACATAATCCACTCTATAAAAAGAATGAAGAGGTTATAGGACTTAAGGCCGATCTTGAGATTTTAAGTGGTTTAAAAAAAATAAAAGGGTATGTTGATAATGAACTTTTCAGTCAGTTTCGTGAAAAAAATGGTGAGAGCCTAGACCATATTACTGAAAGTCTACAAAATGAGATTAAAAACCAAAAGGCAATTTTTGATATAGATGCTGGTTGTAAAATTGAGGTTGCTCAGGGCTCTGATTGTCCACACTTGCATAAAAAATATGATCCTACACTAAATCCTGTTACGAGCTTTGCCCAAAATTACCAGGCTAAAGGTTTTTTCGATACATTATTTGATAACGAAGAAGACATTTTTAAACAATTTAGTGAGTACCTTATCACCAAATGTAGTTATAACCAAAGTGATAGAAAAGAGTTACAATTAAAGGATAAGATTAGAAAGAGTTTTTTCCCTGATTTAACCAATGATGATTGTAAAAATAACTTAGATAAAAATAGATTAAATTCTCAAAAGAGTTTTATTCTTTCATTATTTAAATTAGCTAAAAGTGGAACAGAAGGATTAGAAGAAAAACAGATAGGGTACTTAGAAGAACTCGAGTCGGTTCAAAATAGTATCAATTATTATCAAATGAGTGTGAAAGGACTTAAACAGAAATTTAGTAAAATTAAAGGTGGATTTAATAGTAATGAGTATTTAAAACAGCTAAGTGAAATCACACGTGCGGCTAAAGTCAATTTGAATGCCAATATTGATCTAAATGAGAAAGCCACAATTCGATTTAACAATGTAATGAAACAGTTGGATCCCCTTTGGCCAGGTGATGAAGATACTCAATATCGATATCTAAACTACAAATGGAATTTTGGAAATGGGAGTGATGCCGATAATAATAAGGCCTATTTAGGTAAAGTTGGAGCACTTTTTTCAGAAATGGTTTATGGTTTTCACCAATATAAACATTGGCAGGAAGAGGATCTTCCTTTTGAGATGGGGAAACTCTTAAAAGATCTATCTCCTAATGATTATCAAAAATGTAATACACTCGCTTTAAAAGATATAGAGACTAATTTCAATCGTAAACATATCAACTTTATTTCCAAGATTTTCACTTGTGTTGGTGCCATTTCTCCTAATGGCTTAGAAGAAAAAATTAAATCAACAATTAGTGCTTTGAAAAAAAGTGAAGCTGAGTTAAAAAAGCTTACTGATTCCGCATTAGATGAAGATTATAGAAATTTAGAATATCTAGGAGAACAGATTGTAGAATTGATTAAAGCAAGTGGTTGTGAGCAGGAGTTTAAAGATGATTTTAAAATGGCCATGCCCTGTTTAGCCTATGATAATTACAAAACTTATTCAGTAAAAATGCTTTTTAATGATCAGAAGAAAATTATCCGCTTTATTAAGCCTTCCTTGAAAGTTGGGATAGAAGTGATTGAAGTAGAAAAATCAAATGAATTAGAAAATTCTAAAATAAATGCGCTTATTGATGATCTTACACTTTCGAATAAACTTAAAACTGCACTTAAATTAAAAATGCACTAATGATTAAGTAGTGGTAAGGGAACTGATCGACTCACAATAATATTCGCTACTAACATCGCAAAAAAAGATAATAAATAAAAACCAACGCCTCTCAAAGCAATCCACCACCAATTATTTAACTTAATTGCTGCAATGTAAGTAATAATGGCGTGAATAAAGAGGGCAATTCCTAACGTAAAGGTGGATAATCTAAAAAGAGCAATAAAGTAGGGATGTGTAATTTGTTCTTTAATTTGTACAGGCATTTGATCCTGATATTTTAGCATCATCATGTAGAGAATTGGTTTGTTGTAAATATACGAGACGACTAGTGCTATTCCCAAAAAGAGACTTAAGATCACTGGCTGCATTTTAAATAAAAAGGTTGAATTTTTTTGTAAGAAGTTACAGCAAGGAGTATTACTAATGTTAAAGAGAAGATTGTAACAAGATCAATTTCATGGAATAGATAATAACTAACGATGGCTTCTAATACTGCAAGCACAATAGCACTAATTAGTGCTGCTTTCTGATTTAAAACCGAATCAATAATGACAAAAGCAAGTAAGGGGATAATCCCAAGTAGCAGGCTACCGTAGTTCATTTTTTATTCCTTTACTCCAAACTAATTATATTTATCCTTTAAATCAATAAAATTGTGTGAGTTAACATAAAAAAACTATGATTAAAAATAAAAAAAGTTAAGTATTTAGCTCAAGGAATCGAAAAGTTCAGTGTTCGCAAAAACCGAGTAATTGAAATTATGAAACATCATAATCAAAAACTTCAATTTAAAGATAAATTCTTTGATATTTCAACTGACCTTTTTTGTGTTACTGGTTTTGACACTTACATTAAAGAGGTTAATCATACTTGGAAGAGATTTCTGGGATGGGATATAGAAGATATGTATTTTCGACCTTTTCGTGAATTTATCCATCCCGATGATCGAGACCGACTCAATGCAATTTTTGAACAAATGGTTAAACAAGAAATCTATGTTGCAGAAAATTTAGACTTTCGTTTACTCTTAAAAAACGGGAGTTGGAATTGGATGCGTGCCAATGTCTATTTAAATTTTGAAGATAAAGTAATCTATTCTATGTCTCGTGATATTAACGATATAAAAAGAGATCAGATTTTACTTGAGAAGATCCAAGAGGAAGCAAAAATTGGTGGATGGGAATATGATTTTTTTAATAATAATCTCTACTGGTCTAGCGGAGCTTACACTATTTTTGGAGTTGATTCGCAACAGTTTAGACCAAACTGGAGAAACTGTTTAACCTATTTTGACAAAGAGAGTGCTAAAAAACTTCACCAGATTGTGGAAGATATAAAAACGCAATCGATTTCGATTAATATTGAACTTGAATTGACTACTCATAATAACGATAAGCGATGGGTAAACATTTCTGCCAGACCTATTTTTGAGAGCGGAAAAATCTCAAAAATTTTTGGAACTATTCAAGATATTTCAGATAGAGTTTCTAGTAAGAAAAAGATATTGGAGAGTGAACGATTTATTAAGACAGTCGCACAAAACACCTCTAAGATTGTGACCATGGGGGAAGTGGCCGGAGGAATTGCTCATGAGATTAATAATCCGCTTGCCATTATTTATGGTTCAGCTGAGGAGTTAAAAAAATTTTTAGATAGTGTAGCCAAAATGAGTTCTGGACGAGCAACTCTTTTAACGGATAAAATATTAAAAACTACCGAACGAGTCTCAAAAATAGTAAAAAGTATTAAATCATTTTCTCGTAATGTATATGAAGATCCTTTTGAGCTGGTTGAGCTAGATAATATTATTCAAGAGACGCTTGATTTTGGAGAAGCAAGAATTAAACAACATAACGTAGTATTACGTTTAGATAAGTTAACTCCACATCTAATGCTTGAGTGCCGATCAGTCCAGATTTCACAAGTAATTCTCAACCTTCTCAATAATGCTACAGATGCTGTTTGCGATACTGTAAATCCATGGATTTCGCTTGAAACGCATGATAAAAATGATCAGATAGAGATTCGTGTTACAGATTCAGGGATGGGAATTAAAGATGATGTTGTCGAAAAATTAATGACACCATTTTTTACTACTAAGGGAGTGGGCAAAGGTACGGGGCTTGGACTCTCTGTATCTAAACAGATTATTGTCGATTCTCATAAAGGAGAATTTTTCTATAATAGATCTTCATTCAATACTCAATTTGTTATTAAAATTCCAAAAAAACAGAATGTACAGAAGAGTACAAAAGTGGCATAACCAAATATGAAGTGGTGACAAGGGGCAGATTCGAACTGCCGACCTACGGGTTATGAATCCGTCGCTCTCACCAACTGAGCTACCCTGCCAAACTAATTCAATTAAGGTTTGAAATACTAATGAGAAAAAATGGTTCCGTCAACTTAGATTTCGCTCCAGGAAAAATTAGTGATCTTTACTGCCTAAAATTTGTTAAACAGGTGCAAAAATTTTTCAACCATTTAAAACTACTGCCACCCTCTGGCAAACTGTTGGTGGCTGTTTCTGGCGGAATTGATTCAATGAGTTTACTCTGCACTCTCTATCTTTTAAAAAAACAAAAATATATTAAAGAGATCAAAGTTATCTATATTAACCATGGCACCAGAAAAGAGAATGATGATGAGATGAGGTTTATTCGAGAAATTTCGCAAAGCTTAGAGGTAGAATTTTTTACCGAGAAGGTGACAGGGCTCAACCTCAACATGGCCAATTTTGAAGCAGTGGCAAGAGAGTTACGCTACCAAGTTTTCAAAAAATATCTTAGAGCATTTCCAGACTACTATTTGGCCTTAGCGCACCATCTAGATGATTCCTACGAATGGTCTTTTATGATGTCTAAAAAATCAGGGAATTTGAGTGCTACTTTAGGTATTCCGGTAAGAAATGGGAGAGTGGTTAGACCCTTTTTAAGCGTTTCCAAAAAACAGATTTTAACCTTTGCTAAGCGTTTAAAAATTCCCTATATCCAGGATTCAAGTAACGCAGATAGGAAATTTGAGCGTAACTTTGTTAGATTAGCGTTATTACCAGTGATCACTAAAAAATATCCCCACTTATTAAAAAACTATGTTTATCAATCAAATGATTTAGCCTTTAAATTAAATAGGCACCGCATTCAAAAATTTCTTCCTCCCTCCAAATTGCTGCAATACCATTTTTCAGGAGTTACTTTTCTTTTCCGTCAGGACCTTTTAAAACAGTTGGATGGATATGAGATGGAATTAATGCATGTAATTAAAAAATTATCGAATAAAAAAAGAGGTCTTTTAAGAAAAGAGGTGGAGAAACTGATAACGGCTTTTGCCGCTGGAAAAAAGGGTCCAATGAGTTTTTCAGGCGCAGTAAAATGCTACATGCTAGGACCCTTTTTAATGTTTATTAATGAGAATGGCCAAGATTGGTTAAACCAAAAAGATAGAGAATTAGCACTGAAAATAGTAAATAGAGATTTTAATTTTGAACAATTAAGTCTCTATGATGTAATCGCTACTCTTCAAAAAACAGAGACTAAAACATTTCCAATATTGGCCCTAGGTACTTCTCAAAAAGAGCGTAAAAGCTCTACTACCTTAGAGAGTTTATTTCCAAAAACAACTTATGTCTTAAAAACAGATTTTGCTGAAAACTATTTTTGGATTTTAGAAAACTGTAAAACTGAGTTAAGGCAAAATGGCACCAAAAATTTCACTATTTTCTCAATTTCCTAGAATCAAACAACAAGTTCTTGCAGATTCAATTAAAGATTGTTAAATAATTTGAGTTATTAACATAATTGTTATTGACAATTATTAACTCCAATTAATCAAAGGAAAAGCAATGAAAAAAATGAATCTGCTCTTTCTCGCCCTAACCGGAATAATGGTGGGAAATGCTTTGGCGCAACTTCCGCCTATCTCTAGACCACTTCCTCCCATTTCAAGACCACCTATTGGTCCGGTAGAAACAGAAGGAAGAATTTCTAATCCAGATCAATTTAGTGTTATCGTTCCGAGTGGAGTTAGAGAAGCATTCAACCCTTTTCTTTTAACTGAACACCCAGTAGTGCAAAATGGTCGTTTAACTGGCAGAGGCGTTAATGCCGATACCGTTATCCAAGTTCCACTGGATAATGGCTCAGTTAATGTCAAAGCTTCAGAATACTATGCTCTTTTAAATAATTTTGAACAATTTTTAACCAATAATGGATATACACTCAGAAAACAGTATGGAAATGTTACTATTAAAAAATTAGTTATTAGACCAGATGAAGTGACTAATTTTAATGTTCAGCGAGAAACAACTGAGAGAAGCTTAATTCTTGATCCAAACGTTATAGCTAATCACCGACAGCTAGTGAATGATCAGATTCTGGTGATTAAAGATCCAAACCGTCAGCGAGGTGCTATTGCTGAAAATGATCTTCAAATTAGAAATATTAATATTTATCGTACAGGTATTAATCGTCCAAACTTTCCACAGCCTCAACCAAAACCTTATGCTAAATCAGATTTCTGGAGTGGTAAGTGGGGATGGGATGATAAATTTTCGGCATACTTAAGTTCATCACTTAATTTAGATGGACGCGATACTTACACTCAGGCCAAAGCTAAGGGAGAGGGTGGCGGTCATATTTTTGGTAAAAAATTGGCTCTAATTCAAGGAGAAGCTTTTGCTAATACTCCTAAAGAAGGCAATCTCAAAGGACACATGTATGCTTATGCCCTTGGATTTAAATTTATAAATATTGAGTATAACAATTCAGCGGCTTATTTTTATTCTAATGAATTTTCTAAAAATTTTGATGAGTCGACAACTATTCACTTTACATTAGGTCCAATTCCAATGGCCGCCAAAATTGGTGGGCAAGGGTCAGCCTCTCTTTTCTTTAGATTTGCCTTTTTACCGTTGAAAGCTAATACCGATATTAAACCCAGTGTAGGTGCACTAGCTTATATTCAGGTAGGAGCCGATATTGTGGTAGCTGGTGCTGGTGGTGGTGCTAACTTAACTTTAATTAAAGATGATCTGGATGTTGTAGGAAGATTACAGCTTACAACTAAAGATGCAAAACCGATGTTTTATGTTAACACAAGTGCTTACAATGAACTGGAAGCAGTTAAAGGGAATATGTACGCTTATGTTTATATTTATGTTCCAGCATGGGATATTCCACCTTGGAAGAAAAAACAGTGGAACTGGAATATTTTTGAATTTGGTGGAATTAAAACAACAGGAAACCTTTTCTCTTATACTGCATACATTCCGTTATTTTAATTTAATCACTGGAAAGGCGGCCTAGTTAAAATTTAGGCCGCCGCTTTTTAAACTCATGAAAATAGATAAATCAAAAATTCTAGTTATTCTCTTGTTTTTAGTACTCATTATTGGGCTCTCCTCTTTTTGGCTTTTAAGAAATCAAGAGAATTCTAATTCCAATGGTGAACTAAGTTTTTACTATAATTGGAAGGTTAGACAAAAATATAATTATAATTTTAAATATACGAATTCATCTAATGCGGACTTTACCCAATTATTTAACGAGCAAAAGGTGACTCAAGCAACGGTTGAAAAATATAGTTTAAAAGTAATTTGGGAAGGTGATTATACTATTTCTGTAGTTGAATCAAATGGTGAAAAGTTTGTATTAAAAAATGAGTTAAGTTTAAAAAGTTTTCAATTCTACTCGCCCGATAATCCAATATTTATTGCGAGTGATAAAGTGGGAATAATGCGAAGGGAGCTTATTCTTCCTTTTTATACAGAAGTTGATAGTAAAGGCACAATTAAACAGATTCGGTTTCAATCCAATTTAGATAGAAATACCATTCAATTACTCAAAAATTTTATAGCGCTAACGCAGGTTCAGTTTAGACCATTCATGAAAGAGAAAGCTGAATGGCAAACTTTTGAAAATGATTTGCAAGGTGTTTATAGTGCAAACTATAGTAGCAACAATGCTAATGATGATTTAGTTACCATTACTAAAACTAAAAAAAATTATGAGAAAAATAGAGATTCAAAGAATGGCCGTAAAAGTGTGGGCGAGTTAGAAATTGCTAAAAAAGTGATCCCTAATAGTAATTGGTCAATTATATTTGATTCAGCAAATTGTAGATTACAAGAGTTAAATGGAAGTGATCAGATTGTAACTGAAGTTAATGGCCATAAATTGGCGGAAAACTTTTCAGAAATCTCACTAAAGTTTATGCAGTTAGGGGAGATGGAGTTTAATCAAATCCAGATGGACCAGTCGACGCTGGCAACTAATATGCACACGGCACTTCCTTACCAATCACTCTCTCAAAATTTAGAAAATGGTGAAATGGAAAACCTGATGCAAAAACAGGAGTTAGGCTCGCTCACCGCTCAAGAATTAATCCAACTTTTAAAAAAATATTATAAAGAAAATGATGAAAAAAATTTAGAGAAGCTCTATTTAAAATTAAAAGCTTTAATCTATTTGGAGCCTATCTCTGCTAACGAGTTACTTTCACTGCTGCGAGAATTTCCAGCAAATAGTTTAGCACATAATCTTTTATTAAGAGTTTTAGGTTCAGTTGGAAATGAAGTAGCTCAAACCACCTTAATTAGTGCTTTAAAAGAGGCTTCAGATGATAAGAAGTTAGTTAATACTATTTTAGAGATTGGTACTCTGAAAAATCCTAATGAAGCAGCTCAACGTGCACTGTTGGATATTATTAATAATGGAAAAAATGAGCTAACTATCTCTAGTGCAGGATTGGCCTTGGGGATAATGGCAGGAACCTTAAGCCAAATTAACCCAGAACGAGAAAAAAATATTATTGAACCTATGGTAAATGATTATCAGAATGCTTCAACTAACGCTCAAAAAGTCTATCTTCTCTCGGTTTTTGGAAATTCAGGCTCAATCTATGCTGAAAATAGAGTGATTGATGCGCTCAAAGATCCTGCCATTGAGGTAAGAAGTGAAGCACTTAAAAGTTTACGTTTTTTTAAAGGTGATTCAATTTCCGATCTTTTAATTGACCACCTTCAAGATCCTAATAGCGACATACGCGCAGCTACTATTTTTGCTTTGGCTTTTAAAAACCCCACTAAAGCCATCTATGAAGCTCAAAAAAATCAATTCCTTATGGAACAAAATGGTGAAAATAGACGAGAGCTTTTTAAAAATTTATGGGAACTGAAATCGTTTGAACCAAGTGTCAAAGATTTTCTAAAAGATCAAAGAAGTGGCGAGAAAGATGCTGAATTTGCTAAAATGATGGATAGCTACTTCTTGTCTGCCAGCGAAAACTAGTCAATTATTTCTTTCTATTAAATTTGGGTTGATGATTGCATAAATCCCTGAATGTGAATACAATAAAGCTTAAGGATTACTTCAACCCCTCAAGGAAATACATAACAGATGAAAAATCAACAAAAGACATTAGCATTGTGGATCGTTGTCATACTTCTTATGGCCATGGTGATCAAAGTTTTTGATCAGAAAAAGAGTCATCGAAAAACGATCACTTATTCGGAATTTATTCAATCTGTTGAAAATGCTCATGTTCAAGAAGTTACTTTTAAAGGTGAAAATGAAATCTATGGTAAATTTAAAGAGGGATATGAGAATGGAGTTATTTTTCGGCTAACGGGAAGTACTGGCCCAAGTACATTTGATATTTTAAGAAAAAATAGTATTACACCTAATTATGAAGAAGAGGAGAAGCAATCCTTCTTCACGGCCCTATTAGTAAACTGGGGACCAATGATTTTTCTCGTAATTATCTTCTATTTTTTCATGCGCCAGATTCAGATTGGTGGTGGAAAGGCGATGAGTTTTGGAAAATCAAAAGCTAAACTTCAAAGCTCATCGGATCGAAAAATTACATTTGCTGATGTTGCTGGAGTTGAAGAAGCTAAAGAAGAGTTAGTTGAAGTGGTAGACTTTTTAAAAGATCCTAAAAAATATACAGCACTTGGTGGAAAAATTCCAAAAGGCGTTCTGCTAGTTGGGCCTCCGGGAACAGGAAAGACCCTACTTGCTAAGGCCGTGGCAGGAGAAGCTGGCGTTCCTTTCTTCTCAATTTCTGGTTCAGATTTTGTTGAGATGTTTGTAGGGGTTGGAGCATCTAGAGTGCGTGACCTCTTTGAACAAGGTAAACGAAATGCACCTTGTATTATTTTTATTGATGAGATCGATGCTGTTGGTAGACACCGTGGTGCTGGTATGGGTGGTGGACACGATGAACGTGAACAGACCCTCAACCAATTACTAGTTGAAATGGATGGATTTGAGACCAATGAAGGTGTTATTTTAATTTCGGCAACTAACAGAATGGATGTACTCGATCCTGCTTTACTTAGACCAGGTCGATTTGATAGACGGGTTAATGTGAGTCGTCCAGATGTGAGAGGAAGACTGCAAATATTAACTGTTCATACTCGTAAAACACCTGTGGCCAAAGATATTGATTTAGAAGTTATCGCAAAAGGGACACCGGGCTTTACAGGTGCAGATTTAGCTAACTTAGTTAATGAAGCAGCACTTTTAGCGGCAAGAGAGAACAAGAAAGAGATTTCTTCTATCGATTTTGAAAATGCTAAAGATAAAGTATTAATGGGTGTTGCTAGAAAATCGATGGTAATCTCAGAAAAAGAGAAAAGAGTGACAGCCTACCATGAAGCTGGTCATACAATTGTGGGAATGAATCTTCCTCATACTGATCCAATCCATAAAGTGAGCATTATTCCACGAGGAATGGCACTTGGGGTAACTCAAACATTACCGGATGAAGAGCTACTCAATTTGTCTCGTGGAAAGGCCAATAATTACATCGCTTTTCTTCTGGGTGGACGAATTGCCGAAGAGATGATTTTTAATGAACAAACTAATGGAGCAAGTAACGATATTGAACGTAGTACTGATATTGCGCGAAATATGGTTTGTAATTGGGGAATGTCCGCTTCCATTGGACCCATTAATTTGGCCAAAAGTAAAGAGCGCTATTATGGTGGCGATAGTAACGACTATTCACCTGTTACCGCTCAAAAAATTGATGAAGAGATCAAAAATATCATAGAAAAAAATTATCAAGAGGCGAGAACTATTTTAGAGACTAAGCGAACTGATTTAGAAAAGGTGGCCGAAGCACTTATTCTATGGGAAACGCTTGATTTAGATCAAATAAAAGCTCTCATTGCAGGTAAAGATATCGGTGCTCCTTTGAAAACTAAGCCGGCGGTGGCCGATAGTAATCAGGCCAAAAGCACTAATAACGTGTCTCAAGAAGAGACTACTATCTCAAAACCTATTATTGCTTAATGAGTTCTCCCCGCAATCTTTTAATGGGAATTATTAATATAACTCCCAACTCTTTTAGCGATGGCGGGAGTTATAATGATCGGACCTCTTTTTACAAGCGTCTAAACTATTATTTAAACCACTCTTCAGTTGACATGATTGATATTGGAGCTGAATCCACCGCATCTTTTAATGAATCAATCAGTGCTCAGAGTGAACTAGACCGTTTCCGAGAGAATCTTTTTCCATTTTTACAAGAAATAGCATGGCCAAGTTCAAAAATGCTCTCAATTGATACTCAAAAAATAAAAACAATTACAGACATTGTCGCTTTTATAAAAAGTTTAGATAAAAAAATTGAAATTATCTGGAATGATATTAGCGGATCTCTTGATGATGAAACTTTAAATTTTTTAAAACTTAATCCAAAAATTAGATTTGTTCTAACTCATAATTTTTGTCAAAAGCGAGATGAATTATCTAACCATATTAGTTTCACCCAAAAGATTTCAGCTCAAGAGCTCTATTTTAAGGTTGTAACCTTTTTTGAAGAGGCCAAATTGCAATTTCTAAAAAATGGTATCGAACTGAGTAGAATCTATTTTGATCCAGGTTTTGGATTTGCAAAAAATCGTGAACAGAACCTTTATCTTATGGATCAACTAGCATCTTTAATTATGAGAGTTAATCATCCGCAATGGTTAATTGCTATGTCTCGCAAATCATTTTTGAGAGAGAGCGGCTTAGAAAGAAGCAGGGATCCGTTAGTTATTGAAGCAACCGAAATAAAACTTCTCAATTATTTAATTAATCTTACCAATGAATTAAGAGATTCAAGAGATCTTGTTTTGACACACCGAGTTCATGAGCCATCTCTCTATGAAAATTTAAAATAAAAGTAAGTAATTGTAAGTTGTAGAACGTCAAAAAAAGATGCATTTTCCCCTCGTTGCGCAATTTGCGTTTATTATACGAATAAAGGGGAAACCATAAATGAAAAGTTTAACAGCCATTTTAGCAAAATTAAGTCTAACCGTACTTGCATTAAATCTGGTTACTGCACATGAAGTTTTTGCAAAAGAACCCCTAAAGTAATTTATGGTGATGATAATAGAGTAACTCCTGACTGTTATAAAAAAGGCCAATTTTCTACTCTTGCAAAATCGGTAGCTGGCATGGTTCCAATTCAAAATCTAGCGGTTGGAGAGAACGGAACACTTAAACTTTTAGCTTCAACTTACCAAGAGGCATTTGGTGTTTGTCCAACTGAAAGATTTGCTCAAGAGCATACCGGTATGATGTGTAGTGGGTTTCTTGTTGCTCCTGATCTTCTGGTAACAGCAGGTCACTGTATAAGAGAACAGGCCGCGTGTGATCAGGCTATTTGGGTTTTTGAATATCAAAAAGATGGTTCACCAATAACATTAGATCAGGTAGTTCGCTGTAAAGAGATTGTAGAACAAGTGCTTGATCCTGTTACTCTAAAATTAGATTATGCAGTGATTCGTTTAGATCGAAAAGTTCTAAATCGTAAACCTTTAGCTTTCCGTAAAGAGGGAAAAATAAACGAGCATGAAGATGTTTTAGTTATAGGTCACCCTATGGGACTTCCTCAAAAAATTGCCGATGGTGCTAATTTAAGAGAGAATGTTGAGCCAACCTATTTTACGGCAAACCTGGATACATATGGTGGGAACTCTGGTTCTCCAGTTTTCAATGCCAACACCGGTGTGGTTGAAGGAATCTTAGTAGAAGGAGAGATGGATTTAACTGTTGATGAAACTAATCTTTGTTATAAATCTAACGTATGTCCAGCTGATGGATGTTTAGGTGAAAAAGTAACACGAATAACTTCAGTTGCCGTTTTGAAAAATTTATAGTTCCATAATGGACTAATGATCAATGTAAAATCTGATGGGGTTGTCACCCTTGAGGCCAATATATGTACGGGAAGCTCTTTTGATCGAAAGCAAATAGCATTTGATCAAAAGAGCGGACTTATTTTAGAAGTCGGTGCACTCCAAATTCCATTTAAATCACTAGACTATCAATTTAATGATGACACTATTTTATTTCCGGCCTTCGGTGATATTCACGTGCACGCTCGAGAGGATGTTTCACAAAAAAACATTTACAAAGAGGATTTTAAATCGATTTCAAGTGCAGCAATTAACGGTGGCGTAGTTCTTATTGGTGATATGCCAAATAATCCAATACCACCTGTTAATGAGACGACTTATCTTGCTAAATTAAATCTAACTAAAAGTGCACCTATTGCTATTTTTCTCTATGCCGGTGTAGGCCCTAAAAGTGTGGCTTTTAAGGAGTTTAAAGTTCCCTATAAAGTCTATATGGGACCATCTATCGGAGACCTCTTTTTTAAAGATAAAGCAACCCTATTTGCAACTCTAAAAAATTATCAAGGACAAACAGTAAGTTTTCACTGTGAAGATCCGGATATCCTGGAAAAGAATAGAGGAGCCTCTACTCACGAGTTGAGAAGACCAAAAATTGCAGAGTTAATGTCAACTATTGATGCCTTGGAGTTTATTGAAAAATTTAATCTCAAAGGAAAGTTATGCCATTATAGTATTGGTGAAGGGCTGCCACTTATTCGAAAAGCAAGAGAACGGGGACTAAGTGTTGAAATGGAGGTTACGCCTCAACACCTTTATTATTCTATGGAAAAAATGCAAGAGCTCAATTTTTCGAAAGAGCAAATCGTTGAAATGCAGATGAATCCACCTTTACGATCGGAAGAGGACAGGCATCAATTACTAGAGGCTTTTAGAAAAGGAGAGATTGATTATCTAGCAACTGATCATGCTCCACATGCACCTGATGAAAAAACAAATGGAATCTCAGGATTAACAGGTCTTGATACTTATGGATCAGTAGTAAGTTGGCTTATCCAAAAAGAGAGAGTAGATCCCAAAGTTATTGCGAAAGCCTGCAGTGAAAAGCCTGGAGAATTTTTTAATCAGTTTCTGGATGAATGGAAAAGATATTTTCCTGAATATAATCGTTTCGGAAAAGGAATTGGAAAAATAGCCCCTGGATATAGTGCGAACTTCTCTCTCTTAAATTTAAATCTAAAACATATAATTACTAAAAATAGTCTTTACACCAAAGCCAAATCATCTCCATTTCTCAATCGTGAATTCCCTGGCAGAGTAGAAAAAGTTTTCTTATTAGGTCGAGAGATCACTCCTTAAATTATAAATAGCTGTCTAGATGTAAGAAAGTTTAAGTTGTTAAGCTATATAAATTACTTTCATAATAAATTGTTCAAATAATTTGCTTAGTGGCTATAGATGGCCAAATTATGAAAAAGGAATAATTTATGAAGCAATCACTGTTACGTCTAGGTTTTGTCACTGCTTTATCTCTATTTACAGCACACTTTTCTTTCGCTAGTAGCGGACAAAAAGTTATTTATGGTGAAGATAATAGAGTAGATGTATACGCTTCTTCGGATAACCTATTGAAAGAGTTATCAAGATCAACCGCTGCTCAAATTGAAAATTCAAGTTTATCGGCTTCTAGAACTGGAACGATTCTCTCTGGAGACTCGTTAAGAGATAGAGGTATGTGTGCTTCGGAAAGATTTTCAAGCCAAATTACAGCAGCTCGCTGTTCTGGTTTTCTTGTAGGCAAAGATCTTTTAGTTACAGCTGGACACTGTGTAACTCAAATGGGTGACTGTGCTGAATACTCTTGGGTATTTGATTATAAAATGACCGATGCTACAAGTATCAATCTTAACATTCCAAAAAGTAACATTTATAAATGTACTCAAATTATCTCTCGTGCATTAGATAGTGGTGTTGGAAGTGACTATGCTTTAGTTAAGCTTGATAGACCGGTTGAAGGAAGAGAGCCTTTAAAAGTAAGAAAGAGTGGTAAAATTCCAAACGGTGCATCGATTGCAGTAATTGGTCACCCAACTCGGCCTTCCTACCAAAATTTCAGATGGTGCTAACGTTAGAACCAATAACAATCCTAAATATTTTGTTGCTAACCTAGATACTTATGGTGGGAACTCTGGTTCAGCTGTTTTCAATACTAAAACTGGTGAAGTAGAAGGGATCCTAGTAAGAGGTGAAAACGACTATGTATATGACAGTGCTCAAGGTTGTAGAGTTTCTAATAAATGTACAAATGCTGGCTGTCGAGGTGAAGATGTAACTAGAATTACCAATATTAAAGAATTAATGAGTTTGACTGCAGATGAGATTGAGTAATATTCATTCACATCAGTAGTATCATCTTTGGCCTCCAGGATGGGGGCCTTTTTTTATACTAATGCATTTAATTTTCTGGACGGGAAAAATTAAATTGCCAAGGTTTATCCCCTGCGTTTGTCTTTAGACTAACTGCGGAAGGGATATTAAGGGGATTATTTATGGTAAAATTGACTCTTTTGATTGCAATGCTTTTAATTAGTTCGGCTCAAGCGGTAACTGTTGCTATTATCGATTCAGGTGTCGATATGAAACATGTTAAACTGCATCCTTGGATTAACCCAATAGAGATTGCTAACAACGATCGTGATGAAGACCATAATGGCTATCAAGATGATGTTTTTGGTTGGAATTTTGCTGAAAATAATAATCAAGTAATCGATTACAAATATTTGGGAACATTTTCACAAGATCCTTATCTATTTTTTGATATTCAGTTAAAAACTTTTTTAGGTACAGCAACTGAAACGGAGAGAGCGTGGGCTAAAAGTAAAATTAAAGATCCTGCATTTATAAAAGAGATGATGATTTTTGGGAATTTTGTCCATGGAACACATGTTGCTGGTATTACTTCAATGGATGAAGCAAATAATAAAGTATTAGCCGTAAAACTAATTCCAACAGAAGTAAAACTTCCAATTCCTTCAAGTAAAATGTTAGAAGAAGCTGAGCCATCAGGTATTAGAATTAGTATTATTAAAGGATTACTTTCACAGTTAACAGCTCAACAAGCACCTGTTATGCATGAGATTGGTGCTTATGTAAATATTCATAAAGCGGACGTGGCCAATGGCTCTTTTGGAACGGGAGTTACTCAAGGTAATGCTATTGTTACAGCAATGTTTAAATTGCTTTATAAACGTGAACCAACTGAAGTTGAAGCTGCAAGTCTGGTTAAATATTTTTTGCAAGAGAGTTTACGTTCAGCTAACAAATTAGTTAGTAGTGCACCTAATACACTTTTTGTTTTTGCTGCTGGAAATGAAGGCAATGATAATGATAAGTTTCCAACTTCTCCAGCGAGTTTAGATGCTCCCAATGTGATAACTGTCGCTGCTACTCTTAATAATAATATTCTTGCATCTTTTTCTAACTATGGAGTAACTACCGTAGATGTGGCCGCACCAGGTGTCGGGATCTATTCAACTATTCCAGGAGATAGTTATTTAAAAGTTAGTGGAACTTCTCAAGCAGCACCTTACGTTGCAAGAATTGCTGGTCAAATTAAATCAGCGAACCCTAAGCTCGATGTTTTTAGTGTAAAAAGAATTCTTATGGAGACGGTTGATAAAAAGAGTTATTTAAAAGCTAAAGTTATGAGTGAAGGGGTAGTTAATCCAACTAGAGCTCTTTATGTCGCAACTCAATCCAAATTCTTTTCATTAGACCAAGCTATTGAACTTGGAAAACGTAATATTAAAGATCTAGCTACAGTAAAAATGGGACCGATTCCAACGGTTGAAGATTTTAGTAACTACATTTTACCACTACCATCAGAGTATCAAGTAAATTTCTAAATAGTTTAAGAATAGGCCCTAATCTAAGATTAGGGCCCTCTTATTTAAAAAATGGAACGGCCTTAAGTTCATTTAAAAGTGAGCTATTTTGCCACTCTGTCATAGTTGCAGTTTGAAAAAAGTCTTTGCATTCAACGGTAGGATTTCCATTAGGAAATTTTTCAGTTCCTTTGAGGTAACTTAGACAAGTTTTAGCATAAAAATCTAAATACTCGGGGAATGTATCGTTAAGAGTTTTAAAGATGACTTTTCGTTTAGTAGTATCAAAACTTTTAAATACTTCACCTGGGAGGGGATCAAATTTTTTAAGTTCTTCTAAAATGGCTTCACGACTTTTAATATCGGTACTTAATTTTTTAAGAGTATTCCATGATTCATTAAAGGTTTTTCCTATAATTGGCCCATTTAAAATAAAAAGGACTTGAAAAAGTTGTTCTTCTTTTAATGTAAGTCCCAGTTTTATTTTTAAAAGGGTGTAAGAGAGTAGCGATATATTTCGCGATTGACTATAAAGGCCCTCTCTGAGTTCAGCTTTGATAATTTTCCAGCAGTCGTTATTTATAGTTAATTCAATCTCATCTGGCTTTGCATTGTGTTCGACTAGATCACTGAGTTTCTCTATGATGTTAGTTTTTAAAGTTTCGTCAAGACAAAGTTTAGCTGAGAAGGGTGAGTTTGCTGCCGCTTTAAAATAGTTCCATTTATCATATTCTAAATTAGTATCATAAATATTAAGAATTTTACCTAATGTTAAACCTAAGTCGCCATCTGGATTTTTATTAAAAAAATTGGAATAATCTTTAAGACACTTCTCTTTACAGTTTTGAAAATATTTTATTCCAAACTGAACTCGAAGACGATTGAAGTCAATATCCTTTTTTAGGGTTGGCCACTCATAAATGGACTCAATAAAATTATAAGCAATTGCGTTATTCTGATCCTCATTCAATTTAGTTTTAATATAGCTATTTCCCATTCTAAGAACCATCTCATCCCAACCAAAATCGCGATTTTGGGGAAGTATATCACGGGCATGTAAAAAAAATTCTTCGTAATTTTTCTGTTCTTCTAAAATTTCAAGATCTGCTTTAGAATATATTTGCTGAGAGAATAGTGATCTCATCCAAAAAATTGAGAGTAGAATTAAAAATAAATGTTTTATTGATAATAAATACATATTACCTTTTATTATAATAAACTTTTATTAAATAGGAAACCATGAAGAATATCCGATCTTTCATTCAATTACCTGAAATTAAAGTCTTTGATGTGATGATAAATGAAACAAAATTCCATATTTTCATTTTAAATGAGTTTGTGAGTATTTGGTTTAATCAAGGACGCCCCAAGCCTTTCGCCGAAAACTATTTTTCTAAATTCAAACGACTTGATCACAAAAATCACTTTCTTATAAATGAAAAAAGTTCTGTCTATTTAGAGCAGATTTCATTAAATACTGTTCCTTTTACTGTACATTGGGATTTTGCTCGACATGAAGTGCGAGTTTACACTCAAAAAGCACATTATGAATATTTTTTTTGGAATAATAGTGAAAATTCTAAATTAAATCTTCCTAATGAATTTTTTCACCATGTCGGTGTACTTCAAAAATTTAATCAAGCCGAAACTTTAACTGAAATTGATTATATAACCCAAAAATATAACTTAAAATTCTTAGATGAGATTTATCAAGGAGAGCAAGGCGAAAAACTAAAAGCAAAAGAAATTGAAAATGAACAAAAGCTTTTGGCGGAAGTAAAAAAATATCGCCCATCAATATTAGAACGAATCACTGATTTTGGTCTCTATCTCTCAACCGAGTATGATGTTTTACGTATTCACCTACTTAAATATTTAGCAGTTCTTCCTTCTCTTGATTATGATTTTGAAGGTGTAGAGGTAAAACGACTTTTTTTAGAGACGCTCCGAAGATTAATTAGTGATAATGAAAAAAAGAAAACAGGACGTCTTCCTTTTGTATTATCTTTTTTCTTTAAAATTACTGCTGAGATATTTAAAATTTTACCAGATCGTTGGGCCCAAAAAATTTTACGAAGTTCAGTTAAATTGGTCGCAAAACGTTTTATTGCTGGAAAAAACATTCAAGATGCCAAAAAAATTATTTCTGAACTTAAAACGACAGTTCGTCAAGTTACGTTAGATCATCTAGGGGAATTGGTAGTAGCTGAAGATGAAGCAGATGTTTATGTTGAAAAAGTATTGGAGTTAGTCAAAGGACTTAGAGAATATATAAATGTAGGGGAGAGAAATAGCGCTCATATTTAAAAGTCTCATGATAGTATTAAAGTTTCAGCGCTTTGTTCACACTATAAACCGGATGATTTTGACTATACCTATAGAATAGTTTCACCACGTTTGAAAAAAATTCTTCTTACGGCCAAAAAAGAGAATGTTTTTATTCAAGTTGATGCCGAACACTATCCCATCCGTAATTTAGTTTTTGAAGTTTATAAAAAAGTCTTACTTGAAACAGTTGAACTGCATGACTATTTTGCAACGGGAATTGTCCTTCAATGTTATCTTAAAGATGCCTATGCACATTTTTTAGATATTTTAGACTTGGCCAAAAAACGAAAACTTATTATGCCGATAAGATTGGTTAAAGGTGCATACTTTGATGCTGAAACTATTGAAACCAGTGCCGGATCACATCCATCTTATCAGTTTTTAAATAAAGAAGAGACCGACATTCATTATCGTCAGATTATTTTTGAAACACTAAAAAATTATTCACACTTACAACTCTGTTTAGGTTCACATAATCTTATGGATCATGCTTATGCTGCCGCTTTACGTGAAACCTATTTTCCTAGTGCACTGCCGATTGAACATCAGTGTCTTCATATGACCTATGAAGCACTTAGTTTGGCCTTAGCAAATTTAAAATGGACCGTTAGAAATTATGCCCCAGTCGGGGATCTATTAACTGGAATGGGCTATCTTGTCCGAAGAATTTTAGAGAACTCTTCTCAAGTCGGCATCTTAGCGCAAATGCGAATTGATAAATCCAAAAAAATCAATCAACCAATGGAACTACCTCATCAAAAAGCAAAAAAAAGATTTAATAATAATGACTGGAATTTGGATTCAGTTATAAAAAATATGAATGGAACTTTTGTTAATATTGCTAGTGTGAGGTCACATCTTAAAGAGGAACTTCCACTGATTAAAGAACAGATTGCTTTTAAACATGACTTAAAAAAAATTCATTTCTTAAATCAAACCGAGAGTTTGAAAGCAATAGAACAATCAACTTATGCATTTAAAGATGGTGAATGGTCCAAATTAAAACCTATTGAGCGATCTTCTATTCTTCTAAGAGCGCAAAATATTATGGTGGTTGAAAGAGGGTTTTTGGCTTCACTAATTAATCAAGAGGCTAAAAAAACTATATTAGAATCTTATGCTGATGTTGATGAAGCTATAGACTTCCTTAACTTTTACGCTCGGGAAAATTTAGTAAATTGCAATGAAGGCAGTGCTCGTGGTCCCATTGCCGTTATTTCTCCATGGAATTTTCCATTGGCTATTCCTTGTGGAATGGTAGCTGCTAGTTTAGTTACTGGTAATACAGTTATTTTAAAATCAGCAGAACAGACTCCGCTTATTACCGAAAAATTAGTTGATCTTTTTTATCGAGCAGGTGTTCCACAAAATGTACTAATCCACGCCCCTGGACTTGGAGAAATTGTGGGTGAAACATTAGTTTCAAGTCAAGATATTAGTGGTGTGATTTTTACTGGATCTAAAAAAGTAGGGACCTATATTTTTAATAAACTTTCACAAGATTTCTATGATCACCCTCATTTAAAAATTAAAATTCCTAAAAGAGTTGTCACTGAGATGGGTGGAAAAAATTGTCTTATCGTCACCAAAAGTGCTGAACTGGATGAGACCATTGTTGGTATTTTAAAGTCGGCTTTTAATCATTCTGGTCAAAAATGTTCTGCACTTTCACGTGTTTTAGTTGATAAAAGGATTAAAGATAAACTTATTAAACGACTAAAACTTGCAATTTTAGATTTGGAAGTAGGTGTGAGTGACCAATTTTCAACTGTTATTAATCCACTGATTTCTATAGAAGATGTACAACGAATAAAAAATGTTATTTCTGAAATTCGTGTGGAAATAAAAAATTCTGGTGGTGAAATTATTGTCGATAGAAGTCAAGAAAGTTTTCCAGACAATTGTGTGGGCCCAGCGCTTGTTTATTTACCTTTTAGCTATGTAGGACGGTTAGAGCGTACAAGTAATAGTAGTATACAAAATGAACACTTTGGTCCAATTTTACATATTACGGAATTTTCGACATTAGATGAAGCAATTAGTTTATTTAATAATTCTGAATATGCTCTTACTGGAGGTATCTACTCACAATCCCAAGATGAAATTGACTATGTTGTTAGTTCGTTAAATGCAGGAAATATCTACATTAATCGTAATATAACAGGTGCACGAGTAGGTATTGAGCCTTTTGGTGGTTTTAAGTTTTCTGGCACTGGACCTAAAGCTGGTGGGACTGATTATTTAATGGCTTTTCGCTATTGTGGAAAAAATCCCTACTTCGCAATGGTGGATAAAAATAAAATTGAAAAATTTGATAATGAGATGATTTTAGATGAAACGCTTATCAGTTATACCGATAATGGTGAATTTTTTTCAGATAAGAGTGTAGATCAATTTAATTTTACAATTGGTGAAATCTCTCAAAATTTAGATAAACTCTTTCCTTTTTGGGATGCTCAACATAAAAAAGAGATTTTTAAAATTAAAATTTGGACTTTTGAGAATCTGAAAAAATATATAAATAGAAAAATCTATACTGAAAAAATAGCAGGACAAACTAATTTTAATGATTATAGAAAAATAAAAGAAAAGGGACTTATTATTTCTACAAGCATGGAAATTAGTTTTTTTGTTTTTCTCTATTTTATAGTTTCAGTTAGTCTTGGGTGTAAAATTAAAATTATATGTACTAATAAAAATAGCTATTCTTTCTGGCAAACCTTAGCTGATATATTTTATCAAAACGGGTATAGTGTAAATCAAATTAAGGTTTTGGAAGGAGGTTTAGATTTAGTCAATATTGTTTGCGAAAATAGCATCTTAGATTTTTTAATATTTGACTCTTCAATTGATTTTATCAAAGATGTAAAATTAACAAGTAATCAAGCATTGCCGATGATTCTAAGTGCTTATGAGTCAGCTTCGTTTGACAAATTGGAAAGTTTCTATGAACTCTTTTTTTATAAGCGAACTTTTGCAATTAATTTAATGCGATATGGAGCTCCTTTAATTGAAGGAGATCAAATTTGAAAATTCTTTTTATTGGCATTGGAAAAATGGCCAATATTTTTATTAATAATTTTGATCAATATAATTTAGTTGATGAGTTTTTTCTCTACAACCGCACCGTAAGCAAAGCCGAAACTCTTAGTAAAAATTTAAAACACAAAAATAGTGTCTTAAAAAATTTAGATAAGATTCCAACAGTTGATTTTATTTTTCTTGCAGTTAAACCTCAAAACATAAACGAAGTGGGAGAGCTTTTAAAAGGTCAAAAGCTTAAAGGGGTAACACTTATTTCTCTCTTGGCAGGAACTTCAATCAAAGAAATTTATAAAAATACCAATATTGAAAATATTGTACGGGTGATGCCCAATACCGCCATAGCTAAAAACAGTGGATGCAGTACGATCTATTTTAATGAACAGATAACAGAAAAAATTAAAAAAGAAGTTGAAATGCTACTAAGTAGAACAGGACAGATTACTATTTTAAATAGCGAAGAAGCTATTGATAAAGTGACGCCAATTAATGGATCTGCTCCAGCGATTATTTTTGAACTTGCAAGTTATATGGTCGACTATTTAAAGGCACAAGGAATTGATGCTAACCTTGCACGTAAAACAGTAACGGCTACATTTTTAGGGGCAGCGAAATTAATGGACGATTCACCTAAAAGTTTAGAGGAATTAGTAAATGAGGTGACCTCAAAAGGTGGTTCAACGATTAAGGCATTATCCTTTTATCGAGATCAAAAATTAAATGAAATAATCATAAATGGATTAAATGAATCATATAAAAGAGTTAGAGAACTAGGAAATAATTAAAATGAGATATAACGTTTTATTCCAATTCCGATAGTAAAATTATCTTGATGGATGTTTTGATAGGTACCATCTGGCATTCCGTCCTTAATAAAGATACTTTCATAACTGGCCTCAGCAACAAAACTCCATTTTTTCTTTAAGAAATATTCAGAGCCAAGTTTTACTATAGTAAAACATTGGCAGTTCCGGTGATAGTTTCACAACTAGTTCTGTTTTTGATCGACCAATTCCGCCTGCAACCCCATGTACATACACCAAGGTTTTTCGCGATTAGGAAGACTAAAAAAATAGTTGGCTCCTAAAGTTAAATACTGCCGATTAGTAACCATGACAAATTGGTTGTAAACATTCTCTTCTTGATCTAAACGTACTCCTCCTTCTAAAAAGAGATTCCAGACTAGTCGGTATTGATATTTTAAATTTACTTGATAGCCAAATCGATTGGAGGATTGCCCTGCCGGATCAATGGAAGAGACCTGTTCACTTATACCTTGATTGTAATGTAACATAAGACTAAATGAGTGAGTTGGATCAACTTCATTTATTATTTTTTTAATTTCAATCTGTTTACGAATATAGGTGGAGTCTTGTTCAAGTTTTTTAGTCGTAAAATAGTTTTTTAAATCTTTATCAATAGCATCTTTATTACTTTCGAGTTTTATTTTTTCTACCTGTTTTGATGAATAGAGGTTGTAGTATTCAAGTTCTTGATCAATTTTATTTTTCTCGGCCATAAAATATGTTTGTAAATTTTTATCAATATTTTCTTTTAAACTCTCTTTGGTAAGTGCCCATACTTTTTCAGGTGCTTCTGAATAGGTAACATAATCACCTTTTTTAAAAGGGACTAAGGCTCCCTTTTTTTTAACTTGCCACAAAGTTAAATCTCTATTTACAATTTTTGCTACAGCAATAATAGAGAAGTCATCAGTAATAAAAGTGCCTGACATTCCCGGACTTATACCTTTATCTTTACCATTTCTTGTTATGAATTTTTTTTTGCTACTTGATACCGCCTGAATAACAATCAGTTCATCTGCAATAATTGAATTCAAGCTAAGGCAGAAAAATAGTATACTAAAAAAGTAGATTGAGTTAATTGCTTTCATATCATTTATTTTAACTAGTTTTTATATAAAAAGGTATATATTGATAATATTTCCGCTAATGCCACTAAATATTGCCATTTTTAGGTCGATGAGATTTTGTGATCAACTAGCAAAGGTAAATTTATGCTTAGTAGTGTCTCAGAATTAAAACTTTTGAAATCTTTTAGAATTCCAGTTGAAGAAGCAGATAATGTCCGTTTCTATATTGAATGTAAAAATGAAGCCGATGCTTATGTGCCAGTTAATTCAGCTAAATTATTAGATTTAAGTATTTCAGGGCTCTGTTTTACAACTAAAGAGCGTTTTAAACTCGGAACAGACTTTAAAATATATCTCCAATTTAAAAAACATAAAGTTGATGTCAGTGGAAAAGTAGTTAGATCATATAGTTACAATAAAAACGAAGAGAGTTCAGCTTATGGAATTGAATTTGCCCCTGATGAAGATGTAAATAAGTTTTTAGAGCAGCTCATTTTAAGTTTTTCTTATGATCGCCTCCGAGATTGCATGGTAGATAAAGTACTTTCGGAAAAAACTAACTCAATTCACGATGGTCTTGAAATTTTCTCACTTATTTTATCACTATTCAAAGATATCATGAAATTTGGTAAGCAGTCTGAATTTTTAGAAAGTCTATTGGAAGAAGTGACGAATGTAATGAATGCGCAAAGAGCGACTGTTTTTCTTATAAATCCAGATAAAAATGAACTTGAAGCAATTATAGCTCTTGGAACAGATAAAAATGTACTTCATTTTGATTATAGATTAGGTATAGCGGGATCAGTGTTTACTACGGGAGTAGCGCTTAACCTTGATAATGTACAACAGTCATCGCGGTTTAGTAATGAGTTTGATGCTCAAACAGGATTTGTGACTAGATCAATTATCTGTAATCCAATATATAACAGAGAAGATAAAATTATTGGAGTAGTGGAAATTCTAAATAAACGCAACCAGGATCAATTTACATTCGAAGATGAAAAAATTATGAAAGTGGTTTCACTCATTCTCTCGACTGTTTTTCATAATTACAATCCAGTTTCCGAAGTATCCCAAATTAGACGCTTTAGTACACCTTTTGATAGACAACATGTTTTAATTGGAAAATCACAATATATTGAAAATCTGCGTAAAAGTATTATTAAGCTTAAAGATTTAGATTCGGCAATGTTGATTGAAGGTGAGAATGGTAGTGGAAAAAACTTTATGCGCAAATTATTCATTATGAAGGCAAGAGAGGACTTGCTCCATTTGAAATTATAAAGTGTAAAGGCGTGCCTAAAGAGATTATTGAAAAAGAGATTTGGAGTCAAAATGTTCAAGTCAATAAATTTGAAAAATGTAAAGGTGGAACGGTCCTTATTTGTGATATTGATGAACTAAGTTTAGAAGCTCAGTTAAAACTATTTAATGTATTAAAAAACAGAAGAGTAGAAAATAGTAAATTAAGTGTGGACGTGAGACTTATTTGTACAACTACTAAAGATCTATTTATGCTAGTTGAAATGGGCCTTTTCAATAAAGACCTGTTTAATCTTATTTCCGTTTCTTCGGTTAAAATTGAACCGTTAAAAAAACGTAAAGAAGATATTAAAGAGCTGATTAATTACTTTTTAAAAATAGAGTGTAAACAGCAAGGCTTCTTACTGAAGAATTTTTCGCCTAAAATGGTAGAAGAGTTTGAAGCTTACGATTGGCCAGGCAATATTGCTGAACTTCAAAGTTCAGTTGCTAGGGCCGTTTTATATCACCCTAAAAGTCATATTATTAACTCTTTGACGAGCGGCCCAACACCGATCATTGACAAAAAAAGAAGTGTGCCACAAAATGTGCGTGATATTCCTTATATGGATAATTCGGAAATTCCATTAAAGCATAGAATGGCATTGATTGAACGAGAAATTATATTTAATGAGATTAAAAAAAATAAAGGCAATAAATCTAAGACTGCCAAAAATATGGGGATTAGTCGTGAAGCCTTAAGAAAAAAGATCCTACTCAGTGAAGAGGTAATTAAAGAGATTGGATCAAAAGTTAATAAAGATAAAGAAGAAGAATTAAAAGCAGCATAGTTATTTATAGTGTGACTGAAAATAAAAGGAAGAAGTATGTCCAAACGTCAACTTTTTGGTACTGATGGCATTCGTGGTAAAGCTAACGTCTATCCTATGACTTGTGAAGTAGCTTTTGCTTTAGGGCGAGCAGTAACCAGTTATTTTCAAACTAAAAAAGATAGTAAACCACTTATTATCATTGGCAAAGATACTCGATTATCTTGTTATATGTTAGAGCAAGCCTTTAGTAGTGGTGTCTGTTCACAAGGTGGTCGTGCTATTTTAACAGGACCACTTCCAACACCAGGAGTGGCTTTTGCGACTCAATCGATGCGTGCTGACGCCGGAGTTATGATTTCGGCTTCTCATAATCCTTATTATGATAATGGAATTAAAATATTCGATGCTTATGGACATAAACTTCCAGATGAAGTCGAATTAGAGTTAGAAAATATGGTGTTAAACCCAAGTTTAATTCCAGTGAAAGTTGATGATGAGTTAGGTTCTGCTAAAAGATTAGACGAAGTGGTAGCACGCTATATTGTTCACACTAAATCAGTATTTAATATGAAATATAGTTTAGAAGGTATGCGTCTAGTGGTTGATGCTGCTAATGGTGCTGCTTATAGGGCCGCTCCCATGGTGTTTGAGGAGTTGGGAGCTGAGGTAATTACTAATGGTGTAAAACCTGATGGCATCAATATTAATTCTGGCGTTGGTGCACTTCATCCTTCAAAATGTTCAAAATTAGTACAGAAATATCGTGCCGATCTTGGAATCTGTATTGATGGAGATGGGGATAGAGTAGTGATTATTGATAGTAGTGGTGAGATTATTGATGGCGATAAACTTTTTGGAATTCTCGCTAAATTTCTCCTGGATACAGGTGTTTTAAAGGATAACCCCGTAGTTGTAGGAACAGTTATGTCCAACTTTGGGTTAGAACACTATTTAATGAAACATGGAATTAAATTACTTCGAACTAAAGTAGGTGATCGCTATATTATGGAGCAGATTAGAAAAGATAATCTCATTTTTGGAGGGGAGCCCTCTGGTCACATTATCTTTAAAAACTACGCAACCACCGGTGATGGGGTGTTAGCGGCGCTGAAAGTGATTGAGTGTATGAAATATTATAATAAATCATTTACTGAATTGGCCGCAGAAGTAGAACTGTTCCCACAAACACTTATCAATGTGAAAGTTGACCATAAGCCCGATTTTAATACTGTGCCAAAAATTACTGAAGCCGTGGAGAGTGCAGAGAAAGAGTTGGGTACTGAAGGTCGTATTCTTCTTCGCTATTCTGGAACTGAGATGCTTGCTCGTGTGATGGTGGAAGGTAAGAACCTATCACTAGTTAATCAATTGGCCACCAAGGTAGCATCTGTGGTAGCACGAGAGCTATCTAAAGATTAGTTTTCGGGAGAGAAGCATGGGAAGTAGATTAGGCGTTAATATCGACCATGTGGCAACAGTTAGACAAGCAAGAGGTGAGAATTATCCGCTTATTACTCGAGCTGCAATTGATGCCATTAAAGCTGGTGCAGATCAGATTACCGTTCATTTAAGAGAAGATCGTAGACATATTCAAGACTTCGATGTTTTTGATGTAAGAAAGATAACTAAAGAGATGAACAGACTGCTTAATTTTGAGATGGCAGCTAGTGATGAAATGGCCCAAATTGCATTGAAAATTGTTCCAGATTGGATCTGTATAGTTCCGGAAAAAAGAGAAGAAAAGACAACTGAAGGCGGACTCAATTTAAAAAATGAGAATACCTTTAAGCAGGTTGAAAAAATATGTAGATTGATAAAAGAAAAAAATAGTAAAATTTATATCTCACTTTTTTTAGAGGCCGATTTAATTAGTTTAGAAAAAGCGAAAATGTTAAAAGCTGATGCCGTCGAAGTTCATACTGGAGCTTATGCTAAAGCCTTTTTAGAAAAGAAAAATTATGATTCTTATGTAAAAGCATTTGAAGATGCTAAAGCATTTTTAGAAAAACATAAAATAGCCTGCCATGCGGGACACGGATTAACTTTAGATTCAGTTAAACCATTAGTTAAACTCAATCTTTTTTCGGAGTATAATATTGGTCATTGGATTATCAGTGAGGCCATTTTTCAAGGATTAACTCCAGTTATTAGTGAATTAAAAAAGGTATTGAAATGAGAATTGTTACTACCAGTGAAATGAAAGAGATTGAGAAAAACGCTGAGAAAACTTATGGACTTACAGAAGAGCTTATTATTGAAAATGTGGGGGTAAGGGCAGCTAATTTTTTGTATAAAAAATATTTAAAAGATCTGAAATATGGTGAAGTCCTATTTTTAGTTGGAAAAGGTAATAATGGTTCAGATGGACTTGCAATGGCAAGACACTTACGTGAGTATGGAATTAAAGTACGTGCCTTTATTCTTTTTAACAAAGAAGATCTTTCCAAAGAAACAGTTCGTCAGCTTCAAAAAAGTGAATCATACGGCGTAAAAATCAATTATATAACTGAATGTGAACAGGTACAAAGTTATTTTAGTCAAGTTCAAGAACAACCTCTTGTCGTTGATGCAATATTCGGAACAGGCGTTAAATTACCTTTAAGTAATTTACTTTATGATGTTGTTCGCATGATTAATGAGTGGGCAACCTTTATTGTATCGATTGATATTCCTTCCGGTGTAGTGGGAGACACTGGCGTAGTTGAAGGTCCATGCATTCAAGCTGATGTTACTCTTGCCATTGGACTGCCTAAGGTTGGACATTATGTAGGAATGGGTTCACGTATGTGTGGGGAAATTAAAATATTGGATGTGGGGCTGCCACGAGAACTTTTAATGGGTGGTAATCAACATCTTTTAAGTACACTTCATGTCTCTTATGTCTGTAAAACACGAAATAAATTTAATTATAAAAATCAATATGGCCATGGTCTCATTATTGGAGGTTCAAGTGGCTTAACCGGAGCACTTATTTTATCGGCTCATGCTGCATTGAAGGCAGGTGCCGGATTAGTTACTGCTTATACTTGGGAAGAGAGTTATTTAGAGTTAGTCTCTCGAGTTCCACCCGAAATTATGACAGGTATTCTTCCTATCGGTAGAAGTGAAGAAGATGAAGGAGACTATAAAAGTTTTTTAAGAAATTTATCTAAGTATAATTGTATTGCTATTGGGCCAGGCTTAGGTATTGGCTCACATGTAAGGCGACTGGTTTTAGATGTTCTGGCCTCTTTTAATGGACCGATTGTGGTGGATGCTGATGCTATAAATGCTTTAAATATTAAAGAAGACTATGACCTTATTTTAAGAAGAAAAGGACCAACCCTTTTTACTCCTCATATTGGTGAATTTGCGAAATTTAGTAACAACGATAAAGTTGATGTTGAACAAAATCCATTAGAAATTTTAAAAGAGGTAGTTGATAAAAGCCGTTGTAGTATTGTTTTAAAAAGTGCCATTAGTTATCTCCATTTTCCAAGCGGTGAATTTTATTTTAACTGTTTTCCCAACGATGGAATGGCAACTGGTGGTTCTGGTGATGTGTTGACTGGAATTTTAGCTGGATTGCTTGCTCAACGAGCTAATGATGAAAAAAACCGTGCCCAAATAGATGATAGAATTTTTTATGAAACTGTTTGTCTTGGAACAGTTCTCCATTCAGTTGCAGGTAAGCACGCAGCTAAAGCACTAGGCATTTGGTCAATGCTGGCTGGAAATATTATTGACTATTTAGGAGCTGCGTTTAATGAAATAGAAAATTTAACGAAAGAAGAGTTAGGAGAGTTTCTTCGTGAGTAAAAAAATTTTAAAGAGTTGGAAGAAAGTTTTTAAAAATGATCTTAATTATGTTGTAGGTGAGTTAAAGACACTAGTTACACCTCCAGCGGTACTCATTTTAACTGGAGAAATGGGTGCGGGGAAAACCACTTTTGTCCAATATTTTGCTGGTTCTAATTTAAAACTTAACAGCCCTACATTTTCTATTCTCAATGAAACCAAGACACTTCTTCATGGCGATTTTTATCGCTTAGAAAAACCAACAGATTTGCCTCAACTTGAATTAGAAATCTATTTAGAAGATAAAGAGTATTTTTTAGTTGAATGGGGAAGAGCTTATATCAAACAATTAAAAGCAATTGTGCCTGAAGAGTTTCTTTTTTATGAACTTGAAATTGAAGTTGAAGAGGGTTCAACTGACACAGTTGAAGGTGCATACCGAAATTATAATTTGGTAAAATTATAATTTTTTTAAGTGTCAAAAATTGCCGAGTGAAATATTTTGCTCGTATTTGATTTCAGTCTAAGTCCTTATAATTATGTAATAAAATCGATAATTTACGTAGATTCTAAGGGGTCTAATAGTGGTAGCAAAATGTCTCTCTAAAAAAAATAAAAACATTTTTTAAAACTAGTTGACGGTAATTATAGAATAAGTTCATACTATTCCATAGAAGATCTTAATAGTTCACTAAGATGGTGAAATAATATTATTGATTCTTCTTAAAAAGATCTGCTATTGTTAATATCTCAGATCTACAAACGGAATTATTATTAGGATCAGACGGATTTATGGAGGATGACAAATGAGACTAACATCGAAAGGACGTTACGCATTCAGAGCCATGTTGGATTTAAGCCAGCACAGTAACGGAAACCCAGTAAGGCTACAAGAGATTTCTACTCGCCAAAACATCAGCTTACACTACCTAGAGCAACTTTTCAGAAAGTTAAGAAATGGTAGAGCAGTTAAGTCTGTTCGTGGTCCAGGTGGTGGATATGTTCTCGCTAGATCAATGGATGAGATTTCTGTTAAAGATATCTTAGACTGTGTAGGCGAAAACATTAACCCAGCTAAAGACATCATTGGTGTAGAAGATGGAACATCAAATTCACCAGAATTTGGTCTTTCTAGAGATTATTTCAAAAACCTTGGTGTAATTATGCAAGATTATCTGCAAACGACATCTCTAGGTGATTTAATTAATAGAAGAAAAGATTTCTTACAAGTAGGCGCTGAAACTATCGCGACAGCCGCTCCAGCTACCGGTGCAACTGAAAGTGCGATTAGAGCTAACTTAGGTGAAATCAACCAATAACGACGAGAGATTTTATTGTGATTACAACGCAACTTCTCCTTTTGCTCACTCTGTAAGAGAGTGGTTAGCAAAAGGGGAATTCGTTGATTCCAATCCGTCGTCGCAACACACTTCAGGTAAACTTGCACGTAAAATAGTTAATAGTACTACTAATTTTTTATTTAAAAATTTTAATCTTAGTGATCACCAGTATAATCTTGTATACCATTCAGGGGCCACTGAAGGAATCAATTTAATTTTTCAAGGTTTTGCCGCTCATTTTGAAAAAAAAGGAGAGAGGGTCCACTTTATTTTTTCTACTATTGATCACACAATTTCATTTGATTTAAGTAAAAATTTAACAAGTCGGGGACACAAAGTATCTTTTTTCAAGGTTGATCTTGACGGGAATTTTAAAGTCGAAGAGATCGCTTCACTTATTCAACCAAATGAAACGACACTGCTTAATTATCTTTTAGTTAATAATGAAATTGGCGTCTATTGGCCACTTTCTAAAATTGAAAAACTAAAAGAGCAAAATAGTAAGCTCTCAATTCATGTCGATAGCTCTCAAATCATTGGTAAAATAGAGAATTTTTTTAAACTGGAAAATTTCATTGATAGTTACACTTTTTCAGCTCATAAGTTTGGGGCACTTAAAGGCGTTGGATTCTCTTTCATTAAAAAAGATTTTTTATTTGAACCTATTTTTTTTGGAGGAGGTCAACAGCAGAAATTTCGGCCAGGTACTGAAAACTCTTTTGCAGTTCAGAGTATCCCCTTGGCCTTAAGTGAACTAAGTAATAATTATGATTTTAAAAAAAATGAAGAGGTGAGAATATACCTTGAAAAAAAATTAATCGATTGGAGTTCTGGTAACATTATTATTGTGGCAGCTAAAAATATGAAGCGAGCCTCTAATACTATTTTTTTTATTCATCCGAGTGTTGCAAACGATGTACTCCTCGCCGCACTTGATTTAAAGGGAATTGAAGTGAGTTCAGGTTCAGCTTGTACTAGTGGCTCATCTCTTCCCAGTAGAGTGTTATTGAATTTAGGATACCCCGAAAAGTTTGCTAAAAACGGCATAAGAATCTCTTTTGATCCACTGTTAACAATGGAGGCTCTTGGCCCTATTTTTCTGAGTAAATTAGCATCAGTTTTAACTAAATTTAATTAAGATATGGAAAGTTTAACCTGCTACTGTTAGTAGCAAGCCTAGACTATAATTAAGAGTATGACTTCTGCCTATTTTACTACACTAAGTATTGTAGTCTTTCTATTCTGTTCTCAACTTTTAGCTAAATCACCCTCGCCCTATTTTTTATTAAAAGATAAAATTGATCAACTAGAGTTGGAGCGAAGTAGCCTGATAGATGAGGCAGATGCGCTAAGTAGAGAGGCAAATAGCTTTTTTGGGTCTAAAGAGTCCAAACAGAAGCAGCTGCAAGTGATTGATCTAATTCGTCAAAACTATGATCCCAAAATAGTCTTGTTAAAACGTGAATTAGAAAAATTTACTTTGAAAGAAAAAATTGAAATGTGGAATCACTCTTTAAGTAGATTTACTAAAGATAAACGAACCTTACATAGTGCTTTGAATGATCACTTAGGCTATGTGAAGCTTGATTGTAACCCTATGTTTTTTAAAAATGAGAGTGAGTTTAACTTTTGGATTACAGAAAAAAATAGAGACCAGGATCAAATTGATAAGCGTTTAACTTTTTTTTCGCAAAAATCAGATATTATTCAATCCTGCATTGATAACATAATAGATAAAGGAAAAAAAATTAAAGTAGATCGTCTATTTTCGGATTGTAATGGACTCATTATTAATCCAGTCAAATATGAGATTTCGCTAAAAAACAGTTTTATTACCATAGATCTTAATCTCAAGTTAGTTTATAAAGGCAAACAAGAGAATATGGCAGCGGTTAAAAGTAAATTTGATCATATCCAACCATGTATCAAAAAGATATTGGCCAATCAGGGGCTTAATTTTAATTTGAAATACGTTTATGCTGATGAGGCTAAAATAAAAAATAGTCACGCAACTATAAAGATTTATGATCAACTTGAAAGCTCAGATGCCACTAACTGGGGCGTCTTAGAAGAACAAGGATCACTTAACAATGATAATTATATTTGTTCATTTATAACTCATGAAATATTGCATGGATTAGGTTTAGGGGATAAATATAAGGATTCACGCTGTCCAGGCAGAGTCTTAGGTAATAGTAATCATATAATGGCAAGATCAGGAGTTTCTCCCCAGATAGCAAAATTAAGTGATCAAGAAGTTAAAACAATAATTGCCCCATTATGTACTTCAAAATAGAAAAAGGATAGCTCGATGAGCAAGATTGAAAACAAATTAAAAAAGAAAATTTTAATTGTGGATGATGAACCACTAATCCGCGACTTAATACGAGATCAATTAAGTGAATTTTCCGATGATATTTTTGATTGTGATGATGGGGTCAAAGCTTTAGAACTACTCAAAAAAGAGGCTTTCGATGTGGTTTTAACTGATATTAAAATGCCTAATATGGATGGCATAGAGTTTATTCAAATTTTAAGTGAATTAGGTATTATCGTTCCCGTAATTATTCTAACCGGTTTTAGTGATAAGGAAGTGACAAAATTAGCATGGCAGAGAGGCGCTTTTGATCTTTTGGATAAACCTATTGATTTTGATTTGTTAAAACGTTCAGTGGAGAAAGCACTTGCTCATGGTCGACAAATTAACTTTGCCAAAGACTTCTACCAAAAAAAATATTACACACCTTTCACTATTGCATTTGAAAAAGAGGAGTTTGATAAAATCAAAAAACAGTGTCACAAGAACTCTATTTCAATTAGTTCCTATATTTATGGAATAATTAAAAAACAGTTAGATCAGGAATTTAAATAAACGGGAAAGGATTTACAAAGAGCAATGACCTCTTTTTTTATTTTTTCCATTTGAGAATTATCAGTTGGATTTTTTAAAACAGTTGCTATCCATTTTCCTACCGTTTTAATTTCATTCTCTTTAAATCCACGTGTTGTTAGAGCTGGTGTTCCAAGTCGGATTCCCGAAGTAACAAATGGAGAGCGGGTATCTTGAGGTACCATATTCTTATTGCAAGTTAAATGAACTTGCTCTAATAACTTTTCAGCCTCTTTTCCAGATAAATTTACCGAATCAGTTTTAACTAAGACTAAGTGATTATCAGTGCCGCCAGAAACAAGTCCAATGCCTTCATTTAAAAGTGTCTCAGCAAGTACTTTAGCATTTTTAATCACTTGGTTTTGGTATTTTACAAATGAGGGATCAAGTGCCTCTTTAAAACAGACAGCTTTTGCTGCAATTACATGCTCGAGTGGTCCACCTTGAATACCAGGAAAAATATTGGAATTGAGTTTTTGCTCCCACTCTTTACTGGAAAGTATTAATCCTCCACGCGGACCTCTTAGTGTTTTGTGTGTAGTTGAAGTTGTAAAGTCAGCAATACCAACTGGAGATGGGTGTAGGCCAGCAGCAACTAAACCTGCGATATGGGCCATATCTACCATCAGAAGTGCTCCAACTTCTTTAGCTATTTCACTAATCAATTTAAAATCAATGATTCGAGGGTAGGCACTAGCGCCCGCCACAATCATTTTTGGCATCTCTTTTTTAGCCAAGTCTCTTAACTGATCGTAATTAATTCTCTCGGTTTTATAGTCTAGTCCATAAGCGATAACTTGGTAGAGTTTTCCACTAAAATTAACAGGACTACCATGAGTTAAATGGCCCCCTTCACTTAAACTCATACCTAGATATTTGTCTCCAGGTTTAAGCGCTGTAAAGTAAACCGCCATGTTGGCTTGTGAACCTGAGTGAGGTTGCACATTAGCATATTCAGCTTTAAAAAGTTCTTTAGCTCGAGCAATAGCGTGAGTTTCAACTACATCCACATACTCACAGCCACCATAATAACGTTTACCTGGATATCCTTCAGCATATTTATTGGTAAGAATTGATCCTTGAGCTGCCATTACTGCTTGTGAGGTATAATTTTCAGAAGCAATTAACTCAAGCCCCTCTTCTTGTCGAACACGTTCCTGTTCGATTGATTTAAAAATTTCAGGATCCATCTTAGATAGATTTTTAGCATCCGGATGAAACATAAAAATGTCCTTATTTACTAGCAGATTTTCTGGTCAGGTACGTTGCTACATCGTGAATCGTTCTTAATCCTTCAGCATCTTCTTCTGGAATTTCGATGCCAAACTCATCTTCCATTTTCATCATTAGTTCAACGATATCCAGCGAGTCTAGATTTAAATCATCGACAAAACTGGTTTCAGGTTTAATTTTGCTAATTTCAATTTTAGTAGCGTCGGCCACAAGTTTAATAACTTTTGCTTCCACGATTTGTTACTCCTCTAATTCTCATGTATTTTAGACCACATATTAGAAAATTTTTCGCTAAATGTACAATCCCCCATCAATTTTAATTACTTCGCCTGTGATATAAGCGGATGCACCACTCAATAGAAAAGCGGTAAGTTCCGCTACTTCTTCGGGTTTTCCTACTCTTCTAAGCGGAATAGTTTCGGTATACTCTTGGATCAGTTTTTCACTTAGAGCGTTGGTCATGTCAGTGGCGATAAATCCAGGGCAGATGATATTGGAACGTATATTCCTGGAGGATAGCTCCTTGGCTATTGATTTTCCAAAACCTATCAGCGCCGCTTTTGAGGCTGAATAGACAGACTGCGATGAGTTACCAGAGAGACCTACGATCGAACTTATGAAAACAATAGATACGTCGGGAGCCTTTAAGAGCGATTTAGCGAGAAAGCTGGTAAGTAGAATGGTCCCTTTAACATTGGTATCAAAAATCGCATCGACATTTTCAGCCTTAGTTTTAAGAATGAACTGGTTTAGAGTAATTCCAGCATTATGAACTACCCCAGTTATCGGTCCGTTGCTATCAATGAAACTATTTAACGGGTCACTGTAAGTAGTAGGGGCAGTTAAGTCAAATTTTAAGGAGGTAGCCTTTCCTCCCAGTTTTTGAATCGCTTCAACTAAACTTTCAGCTTCACTCTGGGAATGGTCACGGTAGTTAAAAACGACATGGGCCGCTTGCGTGGCCAAATTGAGCGCAATCGCTCGACCAATACCTTTGGTCGCTCCAGTCACTAGAATATTTTTATTTTTTAAATCAGCATAACGAGCTAATGGGCTCATAAGTAGGACTCCGTAAGCTTAATAAAAGATTTAGGTTGATCCAGTGAAAAGAGAGTTAGTTCTGGCCGAATTCTTTTCACTAAACCTTGTAAAATTTTACTAGGACCGACTTCAATACACAACGTATTTTCGGGAAGTGCTTCAATGCTTTTTACCCAATGGACAGTTCCGCAGATCTGCTCAATTAGATTGTTTTTGATCGTTGCAACGTCAGTCTCGGTGCCAAATTGTTTAGCATTAATGTTTGCTATATACGGAATTTTTAATGGATAAAAGTTGGTCTGATTAATAACATTTGCCATCTTAACTGAAGCTTGTTGCATAAGCGGTGAATGGAAGGGTGCTGAAACGGTCAATTTCACGCTTTTAAAGGTGCCTTGAAAATTACTTTTTAGCCACTCAATCAGTTTATCGCAGCTATTTTGGTGGCCTGAAACCACAGTTTGCAATGGTTCATTGAAATTGGCCGGAACAACCAGCGAATCTTTAGACAGCAAGTTTACCTGTTTGCAGCCTTCACTCACAATTTCTAAAGGAACTTTAATGATAGCGTACATCGCTGTGGCTTGATCTAACACCGACTCTTGCATGAATTTTCCGCGATTTCTAACTAATTTTATGGCATCAGAAAAAGTTAAAACTTCACTGGCAAGTAGTGCTCCGTACTCACCCACTGAGTGCCCTAGAACCAAATCGATTTTGCGTTTCTTATCTTTTAAGATCTCTCTTAAAAAAGTGAGTTGAGCGTATGTATGAGTGATAATTGCGGGTTGAGTATTTTGTGTTAAGCTTAAGTCAGCTAACGGCCCATTTTTTGTTAAATCCGAAAGTGGTTCAGCTAAAACAGTATCTGCTTCGTTAAAAATTCGTTGAACAATTGCTAGCGGCACGCCATTTTCTAAGAGTGCCTGGTACATTCCAACGTATTGGGAACCTTGGCCTGGAAAAAGGAGAGTGATCGATGAAAAACTATGATTGCTCACTAACTTCAGATTCGTCTTTAGCTTTTTTCATCACAATATATTCAACACCTTTGTAATGACCACATGATGGACATACAGTGTGTGGAAGAATGAAATCTTTGCAGTTAGGGCAAGTACTAACATTTTTTGCATATAATTTATGGTGTTGTCCTGCTCTTCTTAATCCTTTACGAGAAACACTGGTTCTTTTCTTTGGTGTTGCCATAACTCTTAACTCCGAAATCTAAATTTAAAAAACTTAAGGTGCAAAGTCTACAGATTTTATACTGTTATGTCCACAAGATTCTTCATTTAGATCGACACCACACTCTGGGCAGAGACCTTTACAGTTGGGATCATGAAGAATGTTGCTGGGCAAATTTAAAAAGAGGTATTCATGGATAAGATCTTTGAGGTTGACTTCATTTTTCTCATAGAAAAAAAGATCGCGGGTCTGTTGGTCTTGGAAAATCTCAATTTGATCTTTAAACATTTCATGTGATTCTAGCTGTTTAGGAATGACGCAAGCATTTATTTTTATGGTGAGTCCATTTGATACATCGCGAAGACAGCGCTCACATTGTGAATTGAAGGTTAGGTCAGTTACCCCATTTACCAGTAGATAATTACTTAACTCTGCGCTATTTTTTTTCTTTACTTTAAGATCTACATTCATCTGTCTGAATTCGATCTCCTCATTCTGGTTGAAATTAACACTAGCGACCAATTCTAGGTAAAGATCTAAAACCCACTGCTCATCAATAGTAAAACTAAACTCTTCTTCTCTATTATTGAGTAATTTTGTTATGGTTAAGACACCAGAATTAATTTTTTCTAACATGGTTACTCGCCTTAAGTTTAAGTTAAAAATTGGGGCGTATTCTATTGGTAGATTTAGGGTAAAGTCAATAAGTATAGATTCTTACGAAATAATTTTACTTAAGGCTTAAAAAGCTGGTAAAATTTTTCATAAGTTAGCAATAAAAAAAGTTTATGTTCATTGAGGAGCACTACTTATGTCTGAAAAAAAATCTCTGATTTTCATGGATGAGCCAAATGATGAGAAAATTATCGAGCAAGAACTTAAAAAGCACTTCAAAGAGGTTCGAGCTGTAAAGGATTTTCAGACCTTTTGGTATGATTTTATGCACGAGGATTGGAACCTCGTTGTAGTCGATGTTAAAAACATGGGACAACAGCAGTTAGTGCTAAAAAATCATCCGAAAGTTCGTGAAGATTTACAACCGCTCCTTTTTTATTTTAATGATAAGACGGTACCACTACTAGCGTCGACTTACTCAATACTTAATTATGGTTCAATTAAAGGTGGAGAAGAGTTAAGTGTTCAGCTTCGAGGACATATTTTACGTATTAATAAAATAGAAGAGATTAAAAAAAATCAGAAAGATATGCAGTTTGAATTAGCTCGGATGCAATCACGAGCAGTGAAACTCCACGAGACACATCAAAAATTACTTATAAAAAATGAGGGACAAGCCTGTTTAAAAGGGCTTTTTAAAGAGCTAAGTGAGCATAGTCATAAATTGAACTTTACGGATCTGATCGTAAAAGTTTTTTCAGAATGGGACAAAGTTAAACGTTTTTCCTATTTTGAAATTGATCCATCTCTGACAAAACTTATTTCACCGCCTATGGTTAAAGATAAATTTAAACCGTTACCCTCACTCTGGTTGGGGCAAGCGAATTCACAAGGCATTGAGTTTTTTGCACAAAATATGAGCATGCAGGTGGCAAGTGATGTGCTAGGCATTGAGTTACAATGTATTCGAGTTTTTGGAAAATATCAGAGTCCTGATATTTTAATCTATCTAACGTTAGAAGGGGATTTCGCTGAACTGATTGATTGGGAACTGGTTGAGAATACTTTAAGTAGTTTTTATCGTAAATATCTGTTAATAAAAAAACAGATGGTGGAAGACGATAAGGTAAAAGCAACCTTAAATCCTTGGGAGCTATTTGATCTAATTGAACTTCACTCAAAAAATAAAAATATTAATGAGCTTAATATTATTGATCTTAATTTAAATCCATTATCAGAAATTCTCAAAAGTAATCCGAGTATTAAACTTAATTGGGTTAGTTTTTTTGAAGATTTCATTTATGGACTAACTCATATGATTAAACTGAATTTTAAATTGGATTTACTTCTATTTCTAGAGTGTCGCTGATCGTAGAGAAAAAAGATCTTGATGCGGTTTATACTTTTGCCCAAAAGTATGCGAGAGATTTTAGTTATTGGCGCTATTTTGAGAATGCGGATTCACTCTTTAGTCGACTTATAACCATTCCGGTTAAAATGATTCCGTTTTCAACGGTAGCCTATTTGATTGAAATGGAAGGTACAAAAGATACCAGAGCGACTGCCATAGCGAAAGATCGAATTAATGATGATTTTGATAGAATGTTTAATAAAAATATTTTTGGGAATGCTTAATTAATGCGGAACCAAACTCAGTTTATTGTCGAACTCAGTAAGCTTGCTGGTAATTATAGTAAGCTTAAAAAACTGACTCCTAAAAATGAGACAATTTTTATGGTGAAAGCCAATGCTTACGGACATGGCTTAGTTGAAATTGTTGATTTTGCTTATAAAAATTTAGGGATTAGAGAATTTGGTGTGGCTTCAATTGGCGAGGCAATTACGCTTCGTAAGGCCCTAATTAAGGAACCATTTGAAATTTATGTTTTTTCCGATTTAGAGTTAGGGATAAAAAAATGTGAAGAGGCATATACCGATTTTAGAATCATTCCGGTCATTGCTAACTTTTTAGATTTAGAGTTGGTTTTAAATAATAAAAATTTTAAATTTATGCCGCTCTTTTTGAAACTCAATACGGGAATGAATCGTCTAGGTTTTGCACAGAAAGATTGGCAAAAATTAATTCAGAAGTTACAAGAAAAAAATATTAAAGAGATTTATCATCTCTGCACTCATTTTTCTAGTTCATTTTATCCAGTCAGTGAAAATAAAAAAATCGAAGAGCAATTAGCAGCTTTTAATAACGCTAAAAAACTTTTTAGAGATAACCAAATTAATATTAAATATAGTTCGGTGGCAAATTCTGGAGCAATTGAGCAAGGAATTGGATTAGCTGAGACTCATGTTCGTCCTGGAATTATGCTGTATGGTCCTAGCTGTTTAGAGCGAACAAAAAGTAGTTGGAGTGGGGAGAGTATTAGTCGCCTTAGCACCTATATTTTAGATAAGTTTGAAATTAAAAAAGGTGAATCATTTGGTTATGCTGATACTAAAATTGATCAAGATGGAGTGATGCTGATTTTACCAGTTGGGTATGGCGATGGTGTTACTCGAAATTATAGAGGTGTTAAAATTAGTTATAAAAATCAAATCGGCGAAGTTGTGGGTCGAATTAATATGGATATGATCTATCTTTTTTTTAAAGAGGCTAAACTTGAGAGTTTTAAAATAGGTGACGCTATTTTAGTCTGGGGCCATGATCAAAAAGATGTAATAAGTATAGCCGATATAGCTGGTACAATTACTTACGAAATTTTTTGCCAAATAAGTTTAAGAGTTCCCAAAATTTATAAAATTTAATTTTTTCGCTGGAAGGATAAAATTATGTCAAAAGAAATAAGAAAGGTTGCAATTATTGGTGGTAGTAGGATTCCTTTTGTAAAATCTTTTTCGAATTATTTAAGACTAACAAATAGTGATCTAATGCTTGCTGTGATGAAAAATCTGGTAGAAAAATTTCATTTGGAAGGTGAACTTATCGGCGATGTCGCAATTGGGGCAGTGATGAAGCATCCCAATGACTGGAATTTAGCGCGAGAAGTGGTTTTAGATAGTGGCTTACATCCTAATACTCCAGCCTACAATGTTCAAAGGGCCTGTGGTACCAGTTTAGATTGTACTAATCAAATTGCACTAAAAATTGCTACCGGCCAAATTGAGGTTGGTATTGCGGGAGGAACGGATACTAACAGTGATATTCCGATTACTTTTTCCCATGAGCTTTCTACTAAATTATTACAAATAAAGGCGGCTAAAGGGCCAACTGACTATTTGAAAATTTTAATGAAATTGAGTCCTAAAGATCTTATTCCAAAGTTACCGGCCGTAGTAGAATTAAGAACCCATCTATCCATGGGTGAACATTGTGAAAAGATGGTTAAAGAGTGGAATATTGCTCGCGTTGATCAGGATGAGTTAACTTATAATAGCCATAAAAATGGAGCGCTAGCTTACAATGAAGGTTTTTATGACGACTTAGTTTTTGAATATAAAAAGCTAACGAAGGATACTATTCTACGAGAAAATACGACTACAGAAAAATTGGCCCGTTTAAATCCAGCTTTTGATAAGTCAGACAAAGGGACTTTGACAGCTGGAAATAGTACGGCACTTTCCGATGGAGCAAGTGCGGTACTACTGGCCAGTGAAGAGTATGCTAAAAAACATAAATTAGAGGTGATGGCCTATTTTAGTGATTGTGAGGCGAGTGCCGTCAATTTCGTAGCAGGGGATGGATTATTAATGGCGCCGACTATTGCAGTGGCCAATTTACTGAAACGTAATAATTTAAAATTACAAGATTTTGATTTTTATGAAATTCATGAGGCGTTTGCGGGACAAGTTCTCTGTACACTCAAAGCTTGGGAATCGGCCGACTACTGCAAGCATGTTTTAAATTTAAATGCACCACTTGGGAAGATTGATCGCGCTAAAATGAATGTGAAAGGTGGAAGTGTAGCTTTAGGCCACCCGTTTGCCGCGACTGGGACGAGGTTAGTGGCGACATTGGCAAAAACATTGAAAGAGAAAGGTAAAGGGCGAGGCTTAATTTCAGCTTGCACCGCTGGAGGAATGGGTGTGGCCGCAATTCTTGAATTGTAATTTATCCAATTAGAAATATTGACTTAAGTTTTTATTTTATAAAGCCGATAAAACTAGTGCGGTATACTGTTATCGAGAGTTTAAAATGAAGAATATTAATTTAAGTTTGTTAGTTATAACTCAACTGTTATTTTTTAACGAAAGCATTATCGCTAAACCACTTTCTGAAAAGCAGATAACTCAAAGAGTTTTATGTAAACATAAACAGACTGAGTATAAAATGTCTGAGGCCAATTTAGCGGTCTGTATGGCCGGTAAATATGAGATAGCTCGCTTTGCTGAATGTTCGAAAATGGATGAGCAATTATATGATGCTTGTTTAAAATCTAAGCTTTCATTTGAGAATAGAGTTGCTTGTGACTCTTTTAATAAAAAAATTACATTGAATTTTAATTGGGTGGATGAAGGGTGTATGGAGGCCAAGGCCATTTCTACCAATCTTTGTTTGCAAAAATTGGAAAATTATGGACTCTCTATGGCCCGCAATAATCAAGAGTTTCACTTAACTGGAAGTGCTGGAAACCCTGGAGGTTACTGGAGCGGTCTAGTTAATTTTAAAGAGTTTATAAAAAGCTGTTATAGTTCTGAGCCTCAAGTTTTTAATCTCTGTGATGGCCTTTATAAAGGTAAGTCTATTAATAGTTTTGAAAAGTGTATTAATGCTAAACCTACCACAACAGTTATTAGTAAATGTAATACTATTTTAAATAATCCTAAAGACCCCGATGAAATGCTCTACTGCTTTGATGAGTTTCATGCGGTGAAAGTTACCAGCGAAACGCCGGAGAAAGTTAAAGCCTCACTTAATAATCAGAAAAAAAATGGTTTAGAAAAAATTCATGATGGTAATCGCGTGAAGAAAAATGGTGTCATTGTTAAGCGACCAGCTAAGAAAGATTCTACAGTAAAAGACCAATAATAAAATCAAATTTTCATTGGTAAATGTGCCTCTTTTTTGATAAATAAGATTTTCAAAAAAAGGGAGATTTACCAATGAAGAGCCTGAATAATTCTGAACTGCTTTTAGAAATGAAAGTTGCCGTAAAAAATGAACGCGATTCAATCATAATTGTACTTCGTCACTTGAAAGAGATAGATTTGCGCCGGCTCCATTTAGCTTTAGGCTTTAAATCACTATTTGAATATTGTCATTTAGAATTAAAGTACTCGCGTGCGGAAAGTTATGCGCGAATTGCGAGTATGCGGCTGATGAAAGAGGTGAAAACAGTTGAGGCTCAGATCGAAAAAGGGGCCCTTGGTTTAACTCAGGCGGTGGATCTTTTTACGGCGATTAAGAAAAATGAGCGAGAGTCGG
>JAXLVO010000045.1:0-2478 GCA_046328975.1 Bacteriovoracaceae bacterium | reverse complement strand
TTAATTTAAGTAACTGTGAAATTCGCATAACGTGAGTATCAACGACTACACCGGAAGCAATGTTAAAAGCATTACCTAAAATAACATTAGCTGTTTTTTTTCCAACGCCAGGTAAATTGACTAGATCATCTAAATTATTTGGAACTTCGGAATTGAATTTAGTTTTTAACTCTTTGGCACAATTAATAATATTTTTGGCCTTATTTTTATAAAAGCCAGTTGAATGGATAATTTTTTCAACCTCTGCTGGTTTTGCCTTTGCCATAGCATCAGGATTTGGAAATTTTTCAAAAAGAGTAGGTGTTACCATATTTACTCTTACATCCGTACATTGAGCTGAAAGAATAGTTGCAATCAAAAGTTCGAAAGCATTTTTATGGTTTAATTCACAATGAGCATTGGGATAAAGTTTATCTAGCTCTTGGTATATAAAATTTGCGTACTCTTTTTTTTTCATTTTAGAACCGTCTATTAACTTGCAATTTTTTTTAATCTACATTATTGCAAGTTTAGGAGAAAGTCATTATGCCTTTAACCGAAAATCAGCTGTTTAAAGTCCAAAATACAATTTTGCTTTTAGGTGAAACAGGTGTTGGTAAGTCTTACCTTGCTCAAAAAATTCATGAAAAGTCAGCTAATCAAGAAAAGGCTTTTGTAAATTGTAACCTTGCCACACTTTCTGAAAACCTAATTGAAAGTGAACTTTTTGGTCATATTAAAGGAGCTTTTACTGGAGCCACTCAAAATAAAACAGGAATTTTACAATTTGTACAAGATGGGACGCTGTTTTTAGATGAGGTTGGGGAACTAGCAATGGAAACACAAAAAAAGCTGCTTTACCTTTTAGAAAAAAAAGTCTATCGACCGATTGGCTCTAACCATGATTTAAGATTTAAAGGTAAATTAATTTTTGCTACCAATAAAAATTTGAAAGAGATGGTGGTAAATAAAACCTTCAGAGAAGACCTCTATTATCGTATGAGTATTTTCAATTTTACGTTACCTCCGCTTCGTAATAATCCTGAAAAGGTGATAACTCTACTTAAAAAATTTTTAAAAGAGAGTTTTTTAAAACTGGATTCAGATCTTCTAGCGTTTCTTAAACATCACCCTTGGCATGGAAATATTAGACAACTTAAAAATCTTTGTGATTATTTTTTAGAGCTCAATTACGATAAATTTAACTTGGGCCATCTTCCTGATTGGATGGTTGAAGATAAAACATTAGTAACTTATAATTGGCTGAATAAAAGTTATTATGAAGCCAAAGAGCTCTTTGAAAAAGAGTACCTTCACTTTGTCTTAAATAAATATCAAGGTAGAATTAACCAAACTGCTCGTGAAATTAAGTTAAGTAAAAATACTCTTTTATCTATGATAAAAAAATATGAATTAACTATGTCTTAGAGGTTGTTTAAATATCTAAGCGTATCAGGAGCTTTGTTGAGTGAGCGTTTAGCTTCTAAAATAAGTTTAATTAAAGCTTGCTGAGTAATTTTACCGGCTTTAAGTTGTTCACAACCAACACCTTCAAGTGGATCAGTTACATTATAGATAGTTTGGTGTTGTGGCCAAAGGTTGTTCTGTTTATTACTTCCACCAGCACAAAGAGGAATTAGGTGGTCAATTTTATATTGGCTTCTGGTATTAGGATCTAATCTATAATGAAGTTGATCTCTATAAACACGGAAAATCTCTTTTTTTAAGTTGGTATCAACATTTCTTTCACAATAAGCTATGCGTTCACCATAGCGATAGTTAGTTGGACGATCACAAAGTGAGCCTGGGGTAACTGAGCTGTCCGGGCCAATTGGATATTCCGAATTTCGCTGTATTATTTTTTCAGCGAAGCCGATGTTAAGAGTGAAGCTTAGAACTAATAAAATAAATAGTGATTTCATGATTGAACCCCTCAATAAGCAAATCTTATTTTATGAATTAGTAATTATTATGGGCCAAATAGTCTGTCAACGGATATTATGATTGGCGCATGGCTTATTCTAACTTGTAGCAGTGGTGGTATGCTTATTTTAGAGGGAGCGTTATATGAAAATTACATTTTTAGGTGGTGTTAACACCGTTACCGGTTCCAAATTTTTGGTTGAATATAGTGATAAGAAGATTTTAATCGATTGTGGCCTCTTTCAAGGGCTAAAGCAGCTACGTTTAAAAAACTGGGAACACTTTCCCGTTAGACCCAGTGATATTGATTGTATTCTCTTAACCCACGCTCATATCGATCATAGTGGTTATATTCCGCTTTTAGTAAACGAGGGATTTAAAGGTAAGGTTTTTTGTTCCAGTGGTACTCACCAGCTGGCCAAAATTCTTTTAAGTGATAGTGGTCATTTACAAGAAGAGGATGCAAGACGGGCTAATGAAGAGGGTTTTAGTAAGCATAAAAAAGCGCTTCCACTTTATACTCAAAAAGATGCACTTAATGCTTTAAAATATTTTCAATCTGTCGACTATTTTAGA
>JAXLVO010000044.1:0-2509 GCA_046328975.1 Bacteriovoracaceae bacterium | reverse complement strand
GGTTCTGTTACATTTATCCAGCGTTTTGGGAGTATGAATTTAAATGTTCACTTTCATATTCTCTATGCTGATGGTGTTTTTTATAAAAATGAAAAATCTAAAATAGTTTTTGAGCATTCCAAAAAGCCAACAACGGAGGAAGTCAAAAAAGTCAACACAATCATTAAAAAGAGAGTTGTACGTTATTTGAAAAAACAAGGAGTGCTTTATGAACTAGAAGAGGGGAACCATCAGTTTGAATATTCACCAAAGCAAGATGGCCTTGATTCAATTTATCAAAATTCAATTAAACAAAAGATTGGTAATGGAAAAAGAAAAGGAAAGGGTGTTGAGAAAGTAGGTGCCACCAGGGTTACGAGTTGGAGTCCAAAAACAGGCGAACGTAGTTCTTATCTTGATGGATTTTCTTTGCACGCTAATGTTGATGTGAGCGGAAACTCTCGAGATAAGTTAGAAAATCTTATAAAATATACTGCTCGTCCACCACTCGCGAATAGTCGAATTTCTGAAGATTTTAGTGGTCACATACTTTACGAGTTAAAAAATAAATATACTGATGGTACTACACATTTACGATTTACTCCTACAGAGTTTATTGAAAAAATAATTGCGATTATTCCTCCCCCAAGAAGAAATCTAATTAGATTTTTTGGGGTTTTTGGCCCTCATCACAGATATAGAGAGGAAATTACCAATATGATAAAATGTCGATCATTTGAAGTTTCTAAAAAAGGAAAAATGGTGGAAGTTAAAAAGGTTTTTTCAGAATCAGAACGTATTGATAAACAAGACGTGATTCAACTTAAACCAACTTATTGGATACCTTGGATAGACTTGCTCAAAAAAACTTTTAATCTTGATGCTCTTAAATGTGAAAAGTGCGGTGGCATCATGAAGGTAGCTAACCTTGTAACTAAACCTCATGAAATTAAAATGATTCTCTCTCACTTTGACGAAAAAATAGTTGAAGGTCTTTCAATTCGGTCAGTACACCCGCCGCCCTCAGTTAGATATGACTATATTCCTGATTACGAGTATCAGGAATAAGACCCAGTTTATTTTAGCAATATAATGAGAGCTTCTTTGGCGCTCCTAGGAAGGGAGCGCGCTAATTTTTAATGTTGCGGCCGCATTTTTGTGGTTTTAGAGATATTCCAAGAAAAAAATAAAATAAAAATAGTTTAGAAGAGGAGCAAGTGAGTTATAAGCTCAGGATTGAACCGAAAACAGGTAGGGAAGTGGTATTTGGAGATATGGTTTATCCTTCCTTAATTCATCATTGACAACAGGTTATCATTTTTGATAACTTTACTATATTATGTGGAAAGTTGATGAATCCCCAGAAATTGTCTTCCAATTAGCAAAAGCACCTGAATCTATTCAGGAGAAATATGTTTTATGGAAGCATATGATTAAAACCACCGGTCCGTTTTTACCAGGAAAAGGTTGGAATACTGAAAAGTTATCTGGGCCACTTAAGCATTTTTATTCGGCAAGGTTAAATAAGAAATGGCGGGTGGTGTTTGAGATTGAAGGTAAAGTAAAAATTGTCGCTGTTTTAAGTATTACTCCGCATCTTTATGAAAAAATTAAGAGGTAAGCTATGAGTACGTTAATTCAAAAAAATCTTCTCCATGATTTGGATAAAGTTTTAAAAAAATACTCTATTAAAGAATATAATTCTCAAGCCATTGTTGAGATTCTTTCACGTTCATTAAAAAGAAAAACTGGTTCTCATTCAGAATTAATTTTAAACAAAGATGCTATTAGTCCAGCAAAAGTCTTAAGATTACAAAGACAACAACTAGGCTTAAGTCTAGCAAAACTGGCACAAATAACTGGTATTTCAAAAAGTAACCTTTCTGCTATGGAGAACAGTAAAAGATTAATAGGTCTTAAGATTGCTAAGGTTTTAGCAAAGGCTTTGGGAATAAATTATAAAGCATTAATTTAGAATAATACCTTATTTTGAAGGTATCAGTGGCGTTCCCCAAGTAGATGATTGAGATTCTTTGATAAGTTTAAATTGGGCAACACTTATCACTTTTATTACCCGTGGTATTTGTCCAGTGCTGGCAGTCAAAATTGCAAGCATAACAGAAATACTGATTAACTTTTCAATGCCCATTTAATCTTCTCCTTCTGATTAATGAATAGTAATTTTTAATAGCGATATGCGTCCGATTATAATGCTTGGCCAACTTTTCAGTAGACCAACCATCAATCCAGCGTAGTTTTGCCAGCTCGCTTAGATTCACTCTCGACTCGCTCCACTGAATAGGGTATTCAATACCTATTAGAAGTGGTTCTTCGACTTTAGTGCCACGGGCACCATTCGAATTAATTAACGAACCAAAATTAGTTGTGGTGCTAGAAATCCAGAACATTTCAAAAAAAGAGACACCGAGGGGCTTCCCCAGTGTCTGATGATGTCCATAGCTGTCGGCCATCAAGTTATTATTTTTATCCACATTGAAGTAAAGGCTCAACTTCTCGTTAGTCACAATAA
>JAXLVO010000043.1:0-3406 GCA_046328975.1 Bacteriovoracaceae bacterium | reverse complement strand
GACGCTCTTCACTAATATCTTCATCACCGGCTATAGTTCTTTTATGAGGAAGTAAATCCTCTTCAACACCAATTAAGAAGACATATTTAAATTCAAGTCCCTTAGAGGAATGAAGTGTAAATAGACCCATCTCTTCTTCAGGCGTTAGATTATTCTCATCTTGAGTAGAGTTTTCAACAAGAAGGAGTTTTTCAAGAAAATTTTTAAGGCCGCCTTTTTGACCGCGTGCTATTTGGTATTTTTCAAAACGGATACTTGATTCAATAAAACTTGATACATCTTTTTTACGTTTTAAAATTTGGCTATTTAATTCATAACTTTTTTCAATGAATTCATCGTAGTTCACTTCATCCAAAAGTGACTTGATTGAGTCGGGTAGAGGAGTAGTGTTAAAGATAGACTTATATCGAAAAATGAGTCCAGTGAATTGTGCAATCTTATCACTTTTGTGAGGGTCTAAATTAGGATTTTTTATCATAGCATTCAAGATTGAGCATTTATGACTTTTTCCAAATTCTATATATTTTTCTAATGTTGTTTTTCCAATCCCACGCTGAGGAGTATTTATAATTCTTCTTAGGGCAATATCATTATTAAAGTTTTGAATAAGCGAGAGGTAACTAATAATATCTTTGATCTCTTTTTTGTCGTAAAACTTTTGTCCTCCGACAATATAGTGAGGAATATTATTTAAACGGAGCTGATCTTCTACGATCTGCATTTGATTATTACTGCGAAAAAGAATTGCCACATCACTTAAAACGACTCCATTTTTCTGCATTTTTTGAATCTCTTCAACAATGAGACTCACTTCATGATCAGGATCAAGACAGGACCAAAGCATGGGCTTTTCGCCTTCTGGTAGATCGGTCCAGAGTTTCTTATCACTTCGTTTTACATTATTTTTGATCACGTTGTTAGCCAGATGTAAAATGGACTGATGAGAGCGATAATTCTGTTCGAGTTTAATTATGGTACAAGGTTTAAAATAGTCTGGAAAATTTAGAATATTAGTAACGTTTGCACCTCTAAAGGCATAAATGGACTGATCATCATCTCCCACCACACATATATTATTATGAGTAGCGGTTAGGTGGCGAATCAGTTCAAACTGGATGTCATTTGTATATTGGTACTCGTCCACCATAATATATTTAAATTTAGCAGAATACCTATTTTTGACATCTGGAAAATTTCTAAAGAGTTTAACAGTTAAAAAGAGTATATCGTCAAAATCAATAGCATTATAAAATTTTAGCTTCTCTTGGTAATAGTGGTAAACGTGTTCGCAAGCTTCATCATAAGGGTCAGCAGCATCATACTGATTTGAATCTTTAAAATCCTTTTCACTAATTCCCATATTTTTAAGTAAGCCAATTTTTTGAAGAATCACTTTACGGTCAAAATTTTTCTCGGCTTTAAGATGGTAGAGAGCTTCGCGAACTACACTGAGTTGATCCGAAGTATCAAAAATATCAAAGTTTTTTTGGTATCCAAGTTTTTCAATCTCTTGCTTTAAAATTTTTACACCGAGGGAATGGAAGGTGCTCAGTTGTGTTTTATCCGCTTTACTGCCACCAATTAGTTTTCTTAATCGATGTTCCATTTCTAACGCTGCTTTATTGGTAAAACTTACTGCGAGAATATTTTCGGGATTTATTTTCATCACTTCAATCATGTAATACATACGATAAGTGATGGTTTTGGTTTTACCGGATCCCGCACCAGCAAGAATTAAAATAGGTCCATCGATGGTGGTAACCGCTTTTAACTGTTCTTTATTTAGCTCTTTTTCTATATTTAAATACATCGAAGGGTCAGAATATTTTATCCTTGGGATAAATGTCAAAGAGAAACCATTTGTTGTGCAGTGTGAATTTTATAATTCAATGCGATCAAAATCCCAAGTACTAAGCACTTTACTAGATGATGAGTCAATTAGTGCATGGTATGAACTATTTTTCTGCGAAGGTAGTTGCATTTTTATTAAAACTACTTCGGCATATTGTGCACTTTTTTCACCAAAAAAACGAATAACCTCTTTTTCATGAGTGATACTAACTTTGGTTTCAATAGGAAGAAAATGGACTAAATTTTTAGCTAAGTTAACTTTCCAATTGGGATTGACTTGATTGATAAACTCTAAATTCTCTAAATTTTTAGGCATATTCCCTTCAACAAATCGATCTTTAAATTTAAGCGGCTCTTTTTTTTCAATTTGATTAGATTCAATATGATTTGTGACTTCTGCCTTTGGTTCAATGCTAATTTTAGTTAAGCTTGCTTTGTTTTTTTTATCAATCTCTTTTTGAATAGTTCTAACCGTTTCACGAATAGGTGTAAGTGGATTTTTTGCAAAAAAGATTAAAACAAGGGCAATTGAAAATGTAAAAAGTAAAAGAAAGGCTAAAATCTTTTTCATATTTAATCATCCACCGTAAACTGGTAGTGAACAATTTTAAAAGGGGCGCCACCAGCGTATTCATAATTTAAATAGTCATCATCACTATTATTTTTATCATGATAGCAGTCATCACAATTAGTAAATCGGACACGAAAGCGGCAATCAAAAGTAGTTCCAGCTGGAACCCATGGACTAACTTGAACTAAAAGTAGGTTATTAAGTCCTTCAATATTTCCATTGGGAAATAGTGTTTCAAGATAAGTTTTTTTAGGTTCAATTGATCCATAAACAACTGAATCAGCACCAGGAATAAAATTTAAAAAACAGTTCATATCATTAGATGAATCTAAACAGTAATTCTTATCTAATGACATATTTTTTCTAAACTGATCTTGTGTTACCCATTTTGTGTCGGTGGTTCCTCGTGATAACATAAAACAGACTGGGGCTACGATCTCTTTAGAGGTACCACTACCATCCCCACCATTAGTTCTGGTTATATATTCACAATCACCAACAGTTGGTGTGCCTGTTACCGTAGGGGCAGCACCAGCAGTACTAATTGGAAATTTATCTTCAAAAGTATTACAAGCCTTGTAGGTTTTAGAAGAAGTATCATATTTAACGTGGTCCCAATCGTTGGCGAGTACTTGGACTCCACCCATTTGTGCATTAGAATCATTGTAGAAATTGAGCAATAAGCCAGCTATCTCGCCTGGACTAATTTTACCATTGTTATTATTGTAGGGAAGTGTACTTGGAATAATTGTAGATAAATTAGAAATTTTTCCCATACTTGCTAGACTGGAAACTAAATCTAAAATCCCTTTTTGAGAATCTAATACATAGGATTTTGAATTAGAGCTGGGGGATAGTTTAATCATATCTTTACTAATAAGAACACTATTTAATCGATTCGCAGGTGAGACTTTCGTCAGAGTACCGGTATGACCAGCAGAAGTACTTGAACCATTATCATTGTAGGTTTTAAATAGAAGCAAC
>JAXLVO010000042.1:0-7144 GCA_046328975.1 Bacteriovoracaceae bacterium | reverse complement strand
ATAAAATAAAAAAGAGGTAGGAGGTTATATATTGTGGCGTCATCTCACTTTCCAGGGAACTATTCTGTTTAAATCCGGTAAAATAGAGAAAGCCCAAGGAAGTGTATAAAAAAAGCAGACTAAAAATCAGGTGCCACTGACTAAGCTGCCACTTTTTTTGAATTAACCTAATGTAGAGAAACAGTAAGAGGAGTGCCGCTAAATAGACCAGCAGATTAAATTGAATGGTTAACTCTTTAGCATAAGCTTTAACCATTTCCACTTTTTCCAAAGCTCTCCGTTTCATTTTATTCAAAGTTGATTTTACAATGGGAGTTACTCGCTCTGGCTTAACTTTTTTAACTTTAGGATACCCATTAAAAGGAAAAAGTAACATTTTTGTCATTCGCTCTGGTGAATCGACGTTGAGAGTATTGAGTGGAGCAAATTTTCCCGCACGCAAAGGGATATAAAGAAGAGTTGCAACTCCGATTAAAAAACCTGGTAGTAAAAAAAACAGTTGAAGTTTTTTTTCATTACTCCAAAAGAGATAGAGTAGAAAAAAAGGGATAAGTACTAAAAAAAAATAGTGGACACCTATACCTAGCCCCATGACAAGACCTAATGAGAAGAGTGGTTTAACTTTTTTTAACAAAAGAAAAAAGGTTAAAAGAATAAAAAAAATATTTAAGGTATAGACTTCGATAATAGTTGAATGGAACCAGAACTCTAAGCTGGTTGAAAAAAAGAGAGCCATGATGATTGCTAGGCGTCTGGATGAAGTCAATTTATCTAACACTAAAAAAAGTAGTAGAGCACTAAGTGCCCCCATTAATGCTGAAAAAAAGTTGAGAGCAAAAATAAACTGTGAACTTGGAAATAGGAGGGTGAAAAGTTTAGCTAAAAGAATGTAACTGGGGTACCCCGGAGGATGGGGAATGCCTAAATTAAAAACAGCAACGGCAAACTCACCACTATCGCCTTGAAGCGAGATAGTAGGACTCAAAGTTAGCCAAAAAAGCGCTAACGTACCCAAAAAAAGTGCGCTAGGATAAACTAGACTCTTCATAGGAAAAGTGTATCATATTTTGGAATATGTTAAATTTTAATCTACGGCATAGAGTTACACGTCCGCTACAGGGGTTAATCTGGAACTTAAAACGTCCTAAAGGCCGACTGCCTGACTTTCTTATCATTGGTGGACTAAAATGTGGGACCTCTACCCTTGCTCAGTATCTTAAAGCGCATCCTGAGATTAACCTTATCGCTAAAGAGTCAGATGAGTTTCACTTTTTTGATAGCGATCGCTACTATTATGGCAAGAACTATTACCAGTCGCATTTTACGGAGGTTAATAAAATTCAAGGTGAGAAGACACCTAAATATATTTTTGATAAAAGTTGTCATGCTAAGATGGCAAAGATAGTTCCTAATGCTAAATTGATTTTAATGTTACGAGATCCAGTTAAACGGGCCTACTCCCACTGGAACCACTTTAATTTCGATCCTAAAAAATCTCACTGGGGACGCTTTGATTTTGAGACGGCACTGATTGAAAAACCGCACATCTTAACTCGTGGTCACTATATGGAGCAGATTGACCATCTGTTAAAATTTTATCCACGAGAACAATTACATATTATTATTTTTGAAGAGTTTATAAAAAATAGTTCGTACTATTGTAATCAACTCTTTGAATTTTTAAAAGTTAGGCCGTTTGTGAATAATCATTGCTATAAAGTAAATTCACATAATTATCAAACTACAATAACTAAAACACTGGAAAAAAAATTAAGTGATTATTATGCTCCCTATAATCGTGCGCTCTTTGATTTTTTAGGTCATACGATTGAAGAGTGGAATTAATATGCGGATTAATGGAATCAGGAGCCTAATTAGAAATAGTAAGCGCTTGATCGTTGTTCTTTTCACCCCCAAAAAGGGAAAACTCCCCGACTTTCTTATTATTGGATCAATGAAGTGCGGGACGACTTCAATAGTTAAATATTTATCCGCTCACCCTAAAGTTTTTATAGCAAAAATTGTTTTTAGATCTGAGTTTCATTTTTTTGATAGTTATAAATACTATTTTGGAACTAACTTTTATAAATCTTTTTTCACGCAAACAGATAAAATTCAAGGAGAAAAGACACCTAAATATATTTTTAAGCTTGCTTGTCATGCTAAAATGTTTGCAACTCTACCTAAAGCTAAACTGATTTTAATTTTACGTAATCCGATTGATCGGGCCTACTCGCAGTGGAATCACCATAACTATTTTAAGAATAGACGAGACTGGACCATAACTAGTTTTGAAGAGGCGCTTAGTTTTGAGCCGGAACTAATTGAGCGGGGTAAGTATATTGATCAGATTGAGCATCTATTACGTTATTATCCACGTGAGCAACTCCATATTATTATCCTGGAACGCTTTAAAAAAAATATACAACGAGGATGTGATGAACTTTTTACCTTTCTAGATCTACCCGCTTATAAAATTTTAGATGAGTCACCAGATAATGTTATCCCTTATACTAAACCTATGCAGGCAATAACTAGAGAGAAACTTAAAGCAAGCTTTGCTCCTTTTAATGAACGACTCTTTACTTTATTAGGTTTTCGAATTTCCGAGTGGGAGTAATGCCTACCAGGGTGCCTAGATTGAAAGCCAAAAGAGCTAAAAAAAGATGGGAGAAAATATTAAGCGATCGAACGCTTTTTACTATTTGTAGTAAGTAGAGAGGAAAACAGAAAAACTCTCCTACGACTTTCCCAATGGATTTCTGCTCCCATTTAACTAAATAGAACCCGCGTGAAAAATATTGGTACAAAAGTTTTGTCAAACTACTACGAGCGAAATGTTTAACGACGAGTGAAGCTTCATAAAGAATTATATCGTTTTGCTCATTGATTCTTTTAGCGAGCTCCACATCTTGGGTAGCACTTAGATTAGAATTAAATAGGCCATAGTTTTTAAAAAAACTTTTTTTCATAGAGAGGTTGGCCGTATCAAATGAACGCGAATAGCTCATCTGATCTTTCTTATAGAGATTATCACTGTTAAATTTATCGTTTAACAGTTGGGCGACAGCAACCACTGCCCTATTTTCACCATAAAACTCAACGCTGCCGTAAATGGCCAAAACGTGTGGATGTTTAGTTTGCAGCTCCACCATTTTTTCTACCCAATCAGCAGGTAGCAAACAGTCGTCATCGGTAAAGAGAATAAGTTCAAACTTAGCTTTTTCAATGCCACAATTCCTAGCGATGGCCCGTCCCACCTTTGGCTCAAAAAAATAGTAGATAGGAAGTTTAGTAAAGCTTTTTACTATATTTTGAGTTGAATCAGTCGAGCCATTATCTACCACAATAATTTCTGAGGGCATCAGCGTTTGCTTTACAATAGCTTGAAGTGCTTTAGTTAAAAGCGCGGCTCGATTGCGTGTGATAATAATCAATGAGGTTTTTATAGCGTTGCCCAGGTTAACAATTCAGGTTAAAGTATAGCAATGATTAACTTCTTTAACAAAGGTCAATTACCAAATTTTATCATCATTGGTTCAATGAAGTGTGGCACCTCTTCCCTATATAAGTATTTAAGTCAACATCCTGCTATTTTTATGAATAGCATTGAGTCAGTCTGCAACGAGTTCCATTTTTTTGATTCCGATCTCTATCAGAAAGGTGAAAAATACTATAAGTCATTTTTTCCTAAAAAAAATTGTATTCAAGGGGAGAAGACAGCACGCTATATTTTCGATCTTGCTTGTCACGCAAAAATGGCCAAAATGGTTCCTAAGGCTAAACTCATTCTCATTCTGCGTGATCCCGTCATGCGAAGCTACTCTCACTGGAATCACTTTAATCAAAAAAAAGATCGAAAAAATTGGATCAAGACTGATTTTGAAAATTCACTTAAACTCCATCCTGAACTGCTAGAGCGAGGAAAATATATTGATCAGATTGAACATCTCCTCCAGTTTTTTAAGCGTGAACAGCTCTATATTATCCATTTAGAAAAACTGCAAAAAGATGTTCGCCACGAAGTTGATGCAATTTTTCGGTTTCTAGGAGTTGGGCCACTAGATAGTCTAGATACCACGCCTGATAATGTTAGAGTGTATACTGATTCCTTACAGAGCTCTACGTATGATTATTTAAAAAACTATTTCAAACCTTATAACGAACGACTTTTTAATTTCTTAGATTACAGAATTCCTGAATGGGATTAAACTTTTTTTTGAAAAATCATAAGTGGGCAGTTGAGTGTAATATTTCCCATTTCGAGTAGATTAAATTGGTGAAAAAAGATCTAGAACTTCACCAAATTATTTAAATGATATTTAGTTTCGTTGTTTTGATATGGGAGAAACCGTCGCAAGCTCTTCCTCACTCCAGCCCAGCTCTTTTAGCTGCGAAAACTTATGCTCTAACTCGTTCCAGACACTTTAAGTGCCACACCACTCTCACCACTTGATTGCAGAGCAAAGAGCAGCCGTAGTTTGAGTAAAACCATACTCGCTATTTTTTGTTGAGCAAGGTCACTAAAATATCCGCTAGACTCTTTTTTAGTGGTGGTAAAAAAATCTAAAAAAATGAGTCCATCTTTTTGAGCAAGCTATGTAATCTAGCAATCACCAGACTGTTCTCTCGGATAATCCACTAAATGGAGTCCTCCATCGCAAAGAATAACGTCATAGGATTCTGGCTCGGCTTGAAAAGTAAGCCAGTTATCGCAAATAGCATCCTCTTTTCCTGCCAAATGGCATCAATCATTCCTTGGGATTTATCAACGGCACTAATTTTAGAAAAGGGAGTGCCAAGCTAATTGATAGAGTTCGGGCGTTACACCTAAAATTAAAACGTTAAGTGGCGTTGAGAATTTTTTTAATAATGTTATTTAAAAAATCATTTCACTTCTTTGAACTGGTCGTACCGGCGTTTTGACTAGACTCCAAACGCGTGCCATACTCGACCACCGTTGAAGATTGGCGCATAGTTTTCTCGGTAATATTGAAGACCTTCACTTAAAAAATTTTACGTTGGGAAGAAAGCGATTCATAGGGAGATTACCTAAGCTTGGTGTTTTATTAATATCATAAAGAAATCACTTCACCATTGACGATACCGTAATCAAACTTGCCAAAATCAAAACCTAGATCTTTCTTATTTTTCGAAGTTCCGCCGGAACTTCATCAACACTTCCGCTTAACGGCACGATCGGCCTTAGCTATGGCGTGATCCACATAGTTTATAGCATTAGTCTTTATCGCCAAAGAAGATCCAGTTGCGACAGCAGTAAAGATCATCTTTTTTCTCGGCCTTAAATTTTTCGACAACAAAATGTTTATTAAACCAGACAGGCAATGGAACATCTTTTAGTGAATTAAAAATTTTATAATTTTGTATCAAGGTTGAGTGAAACTCCACGGAAGATATTTATAGAAAAATTTTTTTATATTTACTAAGCGGTGCCCTTGCAGACCTCCACAATTAGCATCGGTCTTGACAATCACAGACCTATATAGTGATCCCCATAACGCAAAATATTTTTACTAAAAACTCTTAGAAATATTAGTACATCTGCCATTGAGCACCCGTGGGTATTTTTTTACAAAATCTTTGATAAGATTGGTCGACTATTGTGAGGTCCACATGCAAAATAGCGAGATCGCGGAACAAATTTATCAATGCCATAAAAATAGTAACTTGTACGCCACTTTCACGCCAAATTTTGGCAAACTCAGGCATAAAATAGCGATTTTATCTAAATTATCATTATGATGAACTAAAATAACAACATGATACATAGGTAAAATTTATTTTAAAAAGCTACCTTTGTAAATTGATTTACTTCCTCTATTTTTTCTAGTTGCATATAAGAGTAGGAGTTGGTGTGAAATCACTTTTTTTAAATGCTGATTTAGAAAATGGAAAATGGAAAAATCCCAAGTTAAGTTGGCAAGAGTCGACTATTCCTAAAATTGGTGAGCAAGAAGTTCTGATTGAAGTTAAAGCCTGTGGTATTTGTGGTACCGATCTGCACTGTACACAAACACACGCTGATGGTTCATTAATCTACTCTGGCCCAATTCAAGCTCCAGTTATTTTAGGCCACGAATTTAGTGGAAAAGTTATTGAAATGGGAAAAGCGGTTACCAAAGTGAGGACCGGTGAATTTATAACTAGTGAAGGGTTGATTGGCTGTGGCGTCTGCACCAATTGCTGTGGCGGATTTCCTAATCAGTGCCGCAAACTGCAAATGGTCGGAATCAACCGACCTGGTGCTTTAACTAAATATATAGCAATTCACGAACGCCACATTTGGAGTTTAGAAAAAGTTTTAGATAAATTAGGTGATGAAAAAAAGACAGCGCTACTAGGAACACTAGTCGAACCACTGGCCGTTTGCTATAATGCTATTTTTATTCAAGCCTCTGGCATAACTCCTGGAGAGAATGTCGCAATCTTTGGAGCAGGCCCAATTGGATTATCCTCTATTCTTCTAGCTAAAATTTCCGGCGCTGGAACTATTATAGTTTTTGAACCAATAAAATCACGCCGAATTTTGGCCAAAGAATTAGGTGCTGATTATGTTTACGATTCACTTCCCACGAAAAATTTTTACCATGAGGCCATCATGAACGCCACTGATGGCGTAGGCGTTGATATGCAAATCGAATGTTCCGGTAATTTTGCCCAAATTATGCCCGAGATTCAAAACACTCTAACTCCCGGAGGAAAACTTATTTTTCTCTCACGTACGGGAGAATCACTCAAGCTAAGTTTTGACCACTTCATCAGTAATGCTAACAAACTCATCGGTTCACGTGGCCACGTCGGTGGAAACTGTTTCCCTAAAATTATTTCATTAATAGAAAAAAATCGCCTAAATTTGGAGCCACTTATAACAACCATTCTACCAATGTCTCAAGCAATAGACGCCTTTACCAAAGCAAAAACTTTAGAAGATGGAAAGATTGTTATGTTACAGGATCTCTAACCTCCCATTTTGTAAAAGGTAATGGACATCGGCTTTTTCGATAATTGCTGGCTCATGTGAAATAATAAGACAAGCGGGAAATGGTTTATAATTTTTTTTCAAGTTTTCGATAAAATCTATAATTGAATTAATATCTAAATGGTTTGTGGGCTCATCTAAAAA
>JAXLVO010000041.1:0-8984 GCA_046328975.1 Bacteriovoracaceae bacterium | reverse complement strand
TATTTACGCTAATCATATTGGTCACAAAGTTACGCTATGGGCGCATGATCCAAATAATGCAAATACGATTAAAGATACCCGTGAAAATATCACTTATTTACCAGGGATAAAAATTGATTCCAAAATCAAAATAACTAACGACTTACAAGAGGCTCTTAATAAGAGCGAACTTGTTTTATTAGTAACACCCTCAGCCTATTATCGAACGACTTTAAAAAATTTAGCTCCCTATTTGAAAGAGAATATGTTTATCACCTCATTTGTAAAGGGAATCGAAAATAATACCCATGCATTAATGAGTGATATTTTTGAAGAGATTTTTCCTCAATTTAAAAATAAAATTTCTTATCTATCCGGTCCAAGTTTTGCTAAAGAGCTAGCACTTAATAAGCCGGTAAATTTAGCCTGTGCCTCTCATGATATTGAGGTGGCAAGAAAAATTCAAACACTACTGCACTCAAATTTGATGCGAATTTATACTAGTGATGATGTTAAAGGAATTGAGATAGCAGGAGCGCTTAAAAATGTTATAGCTATAGCCTGCGGAACCTCTGACGGACTAAATGCAGGATTGTCGGCGCGTGCAGCTCTTATGACGAGAGGCTTGATTGAGATGACAAGACTTGGAGTTGCAATTAATGCTAACCCTATCACTTTTTTAGGACTAGCTGGCGTGGGCGATTTGATTTTAACTTGCACTGGCGATCTGTCTCGAAATAGATCATTAGGGTTAAAATTGGCCCAAGGTCAAAATGTGGCCGATATTTTAAAAAGTCAAAAGGCAGTGGCTGAAGGTTATGTCACTGCCAAGCCAGCTTTTGAGTTAGCAAAAAAATTAAATGTGGATACTCCCATTATCGATGGAGTTTACAGTGTCTGTTATGAAAATAAAAAAGTTAAAGAGGTAGCAAATAAGTTAATGGAACGTGCAATGAAAGATGAATTTGAAGGAATTAAGTAGAAAACCCACCACGACTGTAGTGGGTTTTTGAAATTATAAAATAAGAATTAAGCTTTTTTCTTTTGCCAAACTTTACACCAGCCGCATCCTGGAACAAATTTATTAGCAGTCATAGTACAAGGTGCCCATCCATCAGCTGCTTTTTTATCTTGATAAAAAGAGCAGTTAGCGCAAGATGAACCCGCTACGAATTTTGCGTCTTTTGTCATTGAAGCTTCTGCTACGAAGTTTAATGATTTCGCTTGAGGTCCATCGAACTCAAGTAGTTTTTGACCAGCAGGTCCTTTGCCACATTTTTCAGCAGCAAAAGCGTTTCCAAAAATTGAAAAATTTGCAACTTTTGCTAAAGCAAAAGCAGATAAACCTAGAGCACTAAATTTAAAAAAATCACGACGAGAAACTTTTTTATTTTCCATAGATAACCTCCATTTAAGAACTATAATTAATATTTTATATTAATTTTCGAGAATAAAATAACTAAAAAAAAATTAAATTGAAAGCAAAATAAGTGCTAGGTTCTTCATACAATTGTTAGGTTAATCAAACTAAAGTTTTATAAATCTATTTATAGAGTTCACGCATTTTCCAGAGAAGTTGACTTAAATAGGGACGTCGTTGCTCGCCGGTTACTACCATTAAAAGTTTGGTAATTTTTAAATTAATAGGATCTGTATAGAGTAGGATGAGCATTTCTCGTATAAAGTTAGTACTTAAAGTAATATAATTATCCGTTCCAACTCCTAATTTTACACCCTTTTTTTCCCACCAAGAAAAGGGATGATCTTTGTAATCATTAAAACAGTAAGTGAGTTTATTATTTGAGGACGGAAGTGCTGTTAGTCCTACACCTTTACTAATCATGCGGTTTAAAATGTCGTGCTGATAATGTTCAACTTCACGTGCCGTATGAAATTTTATTTTGATAAACTCTAAAATCTCATCATCTTTTAAGGTTTTTCCTGAAATGAGTTTGTCTCGAATAGGTGATTGTGCTTCAAAATTCATATCCATGAGTTCATTATATTCGCTCTCATTTTTTTCAAGGGGAATGCCTTCAAGGTTTTTTTCCATTATTTTTTCAAAGAGCATATGAAAATAATAATTAGGATTTACACCTAAACTTAGACCATGTTCCAGTGTGTTGATATGCCAAATATTCATAGCATTATCGACGGCCTGAACCCCTTTTTTTAAGGTAAGCCAAGTTTCACCGTGGTGGCTACAGATACTTAATCCTTTAAACTGAATCTTTCTAAAGCCTAAGCGCATCTCTTCAAAATGTTGCTTACGATAGAGGTCTTTTTCATCACCAACGGTATCGATATCCGTTAGTTTACTTCTTAAAAATGGATATTTATCAATGAGACCTAAAATCTGTTTAACTTGATGTAGGAAAAATGCTTTTTATTTGAGAAGTGTTTTTGGATCATAAAAGTGAGACTCTTTTCTAATACTAGGAGAGAGAACAAAATCAAAGTTGGGATGCTTCTCTTGAAATTTAGCAAAACCTTCATAGAGACCTAAAACCACATCTTCGGATGTTAAGTTTTTTAGACCAGGAATGGCATCAACTTCTTTTGCGGATTCTCTTGAAAAGGTAAATTTAAGGCGAATTTTTCCAACATTATACTTATGATAAAGCTCTGATGCCATTGAATAAGCAGCATCCTTATAGCCTTCTTAGAATTTAAAACCAATTTAGGGATAAGAATAATTTTTAAATATTGGTGGAACCCTTCATTATCTTTGAGGCGTAATAATTTATCTAACTGAGCCGCATCTTTAATAGGTAAAGCATTTTCTCCGTAAACCTCTTTAATCTTTTTTCATAGATTTTTTTATTTTTTGAACTGAGAAGTTTTTTTAAGCGAGGAAAAAGAAATTCAGCAGTTAAAGAACCGGTTAAGTGAATATGTTCTTCATTGTAAGGGATCGGAAATAGTTTAAAAAAATTAAAAAGAGCATCGGAAACCGGGTGATCTAGCAATGTATCAATTTCAATGAGATCCTGTTGAAAATCAGATAGTAGGCTTCTAAACTGGGTAACCAATTTTAGCAGTGCTGGTCGCTCACGCATTAACATCGAGTGGCTGGAGAGTTCCAGTGTGTCAGCAATACTTATTCCATTGGTTTCACTAATAATTTTAATCAGATTTATGGTTAGTTCATAGACAAGTTTGTCATGTTTATTTTTATCTAGCATAAGATCATTATACTGTAATCTCAGAAAAAAATAACTTTTTTTAATTAGATAACTGTTGTATAAGGTCAAGATTATATTACTGAATTATCGCAAAGGATCAATTATGAAAGTTGCAAAAGAGTCTGTTGTCGCAATTAATTACACTTTAACCAATAATGCAGGAACTATTTTAGATTCTTCGAGTGGTCGCGATCCTCTAACTTATATTCAAGGTATTGGTGCATTAATTCCAGGTTTAGAAGCAGAGTTAAATGGAAAATCAGCTGGAGACAAACTAAAAGTGTCAATTAAGCCAGAAGATGGATACGGTTTAAAAGATGATTCTTTAATTCAAGTAATTTCAAGAAATCAATTCGAAAAAGGTTTAAAAATTGAACTAGGTATGCAATTTGAAACCGCTACCCCAGATGGTCACGGAATGGTGGTAACCGTAGTTGAAGTTAACGGTGATAATATTAAAGTTGATGGTAATCACCCACTAGCAGGTGAAGTTTTAAATTTTGACGTTGAAATCATGAGTGTTAGAGCGGCAACAGCTGAAGAATTGAGCCATGGACATGTGCATGGTCCACACGGTCACCACCATCATTAATTTTTAACATACTAATAGACAGAGTAAATTCACGTCGTTACTATTTTTCTTCATTATTATTTTTGGAGGATATAGTTATGAAAAAATTAGTGCTTTTACTTGCATTAATCGTATTAAGTTTACCCGTTTTAGCAAATCATGGTCCAGCAGGATGCGGTCTTGGGACACTGGTGATTCGTAATCCAGATGGTTTAGTTATGCATGTATTACAAGCTACAACTAACGGAACTAGTGGTTCACAAACATTTGGTATGACAACTGGTACATCTAACTGTGATTTAGAAGGTGGATCATACGCTGCTACCAACTTCATCCAATCAAATAAAGTAGCTCTTGCAAATGAGATTGCTAAAGGTAAAGGCGAAACTGTTGCAAGTTTAGCTAATATTTATGGATGTAGTTCTTCTAGTGAATTTGGTAAAAAATTACAAAAAAATTACCGAGTTATTTTTGGTGATAAACATCTTGAGGCCGGAAAAATTAATGATAACATCATTAACGTAATTAAAAATGATAAAACTCTTAGCTGTAAAGTTTAATAAGTTTGGCTCCAGAAGTTTATTTTTCTGGAGCCTTTTTCTTTTCTTACTTCTCAATTTACAAGCCGCAACTTATAACTCATTAGACGATCTCATTGTATTAAGTTCTACTCGAAAATTAAGTGAAACCAAAAGTTGGCTTAGACTTCTTCATTATAATAAAACACTATTAGGCGGATATGAATCTGAAGCTGATGGCATGAATTTTTTTCAAGATAAAATCCACGGAAAAAGTGATCCTCAAAAAGAGTTAGAGGCGGACCTTAGAGCTTTTTTTAATTCTGATCTTAGTCTAGGCAATAATCACGCAATCTGTTTGTATCCAGCTAGGCTTAAGTGGCTTTAAGTCTCAACTGTTAATCAGTGATGATGATTTACCAAAAAGTTAATTGTAACTATCTGGAACTTTTTTATAAACGACATCAAGTAAATGGGGTGGTACTATTTTTTCAACTTTACCATTTGGAAAGCAGCAGCTTCAGCGTTTGGACACACATTAATCGACTCTATCGAAATAATTTAGTTTTAGGTGGAAAATCAGAAGAGCTATTAGATGCAATTAACTATTCAGCATTAGAGACAACAAAAAATCCAATTATGTATGCTCTTTTGGGAATGTTTGGCGGCTTTAGAGTGCCATTTGTTTCAATGCCTTATTATTATAAAATAAGAGAATATAATGACTATGAATCGCGCGATCTTTTTCACCTATGAACTTAATTTTACAAAAGATGAACTCGATACACTTGTAAAGCATATATGGGAATTAGGACAGACCTATTTTGATTATTATTATTTCACTGAAAACTGCTCTTACCACATGCTCTATTTTGGAAGTAGCAAAACCAGAGTTAAATTTAAAAGATCAACTACCTTTTTATGTTATTCCTTCAGATACAATAAAAGCACTACTAACTGATCCTCAATTGGTTAAAAAATATATTTAAAGCCATCTTTAAGAAAGAAATTTTTAAAACAGTTTAATAGTTTAACTGAGTTTGAAAAAACTTTTTAAAGAGTTAAGAGATAAGAATGATCTAAAAGTCATAGAAAGAAGTGATCTTAGTACTCAAAGTAAGATTAAAATTTTAGATACAATGATTGATTATATTGATTTTGAATATGCAAACAGAGATTTTAACCGAGGATAAAAATAAAACTGAATGGAAGGAAAAAATTTTTAATTGCTCGTAGTGAGATTGGTGAAGTCTCAGAAGAGCTTAAAATTAAAAACCATGGGCAATGAATTTCCTCATCTGGGACATGGAAGTAGACGTATAGGTTTAAGTTTAGGTACCAATGAAACAAAAGTTCAAAAAACAAAATCGTTGATTTTGAATATCGGTTTGCTTATCATGATCTTTTAGATGATAAAACAGGTGAACCTCGTTATACCAAATTAGAGTTTGGTAATATTAAAGGGAGAGTTAATAATAAATAGAACTAGTCGCTTAAAGTTTAATCTTCAAGAGTTGAAGCTAGTAAGTGCCGCATTTTATCCTCCATTTAGTTTCATGTTTCCTCAAATGAGTTTTTCAGGTGAAATTAAAAGTGAAAAAGTAACTAATCGTTTTTTGTAAAAACTGTTTTAGACATTTAGGAGAAATAAGTGGAGGTGCTAACTTTGTAAGTAGTAGTGTTACTCATAATGGTGATACACTTGCAGAATTTTCTTTAATCCTTCAATGTTTATTAATCTGTATCAGATTAATAAAGCGTATAATCGTTATCGAACAGGTGGAGAGGTTGGTCCGAGATTAATTTTCTTAACCGAAGTGAGTCAAGACTTTAATTTACAGTTTGAATATAAGTTATCTGCTCACCTGTTTGCCATAGATGCAAACATTAAGTGAAGCAGAGGGAACTATTCGGTACACATTTATTAAGGATTGGGCAATTAATTTACATATGCTATTTAACTCATATTTCTATGAGAATAGTTTGGGCTTTTATCACTATTTTTAAACAATAGAATTGGCAAAATCAATTAATGTGGAAAAAGCTTTAAATTTATTTTGAATTTCTTTCGATCTAACTAGAATGCCTGTGATATTGGCATTAACACCGCATTCAGCATCGCTTAGTTTATCTCCACACATAAAACTTTTTTTGATATCGATGTTATATTTTGTAATTAACTCACGTACCATTTGAGGTTTTGCTTTGATAGTTACAATTATCCGTTGGACCATGGTAACAGACTTATCTCCAAAAGGTTTAATACCATTTACGGCTAGATCTTTTGTTATTTGCTGTAGTAATTCAACGTCATTAATAGTGAAATAGTTTCTAGCTACACCTGACTGATTGGTGATTAAAAAAAGTGCATAATTTTTATTTTGTAAACTTAAGGGCTTCAAAAGTATCTGGAAAATACTCTAAATCTGCTATTTTGCCAACATACCCTTGTCGATATTAATAGTTCATCACGGTCTAAAAATACGGCCTTCATGCTAAAACCTCACTAAAGAAATTATAGCCATTTTTAAAAAACAAAATCATCTAAATTAAAGTCTACAGATAAATTTGTTTTTAGTAAATTTAAAGAATCATTAGAATAGAAATTGGGGTCAATTGAAAAAGGAGCTCCACGATCAGATCCTATGGCAATATTTTTACCGCCGCCTAACTTTAAGATAAAATCAATGGTTAAAAGATAATTTTTAACCATGAGTTTAAATCTGTAATAGGTAGATTTTGAGATTGAATTAACTTTTTCCATGGTATAATTCCACAAGTGCCTTTACGCTTAATAAGTTCTTGCGCAATTTCTTTCGCAGGTTACGTTCATGAGCTGCAATAGAATAGATGCCCGTATGAGAACACATAATTTTGCCATTAAAATATTTTAATACATCTAGCATTGTTGCTAAGTTCATATGTGCTAAATCAATAGCAACCTTTCTGTTATTTAAAAACTGTAATAACTCTATTCCTTTTTTAGTTAATCCTTGGTTGGAGGTTGGAAAAATATCTAATCGATTAGAATGACCAAAGCTATTATCCCAAAAGTGGATTGGTTGAAAATAAAGACCTTGATTTACGGATATTCAACCTGCTTAATTTCAGTAATAGCATGCATTGACTCTCTAACTTTAAAATAAATTTAGGTGCTGTTGAATCACTAAAAGGTAAAGTATCAACTGATGTGATTAAATTTTGGTTGAATTCCAACTTGAATTTTTGAATCGACTTTGTTAGGTGGAAAAATTATTTTTATATGGATAGCATAAGTGGTAAAAAGAGATACAATATATTTCATTTTTTTTATAATTGAACTGTTGTTTGTTTTTCCAAAAATCTTGATATAGGGGTAAAGAATGGTGAGTGTGAATATCAAAAAGCATTAGATTGGTACTTTATCTAAAGTTTCAACTATTTTTTTATAACTACTACGTGAGAAAATTTTTTTCATTTTTTCAATTATTAAAGCTTTACTAAATTGAGTTATTGTAAATTTACCCTTTTCAATGGACATCTGATCTTTTAAAAGTTCTATAACAAATGCTTCTGCAATAATAAAAACTTTAGCTAGTGGAGATATATCCTCTTTGAACTCTTTAGCAAAACCTGTTCCTTGAAATTCACCATGATGTTGTCTGATAATAACGTCAGCCCCAATTGGAGTTCTTGGAAATTTTGAAATTACTTCGCCAATAAGTTTAGCGTGAGTTAGTACTGTTTCATAATCATTATCAGTGATTCCTTTTATTTTAACAAAATCCTCTTCAATTTTAACCTGTGGGTATTTTCTGTAAAGTGGAACAAGGAAAAGGTCATGATAAAAAGCGATATAGGCTAATTTATCAGCATGACTTTGACCACCCCAAGGTAGATGTTTTACCATATGCCCACAAACAAAACTAATTAGGATACTGTGAGTATATACAACACTAGACTTATTGTTGATAAGATCATCAATTATACTTTTAAGTCCAGGAATCTTTTTAATAATCTCTTTGGCATTTTCAATACACGTTTTATGTAAAAAGAGTAACTCTTCATTGAGACTTTTTAAATCGACAATATGATTACCTATAAGTTCAAATCCTTGTTCATGGAGTGCTAGTTTTTGGTTCTGCTTTAAGTTATCATCCTCAAGTGCTGATTTTAATATTTCGGTTAATTCTTGAATAACTTTGAAGCGATCTTCTGAATCAATAAAAACTGTATCCACTTGATGCTCTTTGCAAGTTTTTAATACTTTTTCTATGATGTCGCCCTTATCTGCAATTTGAATAAAGAGCGACATTGCATTCATTTCGCCATCGCAAATAAAAATATCAGCTGAAACTCTATTTAGTTTTGATAAAATTTTAAGAGAAATGGGATAATAATCAGGTACTTTTTTCTCCGCCATGATTTTAGCCGTAATATTAAAATTCTTAGCAACAGCTTTAATGACTTCTTGAAAATTATTTTCGCTTTTGCATAACGTAACAAACGTGATCTCTTTTGGTAAATTTAAATCACCAATTACAATTGTAGGAATTTTAATACCATTTTTTTGAAGAAAGTTTATAGTACCAGGTGCCTCATCCACTAAGGCAATAATAAGTTCTGGTAGTGTTGTAGAAATCAACTCCACACAATCATCAATACTATTTTTAACCAAAACACTTTTTCCAACATAAAGATTTATATTTATTGGATAGAGAGCATTAACAACTTCGTCATTAGAGATAAGTA
>JAXLVO010000040.1:0-8988 GCA_046328975.1 Bacteriovoracaceae bacterium | reverse complement strand
AATAAAACAATGTCTTAAAAATCAATCCTCTAAAAACTCCATGACATTTTTACCAGTTCTGACGATTTTCATAGGAGGTTGATTAGTTGCGTTTAGTATAGACCTGAGATCGTCACACTTTATTATTTCATCTTACTAATTTTTTGCTGCGGATTCAGCGAATATTTTCGCATTATCTTTAGAAATAATTTGATCTACCATAATATGTACCTCACTTTACAAATTTTTCAAGATCTTGCTCTTTAGCACTCTGATACGAAGACGAACTATTAATTAAAAAATGTGCTCTTCTGAATGCCAATTCTTGCTTAATTTCTTGATCAGCCATACTGGTCTCACCGTGATTTTTTATGTATTCAGCTCGTTTTTGCATAAATGCTCGCTCTCGCTCTTGAACGCTAGAATTCACCACCGTATGTTCTATTTGACGAGTAGCCACATAATTATAGGCAATTACTCCGCAAAGTACGATTAAAAAGAAACTGAGTTGCCTCTTTACACTTCGACTCACAAATAATCCTTTAATATTCAGTCAATACTGAAGTTATCATGTACTCATGAAGATGAATTTAAAAACTATAAGGGCTGACACTATAAAGTTTCATTACTCGCCCCTAGGGTTAAACTCTTTAAATTCATCAGCATTGCTAGCAAATTTAACAAAAAAGTTATGCCATGCAAATAATGACTCTAATTCCTGTTTATTTTGAATCGGTTTAGGCAACTCATATCCAATGATCCAGTATGGTGCTGTACAGCAAACATGCTCAGGTATAAGGACTTGCTGTAAGGCTGTTTCAGCACTTAAAAAATATAAATTATCGTTTAAGTGGACAATATTCCCTTGTAAAGCTTCTTGAATACAATGATCTACATCTATATACGTATGCTTCATTTAGTCCGCCTCCATTTTTTGAAATCGCACTCTTAAACCTGTTAAATTATTTAACGCACGTATAAATATTTTTATTTAAAGTACAACATATAAAAATACTTGCTCAATATGCAGCTTAAGTAACTGTATCTAAATGTTTATTTACAATCTTCAAAGACAAACTATAAAAAAGAATAGAAATCAATATCTGCATATACTTAGCTTTAGGATTAATATTCTTTAAAACTAGTACTTCATATTTTTTATTTTTCCGAATCTTCATCACTTTACTAAATTCTTCCCATTCATGCTCTCTATAATAGATATTGCGAAAAAAATCATTACCTACAATTGCCTTTAGATTTACTAAAAACTCCAAATAATTTGCATAACTTATTTCATCTCTAATATAAAATTTAATTTTAGCATCTACAATCAAAACATGATCGAGAAAAAGATTTGATAACCGAGTCAGTTGATCCTGAAATCTTATTTGATCTTGAGCTTTACCATAAGCCTGTTTTATCAAACGCATTGCTTGATAATTATCATGCTGAGCATATTCTGCAAGAAACTCCAATAATTCTTCAGAGGATCTTTTATGATTCCCACGTTTTTGGGTGTAATACCGATTGCTATATATCAATTCTATATATTCTAAAAAAAATTTTCTTAGTTCGGAGTCTGAACTAAAAACTATAGGATTTTGTATTGTATTTAGCTCTTCTAAAAAAACATCTTGGTCTAAGCTCAATGTATGATCCCCTCCCAAAAAGTGTGACTGGTGACCATTCATTTTATAATCAGGGGTCAATTCATTTTTATAACCTACCCTATTTCTCAAATAATCACATAATATTTTTCTGTAATTCAAAATATTAATATCAATAATAAACTTTTTACTACGACCTACTCCCGCTTTAGTATGCTTAGGTAGCAAATGCTGTAACAACTTTCTAGGTATGTAATTTTCTTGTCGATTACATGCATCGGCATACAAAATCATTCCAACATGCAAATAGTGGTTTGCTGTCATTTCTATCGATGAATGACCTAACATATAAGCCAAATGTTTCCAAACATCGGCTCTATCTTCCAAAGAAGTCGATTCAGCTAAAATATAGTTTCGAATATTTTTAACATGATTATCTGAATAATCTGTCCAAGCTATTCTGAGTTGATCACTACCCTTCAACACAATAGCAAGATTATTCGCTGCACTGTGTCTCAATGTATGAAAAGAGAAATTATATTGTTCATCACCAAAAATTAAATCCAAACAACATTTGAATACTTGTCTAACTGAACTTGCTTTAATAAGTCCAGCACCATTTTTTTCAAAGATGAACCGGTTAGCACCTAAACAAATACGATTTTCTTTTTTATTTATAACTATCATTTTGAGCAGATGACAAAATTCTAGCAATTCTTCTTCAGTCAGTAATTCACTTAAACACAAAGCACGTTGTGCATTTCTAGTTTTAAGCTGTCGATCATAATTATTTCTAATTTGTATTTTCAAAAACTCTATTTTTTCATCAAATAACCAATATTCAATTTTATTAGAATTATTTTCATGTTTTTCTAAGCTTAACGTCGTTAAGTCACTTAGTTTAAGCCCTAAAATTTCACTTATTCTCAGACCACAACGATATCCCAAAATACATATCATTCTTACCATTCGTAAGTCATGACAATCCATCTTTAGGTTAAAAAGTCTTTTTGAGTTAGGCAATAATTTATCAATAATGTATTTAAACATATCTTTTGATATATATCCGCTACGACAAACTTGAGTATTCTCTGTTTTATAATATGAAAACCAATCATCCAAATTTGGAGCATTGAACACACTAGAAATATGTTTATGAAATGCCTTAAGCTGCTTTAAAGCAGCTGAATATGTATCATGCTTTTTTTCATAACTCTCTAAGTTAGTTTCCTCAAGTGTGGTATTTTTATCATTTTTTATCTTCACGCTTAATATGTACTCATACATATCTTCAAAATCACTTTGATCTGCATCTAATAAATTAATTGAATGTTCAACAGCATAGCAATAAAGCTCTACTGAAAACACCGACTTGTAGGTTTGAAGAGAAGATAATTTAATACCATTTGTCAAATTCATTTCAAACCAACTTAGCAAACAAATTTGAACACTTAATGATGCTATATCTGGATCACTTTCGCCCTTAATAAACTCTAAATCATATTCATTTCTTACCTTTGCCAAATTAAATTTTAAAGATCTTTTGAACCGTTTTTGATCATTGCTTTTAGATCCTATCCTTAAAATTCTCTTTACTTCTTTGGGCATAGTATTAGAAAAATTATCCGTACACTTAATGGCTTGAAAAGATAACTGATTTACTTTTTCACTCTTAATTAGTTTGTTTTGGACATATTGAATCCTTAACTCCTCTAAAGGAATTTTTAATCTTTGCTCTAGCTGATTTAAGTAATTTATTGAAATTGCTGACGTAGCATACTTCCCTACATTTAATGCGGATAAAAACCCATCTATTGATACCTTTCTCTTATTCCATGCAATATAATCAATATGGTTAAATGCCATAAACCCTTTAGCTTTAAATTTTTTAACAACTTCATTATTCTGAGAAATTTTTCTTAACTCATTTAACATCCAATTTTTAAATTTATTAGTATCATTTATATCAAATCCTAAAATTTGATCTAAACTCAAATAATGTGTTTTAGGTATCTCGGCAACTAATCTATTCAAAATAATCAATGTAATAGGTTCAAGACTGACCTGACAACTCTGGTACGTATTCCCATCCAAAAACAAATTTGCATATCTTTTATTTGGAATTAGATAACTCAATAAAAAACCATTTGCTTGTAATTTTGATGCGTCCTTAACATCATAAATATATTCTAATCCATCAATAGGGCTGAGATCACATACACCATATTCAGTAAAGTTTTTAAAGACTGTTTTAACTATACTAACTAGATGATTTTCAAATGGACAATTTGAGTGAAAAATTAAACTTAATGTCAACTGAGCAAATAGAATCCTCAACAGACAAAGATTAGTAGATAAATTTTCTTTACTTTCTATATCTTTAAAATATTCTGAATCACAGTTAAAAACTTCTTTTTCTATCCAAAATTTCTCTAATTGATTCTTAAAATTATTTAATTGCGAACCCTCTATTAATTTGTGTGGAGTAGCATTAATTTCCTTTTTTGCACTATTAGATATAAAATAATCAGGTATCGATAAATCTACCACTTTCGTAATATCATAATATTTATCAATAATTTTTGTTTTTTCTACAAACCACAATTCGCGCCAATACGTTAAATATTCATTTTTTAACTGTATTTCACTCATTAACTTAAGTTGAGCGTTAAGTTCATGTTGCATAACTCCAATTAATTTTTGAGTATTAACATTAAGATTACGCCATGACTTATCAGTTTTTCGCTTTTTAGAATTAAATTCATCAAATAACTTAGTGATATCACAACATAAATTTATTGCTTTATTTTTTAAGTCAGTCTGAAGTTCTAATGATAATTTACTCATACTTTTATCACCAAGCCAAGCTCAATCAACATTCCGTCAACAGCATTGAGAATTTTCGTTTTATATGCATAAAAACTAAGTGAAGACCCATAACTAAATCCAAGATCTAGACTATCGTGTGCATACAATGTCTTTTGAATATCTATCGGTAACTTCACAGAATTGATTAAAAAATGTCTAGCCCAATTTTTATACAAATAAAAATTCATTGACTCTAAATTACATTGGACGAAATCTGCCGTGATTTCCTGCAATTTTTTCCTTTTATCCATGATATAAATGAGGGATAAATCTGTATCTTTTTCAACCTTATTAGCTAAACCCTGTTCCATTAAGAAATTTTGGTATTTCGATATTTCTTCTTTCAAAAAACTGGTTATCGGTATATAACGACCAAAAGGACGACTTTCGCTTTTTTTATCATGAACGTAATAAAAGCCATTTGTTGCATCGTAATACTTCAATGGTCCTGGAGCACCTGAATTAGGGCGGATACCAAGAGTTAATAAACAAATTGTCCACATCCATATGGCATAACTATTCACCTTTTCATAAAGCGATTTTTTTTCATTATTGAGAGTTGACTCCAAATCACTTTTTAATCTATGAATAAAATTCCGAGCATCTTTTGTATTCCATAGTTTCCTACTCCCAATTTTTCTTTCGTTTCGCTCCCAAATGACAGGATAATCTATTGCTTTATCGGAGCTAGAATCATCACTAGACTGGAATTGTACGTCAGTGACGTTCTCAAGATATTTTTGATAATATTTATTCATTTCAATGGCATTGAAAACAGCATAGGCTAATTCAGGTTCATGATGAATTTTTTTATTTTTAATAAATTCTTTCAAAAGGCCTTTAGGATCAATGCGTGCCATATGGAAGCCCGAGATTTGCTGCGCTATAGAACCAATATTTATTACACCTAAAAATATCTGGAGAACCAGTCTTTAATTTTCAAATTCAAATCCACTATTAACAAATTTTTGATGATTTTAAAATAGTGTCTACCCACAGAAACTGGAACATGAATATCCCAATTCTGTGTGCTGTAGTAAGACAAAGTTGGTTGATTAGCGTTCTATTCTTACTTTTTTCAGTATTATAGGACTTACGCACTATCATTTATAGATTCTCTGTGGTAGCAGATGATTTTTATCGAGAATAAAGTCATCAAAGCAAGTCTTTGATGATTGGTCTAAATAATTTCTTCTGCCAACGATATACATTTTCAAAGATCCCCTCAAACTGGTTCTTTTGTATCTCAACGTAGGCCATCCAAGGCTGAAAAAATATGATTCAAAATCAGTTTAGACCGTCTTACCTGAAACTTTCTATGACAAACCTGTTTAATCACTCGATGATATATTATTTCTATTTTTCAATGACTTGAATGTAATTCATGGCAAAGAAAACCCTCAAAGGACAATAAATCATCTTCACATCTTGATACACAATATAAAACCTCTGCTGTTCTTTTTAACTGAGTCTTAGAAAATAATTGTACAAAGCCAAAATCTTTGAGCCCAGACCACTTAGCCTGATGGAAATTCGGCAATAAACGCAGTTGAAACCATTGTCCTTTTTCAGGGAAACCTTACGGTTACAGTCGATACCAAACGCAAAATCGAACCTTTTGCCATGTAACTTTTTTTTTCATGGTTTTTTGGTGCAAGTGCGATAATCACCAACTATACCTGTATGGGAACGTTGAATGCTGCACTTTGTGTTGCCGCTAGCTGTTACGCTGAAATACGTGTCAATTTCTTGGACTTTTTACTCAAGTTTGTCTTGTAAATTCGGAAATTAATTGGAATATTTTGACAAAATTTCTGATCTGGCATCACGCATACAAGGTAATGAGATTAATCCCCTTGACGGATCGGTGGTGTTTTGACCAAAAAGCCAAGTCCATATGTTGACTATATGGTTTATCCTAAACAGTATCATCAATACTTGACTATAAGTTTTTTATTTTTAATAAATTCTTTCAAAAGGCCTTTAGGATCAATGCGTGCCATATGGAAATGTAGTTGCTGCGCTATAGAACCAATATTTATTACACCTAAACAATATCTGGAGAACCAGTCTTTAATTTTCAAATTCAAATCCACTATTAACAAATTTTGATGATTTAAAATAGTGTCTACCCACGAAGCTGGAACATGAATATCCCAATTCTGTGCTGTAGTAAGACAAAGTTGGTTGATTAGCGTTCTATTCTTACTTTTTTCAGTATTATCTAAACCAACGTAATATCTAAAAAGATAACCATCTGCATCCTTAGCTTTAGAAATTCGCTGATCTTCTAAGAGAAGGTCTATATTAAGAAAATGTGTCGCTGACACCCCAGTAAATAACGACATTAAGAACATTGCAGCAATAGCACTTTCTTGTGAGTCTGGCTGAGCTTGAAATTTATCTATCAGTACCTGAAATACTTTTCGTAATAGAATTTGTTCTAAAAACGAAGGATTTGATACTGTAGGATAATTTCTCCTGATTATAATTTCAGCTATTTTTTTATCTGATTGTACATACCCACTTACTCTACCAGCAACACTATCAGCTTTAACATTAAGGATTGTTTGAGTATCGTCTTCAGATATTTCATCCTCAATAGAATCATAAGATCCTTCTGGAACACAAATACTTATAGCCTCTTGTGGACTAGGGTCACTAACTTTAATTCTTTTGAATTTTGATTTAGCCTTTGTGCTTTTCTTATTGTTTTTTAAATTTTCGATATTTTTTATTTTTACAATGAATATTTTTAAATATTCAAAAATCTTTTTTACTATAGTTATTTTATCAATATTAGTAACCGAGAAAAATAATTTATTAAATTTTTTATTATAATCTGAAACAAATTTTTCATCTAAATCATCAACTATTGATTCACATGATTTTATTAAAAATATATTAATCGATTCCAAAATCTCACTAAAACCATCTTCATCACGATATTCACAATTTTTCGGTGAAATCAATTTTAGTAACAAATAAAAGTAATAGTAAAGTGTTGAAATATGGCTTTCACTATAACCTTTTTTTTGTAAATTATGAGCAATATATGAAATAACAACATTCAACTCAAATACAATTTTGCTTTCAATGATTAAATTTGAAAAATAGGATTTACCATATTCAGCTTTATATAGATCAATTAATTTATTATTTTTTATTAAAAATGATTGTTCTGAACATGATTTTATCGCACTAGTATAAGAACCACTTTCATAATTTAACATTATACTGTCTATTGATTCTTTAAGGCTATACTCCTCAAAAAATCCTGCAAAATCGATATGCATAAGAGCAATACTTTCAGAAAGACTTCTTAATCTAGATTCTATTTTATTTTCATCTACTGGCATTTTTAACACTATTGATCCTTTAACGTAGGACAATTATTTATAAGTATATTTGTGATTAACTTTTTTACCTGCAGGATGATAGCTTTGAAGTTTGTGCTCATACAGTCTGAAAGCATTGAATTTTTTCAAAAGTGAAAATTATTCAGAGTTAAGCTTTAAAGCCTTCTAACCCCACCCAATCAATCACAAATTAAAAGCTTCAAGTAATTGTTCTCTTTAAATAAAATTTATACAACCCAAATAAACTTTCTGCTGGCTTGTAGATAATTCGTTATTACATTACCTAACTCGCCTAGCAGTCTAATGAATAGATATGAGCAACTAGCTCATATCATCTTCAAATTTAGTCTTCTTGTGAGCAAGCAAATTTGTAGACTTCCGCCTTACTCCAACGAAGAGTACGTCCATGTCTAATAGGATTAATTGGGCCATTTTCATATAAAGCCCACTTACGTAAAGTCTGTTCTGCATACCCTAAAAGCCTAGCTGTCTCTCTAGTGGTCAATAAAAGCCGATCATCTGTAATCGGCTTATGTTTATGCTTTAGTGCCATATTTCTCTCTTTAAAATGCTTTAAAACTATAAAAGCACGTTTAAAGGGGTAAAGAAAAGAGGTATAATTACTAAATAACTTTACCCCAACTTTAGTATGGAATGGAAAAATGGGACGCAATGCTCGTGGCATTTTGGAATATGCAAAAACAATTACTTGGTTTGACTATTTATTCAATGAAGCTAAAAAATTAAAGCACTTAAACATAACAAATGATTACAAGTTTTATAAATTCATGTATTCAAATTCTAAACATTCACCTGAAGATAAATTATTTAAAAAATATAAATTTGGTTTATCTACACCTCAAAAATCATGGAAAGAAAGCACTGAGAAAAATATACCCGGTGCAACCTGTATTATTCAACACCCTATTTGGGATATTGAAAACACAAAATTTACATCAAATAAAATTATAAATGACATGCATAACTTATCTTCAGATATTCGCAGCTATGTAATATCCGATGGATTAGGTTGTCCACAACCCATATGTTATCCAACACTTGAAAAAATTATTTCTTTTGAAAATCTTGATGCTATCTATTCTATATATCTTCTATATCAATGGGGATTAATTATTAATAACTATGAATTATGTAACTATTGTGCTATAGCTCTT